>NZ_QUFH01000008.1:0-43931 GCF_003478415.1 Clostridium sp. AF27-5AA
AAAACAAGCAATTATTAATTGTAAACACCATAAGCCAAAGATGCAACGCTATGCATCTGAGAGGAACACCGTACCCGCGGTGTGAATCAATTGGTTAAGCTAATAAGAGCGCAGGGTGGATGCCTTGGCACTAAGAGCCGATGAAAGACGTGATAAGCTGCGAAAAGCTTCGGGGAGGAGCAAATATCCATTGATCCGGAGATATCTGAATGGGGAAACCCGGCTGAGAAGACCTCAGTCATCCATACGCCAATACATAACGTATGGAAGGGAACCCGCTGAACTGAAACATCTAAGTAGGCGGAGGAAGAGAAAGAAACATCGATTCCCAAAGTAGCGGCGAGCGAAATGGGAAGAGCCCAAACCAGAGTGCGTGCACTCTGGGGTTACGGACTGCATAAGTGAGCTGATTCGTTAATGGAACGGTCCTGGAAAGACCGGCCAGAGAGAGTGAAAGCCTCGTACATGAAAACGATAAGCAGCGGCAGGATCCAGAGTACCGCGAGACACGTGGAACCTTGCGGGAATTCGGGGGGACCACCCCCCAAGGCTAAATACTCCTTAGTGACCGATAGCGCATAGTACTGTGAAGGAAAGGTGAAAAGGACCCCGGGAGGGGAGTGAAAGAGAACCTGAAACCCTGTGTTTACAAGCTGTGGAAGCACGTTAAGGTGCAACCGCGTACTTTTTGTAGAACGGTCCGGCGAGTTGCGGATGCTGGCGAGGTTAAGGAGTAAAGCTCCGGAGCCGAAGCGAGAGCGAGTCTTAATAGGGCGTAAAGTCAGCATGTGCAGACCCGAAACCGGGTGACCTATCCATGTCCAGGTTGAAGTTCCCGTAAAAGGGAATGGAGGACCGAACGCACATCCGTTGAAAAGGGTGGCGATGAGGTGTGGATAGGGGAGAAATTCCAATCGAACCCGGAGATAGCTGGTTCTCCTCGAAATAGCTTTAGGGCTAGCCTCGTATTAGTTTAGCGGAGGTAGAGCACTGAATTTCCTAGGGGGCGTCAAAGTCTACCGAAGAATATCAAACTCCGAATGCCGCATAAATGATGTACGGGAGTCAGACTGCACGAGATAAGTTGGGTAGTCAAAAGGGAAAGAGCCCAGACCTACAGCTAAGGTCCCAAAGTGTGTGTTAAGTGGAAAAGGATGTGGGATTTCGAAGACAACTAGGATGTTGGCTCAGAAGCAGCCACACATTCAAAGAGTGCGTAATAGCTCACTAGTCGAGAGGTCCTGCGCCGAAAATGTCCGGGGCTAAAACACAACACCGAAGCTTAGGAATGTAATTATACATTGGTAGAGGAGCATTCTTAAAGAGACGAAGCAGTACCGATAAGGAGCTGTGGATTTTTAAGAAGAGAGAATGCCGGAATGAGTAGCGAGATGGAGGTGGGAATCCTCCAGGCCGAATATCTAAGGTTTCCAGAGTAAAGCTGATCTGCTCTGGGTAAGTCGGGGCCTAAGGCGAGGTCGAAAGACGTAGTCGATGGATAACAGGTTGAAATTCCTGTACTGCATATCATCAGAACTGTGGGGACACAGAGAGATACCGGAACCTGGGAATGAAGATACCAGGGCAAGCGAGGTAGGTGCTAAGCTGGCAAAACCGCTTAGTAAGCCGAAGACGTGATGCGGAGCGAATTAAAGTAGCGAAGTCCGGGATTCGAGCTGTCGAGAAAAGCCGCTATTGTGTGATATGTACCCGTACCGTAAACCGACACAGGTGGATGAGGAGAGAATCCTAAGGCCGGCGGGAGAAGCATTGTTAAGGAACTCGGCAAAATGACCCTGTAACTTCGGGATAAAGGGTGCCACAGAGATGTGGCCGCAGAGAATAGGCTCAAGCAACTGTTTAGCAAAAACACAGGTCTATGCGAAACCGAAAGGTGAGGTATATGGGCTGACGCCTGCCCGGTGCTGGAAGGTTACGAGGAGAGGTTAGAGCAATCGAAGCTTTGAATCTAAGCCCCAGTAAACGGCGGCCGTAACTATAACGGTCCTAAGGTAGCGAAATTCCTTGTCGGGTAAGTTCCGACCCGCACGAAAGGCGTAATGATTTGAGCGCTGTCTCGACAATGCACCCGGTGAAATTGAAATACCAGTGAAGATGCTGGTTACCTGCGCCAGGACGGAAAGACCCCATGGAGCTTTACTCTAGCTTGATACTGGGATTCGGTACTGCATGTACAGGATAGGTGGGAGACTTTGATGACAGGACGCCAGTCTTGTCGGAGTCGCTGTTGGGATACCACCCTTGTGGTACTGGATTTCTAACCAACCTCCGTGACCCGGAGGTGGGACAATGTCAGGTGGGGAGTTTGACTGGGGCGGTCGCCTCCGAAAGGGTATCGGAGGCGCTCAAAGGTTCCCTCAGAATGGTTGGAAACCATTCAAAGAGTGCAAAGGCAGAAGGGAGCTTGACTGCGAGACCGACGGGTCGAGCAGGTACGAAAGTAGGACTTAGTGATCCGGTGGTAGAAAGTGGGATTGCCATCGCTCAACGGATAAAAGCTACCCTGGGGATAACAGGCTTATCACTCCCAAGAGTTCACATCGACGGAGTGGTTTGGCACCTCGATGTCGGCTCATCGCATCCTGGGGCTGAAGTAGGTCCCAAGGGTTGGGCTGTTCGCCCATTAAAGCGGTACGCGAGCTGGGTTCAGAACGTCGTGAGACAGTTCGGTCCCTATCCGGCGCGGGCGTAGGATATTTGAGAGGAGCTGCCCTTAGTACGAGAGGACCGGGGTGGACTGGCCTCTGGTGTATCTGTTGAGCTATCAAGCTCATGGCAGAGTAGCCAAGCCGGGACGGGATAAACGCTGAAGGCATCTAAGCGTGAAGCCCCCCTCAAGATGAGATATCCCATACGCAAGTAGTAAGACCCCTTGAAGACGACGAGGTAGATAGGGCAGAGGTGGAAGCGTAGTAATACGTGAAGCTGACTGTTACTAATCGGTCGAGGGCTTAACCAAAAGGTTATGGTTAAGGATAGGTAAGAGGAAGTTATTTCCTAAAAGGATGAAAGATAGAAAGTAGAAGAAATTCAGTGTGCAGTTTTGAAGGTATATAAACGTTCAAGAAAATCAAATATAAACGTGGATGACGGGGTGTGGCTCAGCTTGGCTAGAGCGCCTGGTTTGGGACCAGGAGGTCGCAGGTTCGAATCCTGTCACCCCGATTCTTACAAATATGCGCGAGTGGCTCAGTTGGTGGAGCGCGACCTTGCCAAGGTCGAGGCCGCGGGTTCGAGTCCCGTCTCGCGCTCTTTTTTATTTCTAGGATTTATGCGGGTTCCGAGGTTTTCGGAGCCCGCTTTTAATTTACATAGAATTGCTAAAAGTTTTTACTGAAGGTTTTGTATTATCATTCCGTATATGCTTGCTGGAAGAAATTCAAGAAACAAAGAAAAATGAAGGAAAATGCGTGATTTTTTTAATTTTCACTTGCATGTATACCTTGCCTGTGATATAGTATAAAGGCTGAAAATTCACGCCGGTCGGATTTGCGCAGGACGGTGCTCATTATGAGTCCCCGCGGAAAGCATGAGAAGACGGCGGAAGAAAAACCAAAATTGGAGGAAAGAAACATGAGCGTTATTTCAATGAAGCAGTTACTCGAAGCAGGTGTACATTTTGGACACCAGACCAGAAGATGGAACCCGAAAATGGCTCCGTACATCTACACCGAGAGAAATGGTATCCACATCATCGACCTTCAGAAATCTGTAGGTAAAGTAGATGAGGCTTACAAGGCAGTATCCGATATCGCAGCAGACGGCGGCACAATCCTGTTCGTTGGTACAAAGAAGCAGGCTCAGGACGCTATCAAGACCGAGGCTGAGAGATGTGGTATGTTCTATGTAAATGAGAGATGGTTAGGCGGTATGCTGACAAACTTCAAGACCATCCAGAGCCGTATCGCTAGATTAAAACAGATCGAGGCTATGTCTGAGGACGGAACTTTCGACGTTCTGCCGAAGAAAGAAGTTATCGAGCTGAAAAAAGAGTGGGAGAAGCTGGAGAAGAACCTGGGCGGTATCAAAGATATGAAGAAGATCCCGGATGCTATCTTCGTAGTAGATCCGAAGAAGGAAAGAATCTGCGTACAGGAGGCTCATACTCTGGGTATTCCGCTGATCGGTATCATCGATACCAACTGTGATCCGGAAGAGCTGGATTATGTAATCCCGGGTAACGATGATGCTATCCGTGCCGTAAAACTGATCGTTTCCAGAATGGCAGACGCTGTTATCGAAGCTAAGCAGGGCGAGGCTGAGGCAGCTGCAGCAGAGGGCGAAGCAGAGGCTACAGAGGCTTAATTTAAGCTTACAAAACTTAAGAACTGAAACCAAAAAACCAGGAGCACGCCGCGGATTTCCGCATTAAAGCGTGCTCCAAGCGGGTATACGCAAGTGTACCTGAATTTATATACACGGAGGGATTTAAGATGGCAGTTACAGCCGCAATGGTAAAAGAGTTACGTGAAATGACAGGCGCTGGTATGATGGACTGTAAGAAAGCTCTTGCAGCTACAGATGGCGACATGGACAAAGCTGTTGAGTTCCTGAGAGAAAAAGGACTTGCAGGCGCTACTAAGAAAGCTGGCCGTATTGCAGCAGAGGGTATCGTTATGACTAAGGTTACCGCTGATGAAAAGAAGGCAGTTGTAGTAGAAGTAAACGCAGAGACAGACTTCGTAGCTAAGAACGAGAAGTTCCAGAACTATGTATCTGATGTTGCTGAGCAGGCGCTGAACACAAGCGCAGCAGATATTGACGCATTCCTGGCTGAAAAATGGGCAAAGGATCCGTCCCTGACAGTTGCAGAGGCTCTGTCTTCCCAGATCTCCATCATCGGCGAGAACATGAAGATCCGTCGTTTTGCTCAGTTAGCTGAGGAGAACGGTTTCGTTGCTTCCTACATCCATGCAGGCGGCAAGATCGGCGTTCTGGTAGACGTTGAAACTGACGTTGTAAACGATGCAATCAAAGAGATGGCTAAGAACGTAGCTATGCAGGCCGCAGCTCTGAAACCGCTGTACACCAACGACAGCGAAGTAGATGCAGATTACATCGCAAAAGAGAAAGAGATCCTGACTGTAGCAGCTAAGAACGAGAAGCCGGATGCAAACGACAAGATCATCAACGGTATGGTTATGGGTCGTATTAAGAAAGAGCTCAAAGAGATCTGTCTTCTGGATCAGGTATATGTTAAGGCTGAGGATGGCAAGCAGAGCGTAGCTCAGTATGTAGCTCAGGTTGCTAAAGAGAATGGCGCGAAGATCACTGTTAAGAAGTTCGTTCGTTTCGAGACTGGCGAAGGTATCGAAAAGAAGGAAGAGAACTTTGCAGAGGAAGTTGCAAAGCAGATGGCACAGTAAGCGAACTACTTGTTGTAACTTCATATAACTTATTAGAAAGTGCTGAAACCCAGTATTTATGCAGGGTTTCAGCACTTTTTTGTGTACTGTTTTTTGATACTTTTTTATATAACTTGTTGCAATTTATTATATCTTCTTATGCGAATTGTGTAAAAAAGTGTGTAGTGAGTTGTGTAGAGGTTTTGGGGATTTGTGTAATAACACGAATGGAACGCCTCAGCTGATTGCAGACGCACCTTTGCAGTCTGCGCAGCATTACATTTACCGGTCTCGGGATCCCATTAGCGATTCTTTTGGATGGCATTATGGGACTCACCGGAATCTGGCGGGCGCTTACGCTGACCTTGATCGTGAAAGGATAGGGGATAAAAGTGCACCAGAAAGTCGCACTTGAAAATTTCGCCAGATGCGCTATAATAAGTCTGGCGATGGTTCAGCATGGAAACATTGCAAATTTGATAAAAACAGGGGAGCTCGTTAGCGGGCTGAGAGGAAGTAATCGAACTTCGACCCTTTAACCTGATGCGGATAATGCCGTCGTAGGAAGTCATGAGATGAATTTTTACAGGAGATATCCGCAGGGGTATCTCCTGTTTTTTCATATAACAGGAAAATCCGTTGAAATTTCCTGTTATATAAAAAGCCCTACCGGGCGGGATCGCACTGCGGCGGAAGGGAATCATGTCGCAAGCGACCGCGCTCGGCGCGGGAATGTGCCAGGGCACATTCTTTTAAAATTAAATTCTTTGAAAGGGGGAACGTATTCCGCATGTGTGCGGCGAGCTGAGGGGGAGCGCCCTGGGCTTTGTAGGCAGCGATGGGAAGCCGTGTTCCGGCGTGAGAGGATACCAGAGAGTATCGACCGAATTTCATGCAGAAAACGTAAATTGTTCGTAACTGTTCAAGAATATCAAAGAAACAGAACAGTTGCAAATTTTCAAAGAAGGAGAAGAAAAATGAATAAGACAAACACGAAAAAACTGGCGATTGCGGCTGTATTCTGTGCCGTTGCCGTCGTAGGAAGTTTATTTTCCGTTCCGGTGTTCGGAAGTAAGTGTTCCCCGGTACAGCATATGGTAAATATCCTGTGTGCCGTTCTTCTGGGACCGGGCTATGGACTGGGAGCGGCCTTTGCAGCGGCGCTGATCCGAAATCTGTTAGGACTTGGAAGTCTGATGGCATTTCCGGGCAGTATGTTTGGCGCCCTGATCTGCGGACTGGTTTACAAGAAAACGCAGAGTGTGTTCGCAACTTTGATCGGTGAGGTGCTTGGAACGTCCATTCTGGGCGGATTTGCGGCATATCCGGTGGCGGTTTTCCTGATGGGAAAGAGCGCGGCGGGACTGGCTGTCTATGCCTATGTGGTTCCGTTTTTGATCTCGACCGCGGGAGGCGCGATCATAAGTGCGGTTCTGATTTTAAGTTTAAAGAAAGCCAATATTTTAGCAGGAATGCAGGAAGCACTGAGAGAGGAGAAGCCAGCACATGTTTAAAGAAATATTTGATAATGTAAGAGAAAAATGTCCGTTAATCCATAACATCACGAACTACGTGACTGTCAATGACTGTGCCAACGTGGTACTCGCATGCGGCGCGTCCCCGATCATGGCGGATGATAAGGACGAAGTTTCGGATATCCAGACCATCTGCGGCGGACTGAATATCAATATCGGCACATTAAACAGCCGGACCATCGAATCCATGCTGCTTGCCGGAAAGCGGGCAAATGAGCTGGGTCATCCGGTAGTTTTAGACCCGGTAGGCGCCGGTGCGTCGAAACTCAGAACAGAGACCGCCAATCAGCTTTTAAAGGAAGTCAGGTTTACCGTGATCCGTGGGAACATTTCGGAGATCAAGACACTGGCACTTGGAAATGGAACGACGAAGGGCGTGGATGCCGATCTGGCAGACCGGGTGACGAAGGAAAACCTGGACGAGGCGGCAGCTTTTGCGAAGGCATTTGCTGGAAAGATGAACGCGGTCGTTGCGATCACCGGTGCGATCGACATTGTGGCGGATGCGGAGAAGGCATACTGCATTTACAACGGTCGTCCGGAGATGTCTTCCATCACAGGAACCGGCTGTCAGCTCTCGGCTCTGACGGCGGCCTTTGTGACAGCCAACCAGGAACAGCCGCTTGAGGCAGCTGCTGCGGCAGTCTGCGCGATGGGACTGGCCGGAGAGAAGGCATACGCCCGTTTAAGTGAACTGGACGGCAATGCAACCTACCGGAATTATATCATTGATGCTATTTATTGCATGAACGGAGAAGCGCTGGAGGCCGGAGCAAAATTTGAAGTAAGATAATAGAGCTTTAGTGTCCGTTTTTATAAGAACAGCTGAGAGAAGGAGGAAATGCAGATGAACTGCAGACCGGAAGATATGCTGCTTTACGCGGTGACAGACCGCGCATGGCTGAAGGGGGAAACTCTGGAGAGTCAGGTTGAGAAAGCTTTGAAGGGCGGGGCGACGTTTGTCCAGCTGAGAGAAAAGGAGCTTGACGAGGCGGAGTTTCTGGAGGAGGCAAAGAAGCTTAAAATGCTTTGCAGAAAGTATCAGGTTCCGTTTGTGATCAATGACAACGTGGAGATTGCCCTGGCGGTGGATGCGGACGGCGTCCATGTGGGACAGAGCGATATGGAAGCGGGAAAGGTCCGGGAAAAGCTGGGACCAGATAAGATCATCGGCGTTTCCTGCAAAAATGTAGAACAGGCGCTTCTTGCGAAAAAGCATGGGGCGGATTATCTGGGAGTCGGAGCCATCTATCCGACGGGAACCAAAAAGGACGCCGATGCCGTGACGCCGGGGATGCTTGCCAAGATCTGTCAGGCAGTCGATATTCCGGTTGTTGCGATCGGCGGACTGAATAAAGAACATCTGGAGCTGTTAAAAGGAACAGGTGTGGACGGCATTGCAGTGGTCAGCGCCCTGTTTGCGGCCGATGATATTGAAAAGGCAGCAGAGGAACTGAAGGAAGCTGTAAAAAAGGTTCTGTAAAGTTGAAAACGTTGTCATTTTGTCAAAAAAATGGCATGAAAAAGTTTATAAGAAAAAGCTTGTGAAAAAAGCTTCATTAAAAAATGGTAAGAAACTTTGCAAAAGGTTTTTTATGGCGGCACATTGGGGGCACCACCTTGTGTCGCCTTATAAAAGTTATTGATGCCTGAAAGGAGTTAATTATGAAGACAGCATTAACAATCGCTGGAAGTGATTGCAGCGGAGGCGCCGGTATCCAGGCCGATTTAAAGACGATGATCGCCAATGGAGTATATGGAATGAGTGCGATCACGGCGCTGACGGCCCAGAACACAACCGGCGTCCAGGGGATTTTTGAGGTAACCCCGGAATTTCTGGAACAGCAGATTGACAGCGTATTTACGGATATTCGTCCGGATGCGGTAAAGATCGGCATGGTTTCATCAACCGGACTGATCAAGTCGATTGCGAAGAAGCTTTGTGAGTACCAGGCAGAAAACATTGTTGTGGACCCGGTTATGGTGGCGACGAGCGGAGCAAAGTTAATCGGTGACGACGCCATCGACACATTGAAAGAATCGCTTTTTCCATTAGCGGCGGTTCTGACACCGAACATTCCGGAGGCGGAGGTCTTATCGGGAATGAAAATTAAGTCTGCCGACGATATGATTACGGCAGCAAAATGGATCAGTGAAACGTACCATTGTGAGGTTCTCTGCAAGGGCGGACATCAGTTAAATGATGCCAACGATCTTTTATACCGGGACGGTGGATACCGTTGGTTTAACGGAAAACGCATCCACAATTCCAACACCCATGGGACGGGCTGTACCCTGTCCAGCGCGATTGCATCCAATCTGGCGAAGGGCTATGATCTCGACACCGCGGTGGAACGTGCCAAAGCATATATTTCCGGCGCACTGGGAGCGATGCTGGATCTCGGCAAAGGATCCGGTCCGATGGATCATGGATTTGATTTCCGGGGAAAAGGATTTGCGGAGGAACGCGTATGACAATGACAGAGAGGCTTTTGGAAGCCACAAAGGAGATCTGGGCTGGTTACAATGAAAAACCGTTCGTAAAAGGCATTGCGGACGGCAGTCTGGATCATGATAAATTCAAATATTATATGATACAGGATTATCTGTATCTGATTGATTACACAAAGGTGTTTTCCATCGGGGCGGCAAAATCAACGGATCTCGCATTTATGCGCCTGTTTGCCGGATATACCCACTCGATTCTGGATGGGGAGATGGATATTCACCGTGCTTACATGGAACGTTTGGGGATAACCAGAGAAGAGGCGGAACAGACGCCGGTCGCTCTGGATAACCTTTCTTATACTTCTTATATGCTTCGCATCGCTTATGAGGGGGGCGCGCCGGAGGCAGCAGCAGCGATATTGTCCTGCGCCCTCAGCTATGAATGGATTGCGAAGAAAATCGCAGCAGACAGACCGGATGCCGACAAACATCCATTTTATGGAGAGTGGATCCGGGGATACGCTTCCGAGTCTTACCACAAGGAAAATGAAGTCCTTGTAGAGTGGATGAACCGTCTGGCAGAGGATCTGTCTGAGAAACAAAAGAAACATCTGGTGGATATTTTTGTGGCCTGCTCCCGCTATGAAGCGGCATTCTGGGATATGGCGTGGGAAATGAGGCGGTAAATATGCTTACATTTGACAACGTGCGTTTCCAATATGCGGTAGAGGATTTTTCGATCATTGACCATCTGTCGTTTGAAGTCCAGAATGGGGAGTTTGTGTCCATCATCGGCGCTTCCGGCTGTGGAAAAAGTACGATCTTCCGGCTGGTAAATAAGCTTCTTACCCCGGCTTCCGGTGTGATCCGGGTGGATGGGGAATCGATCGAAACGAAGAAAAATTACTGCGGATATATGCCGCAGCAGGATCTGCTGTTTCCATGGCGCACCGTGCGGGAGAATCTGATGCTTCCGATGGAGATTCAGGGCGGATATTCGAAGGAACAGATGCAGAAAAAAGCGGATGATGCGCTTCGATCGGTTGGACTTGCAGACTGGGGAGATAAGACGCCGAAAGAGCTTTCCGGCGGTATGCGCCAGAGAGCCGCCTTTGCGAGAACGGTTCTGACGGGTTCAGACCTTCTGCTTTTGGATGAGCCGTTTTCAGCCCTGGATTATCTGACAAGACTGTCTATGCGGGAGTGGCTTCTGGAACAGTGGGAGAAGGAGAAAAAGACGGTTCTTTTCATCACGCATGATGTGGAAGAAGCGGTGTTTCTGTCCAGCCGGATTCTCGTGGTGGAACAGTCACCGATCACACATCTGCGCTCCATCGAGGTCCCGGCGGGATATCCGCGATCCCGGGAAGAGCTTCGCAGACCGGAGATTCTGTCCTTAAAGGAAGAACTGATCGGAATGCTTAAGAAGGAGAAGGCGTGATGGAACAGAAAAAAACAAATAAAATGGGAAGCCGGATGAATGCGAATCTTCCAGCCCTGATTCTGGTGGCGGTGCTTCTGTTTACATGGCAGGCAGCGGCTATGGGGATTGATGCGGCCTATATTCTCCCGTCTCCGGTTCAGGTGGTTGTACGGCTGTGGGAACTTCGGGGTCCATTATTTACGGCACATCTGCCGGCGACGATGTCGGTAGTTGCGATTGGACTTTTGATCTCAATTGTGCTGGGCGTGGGACTGGCTGTGCTGATGGATGCCAGTGAGACGGCAAGAAAGGCGCTGTATCCGCTGATCATCGCCTCGCAGACGATCCCGACGACGGCGCTGGCACCGCTGTTTGTCCTCTGGTTTGGCTACACGATCTGGAGCAAGGTGCTGGTAACGGTACTGATTACGTTTTTCCCGATCACGATCACGGTATTTGACGGGTTCCGGTCGGTGAAGACGGAAATGGAA
Organism: Clostridium sp. AF27-5AA; assembly: GCF_003478415.1. Classification (NCBI taxonomy): domain Bacteria; kingdom Bacillati; phylum Bacillota; class Clostridia; order Eubacteriales; family Clostridiaceae; genus Clostridium; species Clostridium sp. AF27-5AA. The sequence continues at coordinate 11,264 of NZ_QUFH01000008.1, forward strand.
GAACTTTTGTTTACATTTGGCGCGGATAAACGTCAGATCTTTTTGAAATTAAAGATTCCGGCGACGCTTCCGTACTTTTTTTCAGCGATCAAGATGGCGGTACCGCTGTCGATCATCGGAGCGGCGATTGGAGAATGGCTGGGCGCCCAGAGCGGACTCGGATATTTCAGCCGGAGAATGATGACCCAGTTAGATGGAGCCGGTGTATTTGCACCGATTCTGCTCTTATCGGTAGTGGCGATGGCGGCAACGTGGGTTGTCTCGCTGCTTGAAAAGCGGATGATTTTCTGGAGGAATGAGTAGGAAATTGTGATATAGGATGAAATTTTGAAGTATGTGTGCGGATATTGAAAAGTCTGTATTTTTGAAATGTGTGCTGCAGGCCGAAAAAAGTGTATTCACAAAAAGAGCTACTCGTGAAGAAGTCCAGATCGTTGAGATTGGTATGTGAATCCAGCAAGTCATATGCAAAAAAACTGGAAAACATATAAGTGATAGGGAAATATAGACGGAAATTTGTAAAACTGAAAGGATATGAGATGAAAAAACGAATGAAAATGGCTGCCGCAGTGATGGCAGCAGTGATGGGAATGATGACACTTGGCGGATGTGGAACGGCCAGCGAAAAGAGTAAGACAGCTGCTCTGACAGAGAGTCAGGCAGAGGGCACGGATGCGAAACAGGCCTCGGAAGATGGAAAAAGTCAGGATCTTAAAGAGATCAATGTGGTTCTTGACTGGTATCCGAATGCGATCCATACCTTTATTTATACGGCGATCGAGCGCGGTTATTATGCGGAAGAAGGACTGGATGTGAAAGTGCGTTTTCCGGCCAATGCGAACGATGCGTTATCACTGGTAGCGGCTGGAAAGGCGGAGATCGGCATGTACTATCAGCAGGATGTGATCCAGGCGGTTGCCAATCAGGGAACGAAGATCAAATCCATCGGTGCGATCGTGCAGTCCCCGTTAAGTGTCGTTCTTTCTTTAAAGGATAAGAATATCACAGGACCGGAAAATCTGGTTGGAAAAACCGTTGGTTACGGCGGAACAGCACTCAGCGAGGCGGTTGTCAAGAGCATGATGGAATATGTGGGAGCGGATGCATCGGATGTAAACCTGATCGATGTCGGATTTGAACTGATGAGTTCTATGACGACCGGCAATGTGGATGCGACGATCGGATGCCTTGTTAACCATGAGGTTCCGCAGATGGAGGAAGAGGGCTTTGATGTCAACTACTTCATGGCAGCTGGATATGGAATCCCGAATTATTATGAGGAAGTATTCCTTGCCAACAACGAAATGATCCAGCAGGAGCCGGAAGTTCTGGAAGGATTCTTACGCGCATCGAAGAAGGGCTTTGAAGACTTTAAGAACGATCCGAATGGCTGCCTGGCAATCCTGATGAATAATCAGAATGAGGAAAACTTCCCTCTGACCCAGAGCGTGGAGGAGAAGTCCTGTGAGACACTTCTGCCGCTCATGGAGAGCGATGAGGTTCCGTTTTTGACCCAGACCGAAGAGTGCTGGCAGGAAAACATCGACTGGATGAGCGAGAGCGGGCTGATCGATAAGAAAGTGGATGTTTCGGATGTGATGGTAAACCTGCAGGAGTAAGAGCCAGAAGTAGTCAGAGACTGGCTGTTTGCGCAGAGCAAGTAAATTTCCGGAACTGGAAATTCTGGTGTTTAACATATATATGCAAGACAAGAATGGTAACAGAGTTACAGAGTTACTGGGGAAGATGGAGTCTCAGAATGTTGACAGTCTGCCAGCCAGGATATATAATATTTTCGTAACTGTTCAGTACCTTAACAGTCACGCGCAAAAATCCATTAAAGAAAAAACACCAGAATGGAAGGGGAAACAAATAGATGAAGAAAATTATTTTAACCGGCGATCGTCCTACCGGGCGCTTACATGTCGGACATTATGTTGGCTCTCTGAGCGAGAGAGTGAGACTTCAGAACTCCGGCAAGTTCGATGAGATTTATATTATGATTGCCGATGCGCAGGCACTGACGGACAATGCCGATCACCCGGAAAAGGTGCGTAAAAATATTCTGCAGGTTGCCCTGGACTATCTGGCTTGTGGAATTGACCCGGAGAAATCCACCATCTTTATCCAGTCGATGGTGCCGGAGCTGACAGAGCTTACTTTTTACTATATGAACTTGGTTACGGTATCCCGTGTACAGCGAAATCCTACCGTAAAAGCAGAGATTCAGATGCGTAATTTTGAGGCAAGCATCCCGGTTGGATTCTTTACTTATCCGATTAGCCAGGCGGCGGATATCACTGCATTCCGCGCGACGACCGTTCCGGTTGGAGAGGATCAGATGCCGATGTTAGAGCAGTGCAAGGAGATCGTCCATAAATTCAACAGCGTGTACGGCGAGACTCTGACGGAACCGGAGATTCTGCTTCCGTCCAACAAGGCGTGTCTGCGTCTGCCGGGTATCGATGGAAAGGCAAAGATGAGCAAATCGCTTGGAAACTGCATCTACCTCTCTGATTCGGAAGCAGATGTGAAGAAGAAGATCATGTCCATGTTTACAGATCCAAATCACCTGCGTGTCGAGGATCCGGGTAAAGTCGAGGGCAATCCGGTCTTCATCTATCTGGATGCATTCTGCCGTCCGGAGTATTTTGCAGAGTTCCTGCCGGATTACCAGAACCTGGACGAGCTGAAAGCGCATTACCAGAGAGGTGGTCTGGGCGATGTGAAGGTGAAGAAATTCTTAAACAACGTCATGCAGGCTGAACTGGCTCCGATTCGCGCGAGACGCCAGGAATGGGAGAAGAGAATCCCGGATGTATTTGACATCTTGAAAGAGGGAAGCAAGGCAGCAGAGGCGAAGGCTGCTGAGACACTTCGCGATGTGAAGGCTTCGATGCGGATCAATTACTTTGATGATGACAGTCTGATCGATACGATCGAAGACTAAGATAAAAAGTGGAAATTCGGCGTGGCTTTCTGGAATGCCGGGAGTGTGCTGCCGGAAATGAATTGAATTAAGAAATAGAGAAAAGTCTGTCTTTTGGCATGGGAAAGGTGTCGGGGGACAGGCTTTTTTGCGTGATTCCCACTTAAAAACGGTTTACATAGTCCCTAAAATTCGATATAATAGTCCATATTGCGTTATAACGCAAGGCTATATCAAATATGAAATGAAAGAATACTAAGAGGGCTACACATGAGTAAAAACAAACAATGGGCGAGTAAGCTGGGCTTTATTATGGCGACGGCTGGGGCGGCGATTGGATTGGGAAATCTGTGGAAATTTCCATATCTGATGGGAAAGAACGGTGGATTTCCATTTCTGGTTGCGTATCTGTTTTTTATCGTCGTTCTCGGACTGCCGGTTATGATCACGGAAATGTCCCTGGGACGGAAGACGCGGCATGATCCGGTGCAGGCATATGCGGACATTCATCCGCACGCACGGATTGTCGGTATATTCGGCGTACTGGCGGCGTTTATTATTTTGAGTTATTACAGCGTCATCGGCGGCTGGATTTTAAAGTATATTGCCAGCTATGTGACGACGGCGGCAGCGCCGGATTTTAACGCCTTTATCGGCAGCAGCGAGCCGGTGATCTGGCATATTGTATTTATGGCAGCGACTATAGCTGTCTGCTATTTTGGCATCAATGGCATTGAGAAAGCGAGCAAATTGATGATGCCGATGCTTCTGGTTCTGTTATTTGTCATCATTTTCAGAAGCGTGACGCTTCCGGGAGCTTCGAAAGGACTGTTATTTATCTTCCAGCCGGATTTTTCGGCGTTCACGCTTTCTTCTGTCAGCGCGGCACTGGGACAGGTGTTTTATTCCCTGAGTCTCTGTATGGGTATCACGATCACCTACGGAAGCTATCTGAGTGGAAAGGAAAATATTCCAAAAAGCTGTATGATCGTCGGTGGTCTGGACACCGTGATTGCGGTTCTCGCGGGTATCGCGATCTTTCCGGCAGTATTTGCCTTCGGTCTGGAGCCGGGACAGGGACCGGGACTGATTTTCGGCACACTGCCGATGGTATTTGCGAATATTGCGGGGGGAACTTTCTTTGCAATCCTGTTTTTTGCGCTGGTTTTTTTCGCAGCCGTTACGAGTGCGATCGCACTTCTGGAAGTCTGTGCCTCTTTTGCGATTGATTCGCTGGGCTGGGAACGCAAGCATGCGGCGCTTGTGATTGGTACGGCGATCACGCTGCTTGGCATTCCGAGTGCGCTGTCCTTCGGCGTCCTGAGTGATGTCACAATCCTGAATCAGTCGGTCTTTGATTTCGCCGGACTGGTAACGGATAATATTCTGATGCCGCTCGGTGGACTCACGATGTGCTACTATGTAGGCTGGAAATGGAAACCGGAGTATCTGCTTGCGGAGATCGAGGCGGACGGTACGAAATTCCGTCTGGGAAAACTCTGGGTGTTCTGCATCCGATTCCTGACGCCGATTATGGTGGGAATCGTCAGTGTAACTGGATTTTATAATTTGTACTTGGCGATTCGGTAGGAAGAGCGGTTTTGTTGACAAAAACAGGAAATTGCCGTATAATTTGTTAAAGTTCAGACAAGGTCATGGAAATAGGGATAGGATGTGCTTGACGGTGGATCAAGGGCGGAAAAAGACCATTTGTGTGATAATCTGAATGGACAGACAACTTGGGGAAACTTGAATATAAGACAATTAAATTATGGGGATACCGCAGAATGACAAGGATGTGATTAGGCGGTGTCCCTACTTCGACTGTCGGGAATGAATCGGATATGAGGCATTGCCGCAGGCAGAAAAGCTGCGCCGTGTGAGTGAGCACAGAATCACAAGCCGGAAGACGTTGCGGAGAAAGCAGAGAAGGAGGATGAGATATATGGTTCAGAGAAAGAAAACATTAGCCAAGACAGCGGCAAAGAAATCTGTTTCAACGGAAGAGAAAAAGGTTCCGTCTGTTGTGGAGAAAAAAGAGACAGCCGTAGCTGAAGTGGCGAAGAAAGAAACGGCAGTGGCAGCAGTCGCAAAGAAAGAGACAGCGGTAGCGGAAGTGGCAAAGAAGGAAACAGCTGTTGCAGCGGTGGAGAAAAAAGAGACGGCAGTAGCATCCGTTCCGAAAAAGGAAACTGCACTGGCACATGTAGAGAAGAAAGAAACAGCCGTAGCGCCGGTACAGAAGAAGGAGACCGCCCTCGCAGAGAAGAAAGAGATGGCAGCAGCCGCAGAGAAAAAGGAGACAGACGTGACCGTAAAGAAAACAACTGCAAAGAGAACCACAAAGACAACCACAAAGACAACCACTGCAGCAAAGAAGACAGCTGAGAAAAAGGAAGTAAAGACAGTTGCATACGTACAGTACGCAGGTGCTGAGATTTCTATCGAGAAGCTGGAGGCAGAAGCAAAGAAAGCATATGCAGCTCTGGGACATAAAGAGGACGAGATTGAGACTCTGACCCTGTATGTTAAACCGGAAGAGCGTGCCGTTTACTATGTGGTAAATGGAGAAGGTTCCAGCGAGTACAAGATTGTGTACTAAGGTGGTCGTTCGGTGAAGTTTCCGGCTCTGTATGACGGGAAGTTTACATACCATATCTGCTTAAAATGAGGGAGCAGGTATAAAAATTTAAGAATGGTAAAAAGCCAGTTTTTATATCTTTGGTGTATTAAGAGAGATATAGAATTGGCTTTTTTTGTTGATAGGGAGATGTTTAAAAAACGCTTTGCAAGAATTACAACAGGGAATGCGGATGATTCGATGCCAGGCGTAGTGAAGGAAAAAACAGCCAGAACAGTACGCCAGCGGTTAAGGTCAGGCAAATTTCCATGGCACTGTTGATGATTCCCGATAAAATCCAGCTGTCCAGACAGAAAACACAAGAAGTCCAGAGAAGCAGGAGGCAGAGGCGCCCACGGGCAGCAGGAGAATCCAAAGAGTGAGTCAATTTGCTGAAAAAGGCAGTATTGGAGGGGGGTTGGGAATAACGGGCAGGAGCTGGGGACGAAAGATAGAGCTGCAAGCTTAAATAAAACAGATTATAAAGAAATAACAGTGCAGCCGCCAGTGCCAGAAGCGTGTGAAGGATAGCACAGACTGGGAGGTGCTCCGGGGTATAGGGCAGCAGGGCAGCGGCAGTGAGGAGAAGCAGGCAGTATTTTGCCTGGCGGGGGCGGTACAGGGAGAGTTGGGAGTAGAAAAAGCCGCCGCAGAGCAGGCACCAGAGAAAAAATTCCCCGCGTCGGTGCAGTGCGATGCTGATACTGGAAAAATTGGAAGAAAACAGATTGCATCCGCGTGTGAGTGAGAAACTAAAAAATGGGAGGAGAACGAACGTAAATATCCATCGAATCATGAGGATAGTGTGGGAAAATGGGGCGGAAAAGATACTGGAAAGAAGAGGCAGAAATAGTTGACGGAATTGCTGTTTATGTAATAGTATTATTATTTAGGAAAGATGAATTATATGTTTGATTAAGAAGGATAATACAAAACCATGATAAATTTACCAGCAGCATTTACTGAACGAATGAAACAGATGCTCGGCAGGGAGTACGATGCGTTTATCGCCAGTTACGACAAGGAGCGCTCACAGGGACTGCGCGTGAACGGACTGAAAACGGATCCGGCGGAATTTGCTAAGACGGCTCCATTTTCTCTGAATCCGGTTGCGTGGGCGGCGGAGGGATTCGCTTATGGGGCGGAGGATCGTCCGGGGCGTCATCCGTACCACGATGCGGGCGTTTACTATATTCAGGAGCCGAGCGCGATGATTGCGGCTTCGCTTTTAAACCCGCAGCCGGGGGAAATGATTCTGGATCTCTGTGCGGCACCGGGCGGAAAATCGACGCAGGCGGCGGCGAGACTGAGCGGAGAAGGACTTCTGGTGAGCAATGAGATCCATCCGGCGCGTGCAAAGATTCTCTCGCAGAATATCGAGCGCATGGGAATCCGGAATGCGGTTGTGACAAATGAAGATTCCGGGCGGCTGACGAAGTATTTTCCGGCATTTTTTGATGGGATCATCGTGGATGCACCGTGTTCCGGCGAGGGAATGTTCCGCAAGGATGAGACGGCGGTCACGGAATGGAGCCCGGAGAATGTGCGTCGCTGTGCTGGGCGGCAGCAGGAGATTCTTGAAAATGCGGCGATGATGCTGAAACCGGGCGGACGGCTGGTGTACTCCACCTGTACTTTTGCGCCGGAGGAGGACGAGCAGGCGATCGGACGTTTCTTAGAGGCACATCCAGAGTTTGCGCTAGAGGAAACGCCGGACTATCCGGGACTTTCGCACGGCGTTCCAGCCTGGGGGGCGGGTGTGACGGATGGAATCGAGAAAACGGTCCGTATCTGGCCGCACCGGACCGAGGGAGAAGGCCATTATGCGGCACTTCTTCGAAAAACGGGTGAGCCGGAGATCGTGAAGCGTAAATATCCGGCTTCAATGAAGGACAAGAAGCTTCTGGCAGTCTATGAGGATTTCTGCAAAGAGATATTTATTGAGCCGAAGAAATGGACAGCGGACAGTACGATGACGATGTTTGGCGACCAGCTTTACCGGACGCCGGAGGAGATGGTCGATTTTAAGGGGCTGCGGGTGCTTCGCCCGGGGCTTCAGATGGGAGAATTTAAGAAAAACCGTTTTGAGCCGTCCCACGCGCTGGCACTTGCCCTGCATCCATCGGAGGTAAAACAGAACGTGAACCTGTCTGCCGCCGCGCCGGAGACGGCGGCATACCTGCGCGGCGAGACGATCCAGCTTTCTGAGGAAGACGCCGGAAAAGGCTGGTGCCTTGTGAGTGTGGACGGGTATTCGCTCGGATGGGGCAAGAAGAGCGGCGGTACGCTGAAAAACCATTATCCGAAGGGACTGAGAAAGCAGTATTAATGGAAAAAGGAAAAATCCTCCGGCATCGGAGCCGTAAACTCCATTGCTTCCCCTGTGATCGGATGCCGGAATGCCACCGTATAGGAGTGAAGCGCCTGCCGTCCGATGAAGCGGTAATCCGGGTTGTATAGAAAATCCCCTAAAAGTGGGTGCCCGATGGCTTTCATGTGGACCCGGATCTGGTGGGTGCGCCCCGTTTCCAGGCGAAGCCGGACGAGGGAGCAGCCGAGATCGTCCCGGTAATCGAGACACCGGTAATGGGTGACGGCGTGTTCCCCATGATCCATATCGATGCAGCGTTCGATGGTGGAACCATCTTTTCGGGCGATCGGCAGATCGATGGTGCCGGATTCTTCTGGTTTACCGGCAACAATCGCGAGATATTCGCGGCGTATCTCTTTTTTTGCAGTCATGGCGGAGAGAAATGCGCCGCTTATTTTATGTTTGGCGATCAGCAGAAGACCGGTGGTGTCGCGGTCTAAGCGGTTCACGGCACGGAACACGAAATGTTCGCCGCGCGAGGCAAACCGGTACGCGAGGGCGTTTGCCAGAGTATTTTCATGGTGTCCCTGGGATGGGTGGACAGGCATTCCGGTGGCTTTGTTGAGTATTATGAGATCTTCGTCTTCATATACTATATCGATCGGAAGATTGACCGGAAGAATATCTGAAGAAACGGGTTCGTCCGGGAGAAAGAGCGTCAGGGTGTCTCCGATCTGAAGCGGTGTGTTTAGCCAGGACGGTGTTCCGTTCAGGCAGATCTGCTCAGGGTTCTGTTTGAGCTCGATGAGTATGCGGCGGGAATATCCGGCATCGCGGAGGAAGGCGCCGATGGTGTCAGCTTTGTTTTTATTTGTAATAGTGTATGATAATGTCCGTTTCATTTAGGGAACCTCTTTGGGGTGAAAATGGGTTATTTGTTGTCATTCCAATAAGGATAACATAAAAGCAGGATGGGCTGCAATGTCAGAGTGAAATTTGTTCTTGATTACGGCTACATTATTTTGGAACAGGAAGCGCCACATGAGAACGTATGACGAAATTTTGAAGGATTCTCGAAACACTATTGACTTGCCATGAAAAACCTAGTATCATTACTAATAAGTAAGGCTGTTTTTATTCAAATTACTTATAAGTAGAACTAATAAATACAATGCAGAGAAAAGGAGAATGAACGATGGCAAAAGTAGGAATTGTAATGGGAAGCGATTCGGACATGCCGATCATGGCACAGGCAGCAGATTTTCTGGACAAGATGGGGATTGATTATGAAATGACAATCATTTCTGCACACCGTGAGCCAGACATCTTTTTTAACTATGCAAAATCCGCTGAGGAGAAAGGCTTTAAGGTTATCATTGCAGGTGCTGGCAAGGCAGCACATCTGCCGGGTATGTGCGCGGCACTGTTCCCGATGCCGGTAATCGGTATTCCGATGAAAACCTCGGATTTAGGCGGAGTTGATTCTCTGTATTCGATCGTACAGATGCCATCCGGTATTCCGGTTGCAACGGTAGCGATCAACGGCGGCAAGAACGCGGGTATTCTGGCAGCCAAGATTCTGGCAACTTCCGATCCGGAGCTGTTAGCGAAATTAAAGGCATACTCCGAGGAGATGAAGAATGAAGTAGCCGGTAAGGATGAGAAATTACAGAAGCTGGGACATAAAGAGTATCTGGCACAGAAATAAAAACAAAAAATATAAACAAGGACATACGGAGGAAAACCATGGATTACAAGAATTCCGGAGTAGATATTGAGGCTGGTTATAAGTCGGTAGAACTGATGAAAGAGCATGTAAAGAAAACGATGCGTGAGGAAGTGCTGGGAGGTCTGGGCGGCTTTGCCGGTGCATTCTCCCTGGCAAAGATTAAAGAGATGGAAGATCCGGTTCTCTTATCTGGTACGGACGGCTGTGGTACCAAGGTAAAACTGGCGATCATCATGGACAAGCATGACACGATCGGTATCGACGCGGTTGCGATGTGTGTCAACGACATTGCATGTGCAGGTGGCGAGCCGCTGTTTTTCCTGGACTATATTGCCTGCGGCAAGAACTATCCGGAAAAGATCGCGGATATCGTAAAAGGCGTTGCAGAAGGCTGCTTACAGTCGGAGGCAGCTCTGATCGGCGGCGAGACAGCCGAGCATCCGGGACTGATGCCGGAGGAAGATTATGATCTGGCTGGTTTTGCTGTCGGTGTGGTTGATAAAAAAGACATGATTACCGGCGAAAACCTGAAACCGGGTGATGTACTGATCGGTATGGCATCCACCGGCGTTCACAGCAATGGTTTCTCCCTGGTCCGCAAGGTATTTGAGAAGGAACTTAACAAAGAGGGGCTGGAGACCTACTATGAGGAGTTGGGAACCACGCTTGGCGAGGCCCTTCTGGCACCGACCCGTATCTATGTAAAGGCGCTGAAAGCAGTGAAGAATGCAGGCGTGACTGTGAAAGCGTGCAGCCATATCACAGGCGGCGGCTTCTATGAGAATGTTCCGCGTATGCTGAAAGACGGTGTCCGCGCAGTCATCAAGAAAGACAGCTATCAGATTCCGCCAATCTTTGGTATGCTGGCGAAGAAAGGCGATATCGAGGAGCATATGATGTACAATACCTACAACATGGGTATCGGCATGGTTGTAGCAGTCGATGCGGCTGATGCAGAGCGTGCGATGGAGGCAATGAAGTCCGCTGGCGATACACCGTACATCATCGGTTCCATTGAGGCAGGAGAAAAGGGAGTAACATTATGCTAAGAGTCGTTGTAATGGTGTCTGGCGGCGGTACAAATCTGCAGGCAATCCTGGATGCGGTTGATAACGGCAAGATCACGAACGCAGAAGTTGTGGCGGTTATCAGCAACAATGAGGGCGTTTATGCGATTGAGCGCGCGAAAAAACACGGTGTCCCGGCGTTTGTTGTGACTCCGAAGGCGTATGAGACGCGAGATGCATTCGATGAGGCGCTTTTAGAGACCGTCAAGGCGTGTAAGCCGGATCTCATCGTTCTGGCTGGATTTCTTGTGAAGATTCCGGCGGCGATGATCGAGGCATACAGAAATAAAATTATTAATATCCACCCGTCCCTGATTCCGTCCTTCTGTGGCGTCGGCTATTATGGACTGAAGGTGCATGAGGCGGCACTGGCGCGCGGCGTCAAGGTGACGGGCGCGACGGTTCACTATGTGGATGAGGGAACCGATACCGGTCCGATCCTCTTCCAGAAAGCCGTAGAGGTGCAGCCGGATGATACGCCGAAGACGCTGCAGCAGCGCGTGATGGAACAGGCAGAGTGGGTACTGCTTCCGCAGGCGATCGATGCGATTGCAAACGGAAGAATATAAGGAGAAGAACATGAAAGTTTTAATCGTTGGCAGCGGCGGACGTGAGCATGCGATCGCATGGAAAGTGTCTCAGAGTCCGAAGGTAGATAAAATTTATTGTGCACCGGGCAATGCGGGAATCGCAGAGTATGCAGAGTGTGTGCCGATCAGTGCGATGGAATTTGATAAGCTGGCGGCATTTGCGAAAGAGCATGAGGTTGATCTGACCGTGATTGGCATGGACGATCCGCTGGTTGGCGGTATCGTGGATGTGTTCGAGGCACAGGGACTGCGTGTATTTGGACCGAGAAAAAATGCGGCGATTCTGGAAGGATCGAAGGCATTTTCCAAGGATCTGATGAAGAAATACAACATTCCGACCGCAGCCTATGAGACTTTTACCGATCCGCACAAGGCGCTGGAATACTTACAGAGCGCTAAGATGCCGATCGTTTTGAAAGCAGATGGTCTGGCACTTGGAAAAGGTGTTCTGATCTGCAATACTTTAGAGGAAGCAGAGGCAGGCGTCAAGGAGATCATGGAGGACAAGAAGTTTGGTTCTGCCGGCAATCAGATGGTCATCGAGGAGTTCATGACAGGACGCGAGGTTTCTGTCCTTTCCTTCGTCGATGGCGATACGATCCGCATTATGACTTCCTCCCAGGATCACAAGCGGGCGCTGGACGGCGATCAGGGCTTAAATACAGGCGGTATGGGAACCTTCTCGCCAAGCCCGTTCTACACAAAAGAAGTAGACGAATTCTGCAAAAAGTACATCTATCAGCCGTCGGTTGACGCGATGAAGAAGGAAGGACGTACCTTCAAGGGCATCATTTTCTTCGGTCTGATGCTGACCGAAGATGGTCCGAAGGTGCTGGAATACAATGCGCGCTTCGGCGATCCGGAGACACAGGTTGTCCTGCCGCGCATGAAGAACGATATCGTGGAAGTCTTTGAGGCATGTATCGACGGAACCCTGGATCAGATTGAGCTTGAATTTGAGGACAATGCGGCAGTCTGTGTTGTTCTGGCGTCGGATGGTTATCCGGTGAAATATGAAAAGGGCTTCAAGATTCACGGTCTGGAGAAATTCAAAGACACGGACGGTTACTATGTATTCCATGCAGGCACGAAGTTTGATGCAGACGGCGATATCGTGACAAATGGCGGTCGAGTGCTGGGCGTTACTGCAAAGGGCAAAGACCTGAAAGAGGCGCGCGCCAACGCATACAAGGCGACCGAGTGGATCGATTTCGCTAACAAATATATGCGCCATGATATCGGGCATGCGATTGATGAGGCGTAGGGGAAGCGGTAGGTAGTAGATTCCTATTTAGAAAAGAAACGGGGATATCAGATTTGAACGTCTGATATCCCTGTTTTTGTCTGGATGTTGGAAAAAAATGCTTTTGAAAAACATATTAAAAACATTCAAGCGTGCTATAATAGAAAGAAAAGATGAACTGTTTTCATGCAATTAAAAGGAGGACAATGCAATGGCTAACAAATATGCAGGAACCCAGACGGAAAAGAACCTGAGGGAGGCTTTTTCTGGTGAATCACAGGCAAGAAATAAATATACCTATTTTGCATCCAAGGCAAAAAAAGAGGGATTTGAGCAGATTTCCGCCCTTTTTTTAAAGACCGCAGACAATGAGAAAGAACACGCAAAGATGTGGTTTAAGGAATTAGACGGTCTGGGAAATACCGCAGAGAATCTGGCATCTGCTGCAGACGGCGAGAACTATGAGTGGACAGATATGTATGATGGATTTGCCAAGACGGCTGAGGAAGAAGGATTCCCGGAACTGGCAGCGAAATTCCGTATGGTAGCGGAGATTGAAAAGCACCATGAAGAGCGCTACCGTGCCCTGCTTCACAATGTGGAAGCACAGGAAGTATTTAAGAAGAGCGAAGTGAAGGTATGGGAATGCCGCAACTGCGGTCATATCGTAGTAGGCGAGAAAGCACCGGAAGTCTGTCCGGTATGCGCACATCCGCAGGCTTATTTCGAGGTTCATGCGGAGAATTACTAAATCTGGGGACTCAATCGTGGAAGCAGATGCCTTTTGTGGGAATGTGAGACGCAAGAGGTAGTTCTGGATTTGGTATGTGATTGAGTATCAGTAATGTGAGTTAGAGTGGATATGCCATGGACGGCGAGGATCTGATGGATTTGCTGGTCAGTCAGCTGGGGGCACTTTCGGAAACGACGAGACGCCAGCTGGGGGGCTGCCGATTCCTTATTGTGTATAAAAAAGGAAGATGCATCATATAAAAGATACGAAAATTAAGCAGGCTGTTTTGGATCAGTTCATATGAGATCGTCTTTTTTATCATTCGCACCAGATGTTTCGAAGGAACAATGCCAGGCAGAGCATTGGATCGATATAGAAAATGTGTTAGAATCAGTAAAAATGACGCCGGAAGAAATTGAAAATTTGAATGCACGGATTTTACGGACATATGGAACGGAAATGCATGATTTGAAAAATGAAGCCTTTGCCAAAGAAGAGAGAGTTGTTTATGATAAATGGTGTGGAAATTTCTTATCATTTGGGATACAGGGGATAAATTGGACTGTGCATGATGCTCAAAATTCCGTGGATAAAAATGTTCATATCAAATATGGAATCGCGACTTCACAGGGGTTGATCAAACAGTTTCCGATGGAGACTTTTTTAGCTGATGAGGAGGATCTATCCGATCCGGAGTGGGATGAGGCAGCACTTTGTCTCTGTATGGTCGGGGAACCGCTTTTGATTTTGGGTTCGGTGCAGGAGGAGAGTTATCTGTATGTCCGGAATGAATGCAGCGAGGGCTGGATATCGGCAGAGTCGGTGGCAGTCTGTCGGAACCGGGCGGAATGGCTGATGGCGGCATTTCCGATCCATCCGTTAGTAGTGACAGGGGATATGGTCTGGCTGGAAGCAAGTGCAGTCTATCCGGGAACCAGTGCGTACCGGCTTCGGATGGGGACGGTGTTGGAATTGTGCGTGGAAGAAGGAATTCCAGAGATAAAAGAAACAATAGAAACAAACAGAATAAAAGGGACAGGAGCGGTAATAGAGACAACAGAAGCACAGGCAGAACAGAGTGTACAGAACAGACTGTCTTGGAATAATTACATCGTCTGGCTTCCATGCCGCGCCCCGGATGGCAGTTTCTTCCGGCAAAAAGGATTGATTCCGATGAGCCGGGACGTATCGGTGGGATATTTGAGCTTGACAAATGAGGAGATTATTAAACAGGCGTTCAAGTGTCTGGGAGACCGCTACGGCTGGGGCGGAATGTTGGAGAGTCGGGATTGTTCTTCCTATATCCGGGAAGTGTACCGCTGTTTTGGATGGATCCTGCCTCGCAATACGACCGGTCAGCTGCAGATGCCAGTTCGAAAAATAGAGCTGGCGGGGCGGCGCTGCTCAGAAAAAAAGCAGATTTTAAGAGCATTAGAACCAGGCACACTTCTATATTTTCCGGGACATGTGATGATGTATCTGGGATATGAGAATGGCAATTTTTATGTCATAAACGATGTGAGCAGGCTGGTAAAAGAAGGAGAAACGATGCCGGTGCGTGTAAGATCGGTGATTGTCAACACGCTGGCAGTCAGGCGTCCCAATCTGCGGACCTGGATGGAGGAGCTGACGCTTGCTTTGATTCCTTGGGAAACATGAAGCGTACAGCAGATAGAAAAAGGGAGAAAAAGAGAGATGAAGATAATTGTATGTGTGGATAATCAGAACGGCATGATGTTCAATCACAGACGGCAGAGCCAGGACCGCGTGCTTAGAAAGCGTATTCTGGAGCTGACAGGTGGGAAAAAACTGTGGATGAATGCATACAGCCAGAAACAGTTTTTACAGGTGAATGGAAATATGCCGAAAGAACAGGAACAATCCGGGCAACTGGGGCAATCCGGGCAGATTCAGGCAGATGAAGCGTTTTTGGAAAAGGCGGGGCCGGGAGAGTACTGTTTTGTCGAGGACAAGGATGTTGTTCCGTATGAGAGCCGGATCGAAGAAGTGATTCTTTGTCATTGGAACCGGGATTATCCGGCAGATATGTATTTTAAGATGGATCTGGGCAGCTGGAAGCTGGCAGAAACGCAGGAATATGCGGGTTCCTCGCATGAGAAAATCACAGAAGAGCGGTATGTGCGCAGGTAAAAAATATACATAAAAAGTAAGTACAATATAAAAGAGTAAGAAAAACATAAAAAACAAGTCAAATATAAAAAAGAGCCGGTTCTGCACCTGAAAATCAGGCGCCAGAACGCACAAATCTACATGGCTCTGAAAGGGATAGGCTTAAACGGAAAGGCAGAAATTCATATGAGAAAATTGAAAATGTGGCTTCTGGGGCTGGCTGCAGCGGCGATGCTGTCTGTTTCAGCGTGCGCGCAGGAGATTCCAGAGGGAAGTCTGAATGGAAACGGAAGTGTCAGCGCGGAGGAAAATCAGGCGGAAAGTGCGGACGGAGATTCGCAGGTGGTGTCATCGTCAGAAAATGGTGGAAACCGTGTATCTTCTGCTTCAGGAACGTCATTTAATCTGGCGGATGTACCGGCATATTCCGGTCAGCCGTATGTGGCGGTCAATGGAAATGTGCCGTATTTTACCGATGCGGACCTGACGGATGTATCATTTGAGAGTTACAGTGATCTGGACAGCCTGGGGCGCTGTGGCGTGGCATATGCTTCGGTTTCGCAGGATACGATGCCGACGGAGAAGCGCGGCTCGATCGGGGAAGTCAAGCCGACGGGCTGGCATACGGCGAAGTATGACAATGTGGATGGAAAGTATCTCTATAACCGCTGTCATCTGATCGGCTACCAGCTTACGGCGGAGAATGCCAATGTCAAAAATCTGATTACCGGAACCCGCTATCTGAACGTACAGGGAATGCTGCCATTTGAAAATTTGACAGCCGATTACGTGAAAGAAACCGGAAACCATGTTATGTACCGCGTGACACCAGTTTTTGAGGGCGGTAATCTGGTTGCCTCCGGCGTCCTGATGGAGGCGGAATCCGTCGAGGATCAGGGCGAGGGAGTGCTGTTCTGCGTGTACGTCTATAATGTCCAGCCGGGTATTGCGATCGATTATGCGACAGGAGAAAGCTGGGCGGACGGTTCTGGAAGTACGGGAAGCACAGCCGGACAGGGAACGGCTGGAAATGGCAGGAGCCAGAATCAATCGGCTGGATCGGGAGCAGCTGGTTCGTCGGGAGGCGGCGCTGGATCCTCTGGAAGCAGCGCGACGGTTCAGACCTACATTCTCAATACCAACTCGAAAAAATTTCATCTTCCAAGCTGCACATCTGTCACCCAGATGAAGGTGGCAAACAGGCAGGAATTTACCGGTACGCGCGATGAAGTGATTGCAGATGGATATGAACCTTGTAAGAACTGCAATCCCTGATAAAACAGGGATGCAAAGTATCTCGTTTCTGGGATTGGTGCTGTCCCAGTATGCGTACTTAAATGCAATCAAATGGACCAATTCGGGAACGGCGACGGTTTTGATTATGAAATAGTATAAGAATAATATTAGAGATTTACTTTTTTAACAATGCTTTGCAAGAATTCTCCTATCCTCTTTAGTGTGGCAGTATCAATAGAGAGAAAAAGGATTGACAATTTCACAAAATATTCACAAATAATTAGCACTCACCTCTTGACAGTGCTAACGGAAAGTGCTATAACATAGCCAGAACGAAGGAAGAGGAACAAAGAGGAAGCAAAAAGAAAGGGTTGAGCGCTTCCGGGAATGTTCCCAGACCGTCCCGGTTCCGAAAATGTTGGTTATAAACATAATGAACAGCTAGTAAGCTGAAAAAAAGGAGAGATGACTTATGTTAATGCCGAGTATTTTTGGAGAAAATTTGTTTGATGATTTCTTTAATGATTTTCCGTTTTATGATGATAAAGCCGGACAGAAGATAGAGAAAAAGCTGTATGGACGCCATGGACAGAACCTGATGAAGACCGATATCAAGGAAATGGAAGATGGCTATGAGCTGGAGATGGATCTGCCGGGATTTAAGAAAGAAGAGATTTCGATTTCCCTGGAAGATGGTAATCTGACGATTCAGGCTGCGAAGGGACTGGATGAGGACGAGAAGGAGAAAAAGTCCGGTCGTTACATCCGCAGAGAGCGTTACGCAGGTTCCTGTGCGAGAAGCTTCTATGTCGGTGATGATATAACAGAGGAAGATATCAAGGCGGAATTTAAGCATGGTATTTTGAAGATTTTTGTTCCGAAGAAAGAAGCAAAACCGGAAGTCGAGCAGAAAAAATATATTGCGATTGAAGGATAATGTAGAAGAAGCAGTCAGCCGGATTGATGGATGCAGTTGTCTGGCTGTAACATAGAAAAGAGCGCTGTGGCACTCATGAAGCAGTTTTACCAGAAATGGAAAGCCGGTTTGTGAGTGTTGCGGCGCTCTTTTTCACTATTTTATCTCTGATTAGTAGTTAATAGCTGTGATACCGATAGATCCCTCTTTGTCCAGACCAAAGGTAACTGCCGGTTTACCGGATGGATCGCCTACGATGAAACCTGCCTTGGTCAGTTCGTTGGAAGAAACATCGGCTGTCTTGACTGCCTCAATCAGCGCGTCGGTAAATACCTTGTCTGCGTCGAGAGCCATAAATTCAGTTCTGTTATTTACGACAATCCCGTCATCGATGCCGATGTAGGACGGATAGACAAGCAGCTCGGCTAAATCGTTCATATTTTTATTGGCGATGATGCTTTGAAGGGATCTGGCAAAACCACGGTAAAGTTCTGTGATTTCTTTTTCACTCAGAGTCTCGTCTTCTGCATGATCTGCATCCGTTGTCTGGGCGGTTTCTTTTTCTCTGGCAGTAGTTGTTTCGCTGGCATCGCTGCTTTCTGCTGATGTATCGTTTTCCTGTGTGGATTCAGCGGCAGTTGTTTCAGACGGCTGGCTGGAGCAGGCGGTCATGCTGGCGGCTGCGATGAGAGTGGAAACCATCAAAGTATAAATTGATTTTCTCATAATTTCCTCCATTTGCAATCAATGGACTCCCGGAAGCTTTCTGTGCTTAATGTTGTGAGATGATTTGCAGGAAAGACTCCGAGAGTACCTATCAATAAGGTATGGACAGTAGGTGTCCTCTGCCTGTATGTTTTGCTGATATGATTATCATATCATAAGGCGATGGGAATGTATATGAGGTTTAATGTAATGCGTTTAAATCCGCCTTTTTAAGCCTTTTATTTTTTATAGAAACAATTCCCACCAACCACCTGATAGCTGGAGTAGCTGTCGTAGTTTGCTGATTTGGTCGAGGTAAAATAAAGGTAGTCGCCTATCTGATTCTCCCCGGCGAGCGCTGCCTTTGCCGCCTTGGTGGCAGTAGAGGACGGTCCTCTATCGAGATATTTGTCAAGCAGGCCGGAGGTCGCGCCTGGGAACTGTCCGTCCGCGTAGATAACGCTGGAGATGGATTTGCCCCATTTGCCAGATTTGACGCGGTTGACGATCAGACTTCCGACTGCCAGATAGCTTTCATAGGATCCGCCGTTGGCTTCCATCGTGAGGCAGGCGGAGAGCAGATAAACGTCGCTCTCGGAGGCGGAGATCACGTAGGCTGATTTTGCGGCTGGTGCAGCCGTGCTCTTTTTCGAAGAGCTTCCAGAATTTCCAGATTTTCCCGAAGTCTGGGAGGAACCTTTAGCTGCGTTTGCTTCTGCCTGCGATTTCGCGGCTGCAATCTGGGCTTCTTCGGCGGCTCTGGATGCCTGCTCAGCTTCTTCAGCAGCCTGTCGTGCCGCCTCCAGCGCTGCCATCTCAGCCTCAATGCTGATTGCGCGTCCTGGCTTGACGCTGATTGTGACATAATCAGAAGAAACGTAACCGGAGGTGTCAACGGAAAGCTGGATTTTGACCCATCCAGTTTCCTGACTCAGTACAGGATAGTAGTCTTCCGCGGCAGCCAGACCGACGATGGCAGAATCCGTGCTGGCTTCCTCACGTACATGGAGTGTCTGTGTGCTGACGGTAGCGATATAGAGACCGAGCTCTTTGGCGAGCGGCTTGATATCATCGCCAAATACAAGATAATCGTCCTTGAGCCATCCCTCCAGCCCACCGGAGCGGATTTTTGTCCAGCCATTTTTGCGTTTTAAAATGGTACCGCCGCCTCCGCGGAAGCAGGTGCCGAGTACCTTGGCATCTGTATCTGGTTTTTCTCTCAGGTTCAGCGCATCATCCACATTGGCGACCGCGAGATTTTCATACGGATCGACCGGCTTTTCTTCTTTGATTTTGGCTTTCGCCGTACTTTTAGCATCGGTGCCGGTCTGATGACTGTTTTTTAAGGTGCTGGAAGAAGCGATGGAAGGATCAGAGCCGGCGTTGTTCTTCTTATCAGAAGGTTTAGAGAGGCATAGAAATGCCAGCAGAGCCGCCCCGGCCACAATAAAAAGGATCAGGAAATAGATCGCCATCATTGTTTTATCCATTTTTTTGCGCCTGGAAGAAGCAGGTTTCAAAGG
Organism: Clostridium sp. AF27-5AA; assembly: GCF_003478415.1. Lineage (NCBI taxonomy): Bacteria > Bacillati > Bacillota > Clostridia > Eubacteriales > Clostridiaceae > Clostridium > Clostridium sp. AF27-5AA. The sequence goes on from NZ_QUFH01000008.1 coordinate 30,996, forward strand.
GGAATCGTTCATATCGTATATCCTTTCTGATATAAAAACATCTTGGAAATATTACAAAGATATTACAAAATTCTTCATTTACTATAGCAAATGGGGAAATCCTTGTCAACAAAGGCGGATTTTACGATTAGAAGAGGAGATGAAGCTGAGTAAAAAAGATGTTTTTGGAAACACTATTCCATCAGTGACAGCAATCGTTTCGCCGGAATTCACACGAAACAATCAATCAAAAACAATCATAAAAAATCAAAATTGTGCAATATAACCCAAAAAGAGGCAGCATGTTTGTGAATAAGTTTGATTGATTTTGAATGAAAATGATTTTATAATACAGTCAGAATCAATCAAGATAAGAAAGGAATGAAGGCTTATGATTTATACGGTAACCTTTAATCCATCGTTAGATTATATTGTGTCAGTGAGCGATTTTAAGCTCGGACTGACCAACCGGACGGATTCGGAGCTTTTGCTTCCGGGCGGAAAGGGAATCAATGTTTCGACGGTCCTTCAAAACCTTGGAATTGCCAATACGGCGTTTGGCTTTACTGCCGGGTTTGTCGGCGAGGAGGTTCGGAAGGAAGTGGAGCAGCTGGGCGTGAAAGCCGAGTTTATTTCCCTGGATGAGGGAGTCTCCCGCATCAACCTGAAGCTGAAATCCATCGACGGGACTGAGATCAACGGTCGGGGACCGAAGATTCCGCGGGAAGCGGTGGATGCGCTGATGACCCAGCTTGACCGACTGGGGGCGGATGATACGTTGGTGCTGGCTGGAAGTATTCCAGCGTCGATGCCGGATGATATTTATCAGAAGATTATGGAGCGCCTGGATGGCAGGGACGTCCGGATTGTTGTGGACGCGACCAAGGATCTGCTGCTCAATGTGCTGGGACACCATCCATTTTTAATCAAACCGAACAATCATGAACTGGGAGACATTTTCGGCGTGAAGCTCTCGGAGCGGGAGGAAGTTGTTCCGTATGCGAAGAAGCTGCAGGAAAAAGGTGCGGTCAACGTGCTGGTTTCGATGGCAGGCAAGGGCGCGGTTCTTCTGGCGGAGGATGGAAGCGTCTATGCGGCGGAAGCGCCGAAGGGAACCTTGAAAAATGGTGTCGGAGCCGGAGATTCGATGGTAGCCGGTTTCCTGGCCGGATACGGGGAGAGCGGAGATTATGAACACGCCTTCCGCATGGGACTGGCAGCTGGAAGCGCGAGCGCCTTTTCGGAGCAGCTGGCGACGAAGGATGAGATAAAGAAAGTGTATGAGAACTGTAAAATCACAAAAATCGGATGAGGTTGTATGCAGACATTTTTGAAGCTGGCAGAATGTACTGCCGGATATGCAATGCATACCTGACATTCGGGCATAAATAGGGAGGCAACAGATATGAAGATTACTGATTTACTGGATCCGAGAAGTATATCGCTGGATGCGGCACCCACCAGCAAATCGGAGACACTGGACAAGGCGGTAGAGCTGATGGCGGCGAGCGGAAAGCTGTCGGATGTCGAGGCATTCCGCAAGCAGGTTTATGCGAGAGAAGAAGAGAGCACGACCGGTATCGGCGAGGGGATTGCAATTCCTCATGGAAAATGTGATGCGGTCAAAAAGCCGGGGCTGGCGGCGATGGTCATCAAAAATGGCGTGGATTTCGACTCTCTGGACGGCGAACCGGTCACTCTGCTGTTTCTGATTGCAGCGCCAAATACAAAAGATAACGTACATCTGGATGTGTTGAGCAAGCTTTCCGTTCTCATGATGGACGAGAATTTCTCAGATTCCCTGCGAAATGCCTCTTCGGTGGAAGACTTTCTTTCCATTATTGATAAGGCAGATGCAGAACAGGCAGGCATCGATGAGAGACTGGCGGCTGATTCCGGCGAAGAAGCGGCAGATACAAATGGAGAGAATGTCGCACAGGCAGGTGGTCAGGAGATTCAGGCGCAAAAAGCGGGTGCAGAGACGGAACAGACAGCCGGACCGAAGATCTTAGCGGTTACTTCCTGTCCGACCGGTATCGCGCACACCTACATGGCTGCCGAAGGCCTGGAAAAAGCGGCACGCGCGAGGGGATGGAAGATCAAAGTTGAGACGCGCGGTTCAGCCGGAGCAAAAAATGTGCTGACGGCACAGGAGATCGAGGCGGCGGACTGCATCATCGTGGCAGCGGACGCACAGGTGCCGATGGATCGGTTTGACGGAAAACGAGTGATCGAATGTCAGGTTTCGGACGGTATCAGCAAGGCACCGGAGCTTTTGGAGCGCGCGGCGTCCGGGGAGGTACCGGTTTACCACGCAGCATCATCTGGAAGCAGCAGCCCGGCAAAGGCAGCCTCTGGCGGCAAATCGGGCAGTGTCGGACACCAGATTTACACGCAGCTGATGAATGGTGTCTCCCACATGCTTCCGTTTGTAGTCGGCGGCGGCATCCTGATTGCGATTGCGTTTCTGATTGATGGTTTTAGTGTGGATATGAATGCACTCCCGCTCGACCAGCGTGTAAACTTTGGTACGATTACCCCGCTGGCGGCATGGTTTAAAAATGTCGGCGGTGTGGCATTTGGCTTTATGCTCCCGATTCTGGCTGGTTTCATCGCGATGGCGATCGGAGACCGCCCGGCGCTGGCAGTCGGTTTTGTCGGCGGCATGATTGCTTCTCAGGGAAAATCAGGTTTCCTTGGTGCCCTGGCGGCAGGTTTTATTGCCGGATATCTGATTCTGGCGCTTCGGAAAGCGTGCGAGAATCTTCCAGAGGCACTGGAAAAGATTGCTCCGGTCCTGATTTACCCGGTTGTGGGCGTCCTGCTCATCGGACTGGTTATGAGCTTCGTCGTAGAGCCGGTCATGGGCGCGATCAATATGGCGTTAAACAATGGTCTGAGCAGCATGGGTGGTTCGAGTAAGCTGATTCTTGGTTTTGTGCTGGCGGCGATGATGGCGATCGACATGGGCGGTCCATTCAACAAGGCGGCATATGTATTTGGTACGGCGGCAATCGCCTCCGGCAACTACGATGTGATGGCAGCTGTTATGATTGGCGGTATGACACCGCCGTGTGCGATTGCGCTGGCAACAATGCTGTTTAAGAAGAAATTTACAAAGGAAGAGCGCGAGGCAGGACCGACCAACTTCATCATGGGTCTGGCATTCATCACGGAGGGCGCGATTCCATTTGCAGCGTCTGATCCGGTACACGTGCTTCCAGCCTGCATCGTCGGTTCGGGTGTTGCGGGAGCGATGAGCATGTTATTTAACTGTACGCTGATGGCGCCGCATGGCGGAATCTTCGTATTCCCAGTCATGGGAAATCCGCTGTTCTACCTGCTGGCACTGGTGGTTGGCACGGCGATCTCGACGGTACTCTTAGGAGTTCTCAAGAAGAATGTAGAAGAATAGATAAATAATTTTTTTTGACGGAATGTGAATCTTTATTAGAAATTTTTTGGTCAAATCAATCAAAATAGGTTATAATGAGAAGGAGAACATCATCATGAAAGAGTTTAAATATACCATTACAGACCCGGAAGGAATCCACGCACGCCCGGCAGGTGAACTGGTAAAGGCGGCAAAACAGTTTACGAGTACGATCAAGCTGGCGAAAGATGGAAAGAGCGGCGACTGCAAAAAGATTTTCGGTATCATGGGACTGGCGGTAAAGAACGGACAGGAAGTAACCCTGACTTTTGAGGGCGAGGACGAAGAAGCAGCTTATGAGGCAGTCAGCCAGTTTATGAAGGAAAATATGTAGTTTAACAAAGATGCCGCGATGTAAGGGATTATTACATGGCGGCATTTTTCGATAATGGATCAATGGAAAGGGGAATGATCATGCAGACGTATCGTGGAAAAAGTGTATTTGGCGGTGTCGCAGTTGGAAAAATATGTGTGTATCAGAAAGGCGAGCAGACCGTAAAACGGACGAAAATAGAGAATACAGAGCAGGAAAAAGCGCGGTTTAATGCGGCAGTTCAGGAGTCCATCCGCCAGCTCGGCGAGTTGTATGAAAAGGCGGTAAAAGAAGTTGGCGAGGCGAATGCGGCGATTTTTGAGATTCATCAGATCATGCTGGAGGACGAGGACTATCTGGACGCAGTTCAGAATATCATCGATACGCAGAAGGTCAATGCCGAGTATGCGGTTGCGGTGACCGGTGACAATTTCGCCCAGATGTTTGCGGCGATGGAGGACGAATATATGCGCGGGCGCGCGGCGGATGTCAAAGATATTTCGGAGCGGATTGTGCGCGTTCTGTCCGGAGGCGCAGGTCAGGGCATCCATACGGACGAGCCGGTGATTATTCTGGCAGATGATTTAGCACCGTCAGAGACGGTACAGCTTGAAAAGGACAAGGTGCTATCCTTTGTGACGGTACACGGTTCCGTCAATTCCCACACGGCGATCCTGGCGCGTACGATGAGCATTCCGGCGCTGATCGGAACGGACGTGGCGCTCGATGAGACGGTAGATGGGAAATTTGCGGTTGTGGATGGTACTAACGGAGTCCTGTATGTGGAACCGGATGAGGAGACATTGGAAACAATGCGCCGCCGGCAGCGGGAGGAACAGGAGAAGAAAGAACTGCTGCAAACACTGAAAGGGCGCGAAACAGTCACTATGGATGGCAAGAAGATCCGCCTGTATGCGAACATTGGCAACAGCAAGGATCTGGCGTCGGTCATTCAGAACGATGCGGCGGGCATCGGACTGTTCCGCAGCGAATTTTTGTATCTGGAAAAAGAAACATTTCCGACGGAGGAGGAGCAGTTCCAGGTATATAAACAGGTAGCGGAAACGATGGCGGGCAAACCGGTCATTATCCGCACGCTGGACATCGGCGCGGACAAGCAGTGCGATTATTTTGAACTGAAAAAAGAGGAAAATCCGGCGATGGGCTGCCGGGCGATCCGTATCTGCCTGACAAGACCGGAGATTTTCAAGACACAGCTTCGCGCGCTGTTTCGGGCAAGTGCCTATGGCAATCTCCAGATCATGTATCCGATGATCACAAGTGTCTGGGAGGTCGAGGCGATTGCGAAGATTGTCGAGGAGGTCAAGACGGAGCTGACCGCACAGAATCTCCAGTTTGGCGACCCGAAGCAGGGCATTATGATTGAAACCCCGGCGGCAGTCATGGTAAGCCGGGATCTGGCGAAAAAAGTGGACTTTTTCAGCATCGGAACGAACGACCTGACCCAGTATACGCTGGCAGTTGACCGTCAGAACCCGGAGCTGGATGCATTTTACGATCCGCACCATCCGGCGGTGCTGGCGATGATCCGCATGGTTGTCGAAAATGCGCACGCTGAGGGCATCTGGGCAGGTATCTGCGGCGAATTGGGTGCGGATCTGAGTTTGACAAAAGAATTCCTGAAAATGGGTGTGGATGAGCTTTCCGTATCGCCGGGGCGTGTGCTGCCGATTCGGAAGGTCATTGTCGAAAGCAGCTGCAGTTGATAAGAATATTAAGACAGAGAGAAGTGAAAAATTGAGCTAAAAAAGTTCAACCACAGCAGAAGATGAAAGGAAAAGAGTCATGCTGACAGAAAAAAGATACGAACTGATTTTGGAACTTCTGGATAAAAAGAGGAGTGTGACAGTTCCTGAGATTAAAGATGTGCTGGGAGTTTCGGAATCGACGATCCGGCGGGATCTGAATGCGCTTGACAAGGCGGGGCGCCTGACTAAGGTGTTTGGCGGCGCGGTGTCCTCAGACGGGACATTTACGGGAACCGAACCGTCAGTGGCACAGAAGATGGAATTGCAGCAGGAGGAGAAAAGGAGAATCGCCCAGTTTGCGGCGGGACTTATCCAGCCGGATGATTTTGTCTATCTGGACGCGGGCACGACGACCGGGTATATCTTAGACTATCTTCCGGCGCGCAGCGCCACGTTTGTGACGAATGCGGTATCACATGCCAAACGTCTGGCAGCCGCCGGAAACCGCGTAATTCTGATTGGTGGTGAGTTAAAGGGCACGACGGAGGCGGTCATTGGAAGTCAGGCGATCCTGACGATCCAGGGCTATCATTTTACAAAGGGATTTTTTGGAACCAACGGCGTCAGCAAGCGCCACGGTTTCACGACGCCGGATCCGAATGAGGCATTAGTCAAGCAAGAGGCGATGCGCCAGACAGAGCGCTGCTATGTGCTGGCGGACAGCCAGAAATTCGGCATGGTAAGTTCGGTGACGTTCGGGGTGTTTGAAGAAGCGACGATCCTCACGGAGACAGAGCCGCCGGAAGGATTTAGCGGCAGCAAGAATATCCGGGTGGCAAAGTAGAATAGTGAGCAGTAACAATCGTGTTTTTCTAATGAAATCCTAACATATATACGATTTGACAAACTATTAGAATATTGCTATATTATGATGAAAGGGTCAAAAAGTTTTTTGACACTCTGATACCAAATTCAAAAATCTTCCTGCAAGCAAGCTTGCATCGGATTTCTGAACTTTTGGCACTGGTATCGCAAATCAATAGGGCGGCAAACGGGCAGGATTATGTATGACGATCGGGAGGAACGATGGATCCGAACCGATCGCAGTCAGCATGGATCCTGAATCGTTATGCCGCCCTTGTTAGTGTTTACAGTTATGTAAAAGGAGAACTTTCTAAAAGGAGAATTTACCATGCAGCAATTTCACGGCAGTGACGAATACATCGCTTCGGATGAACTGATCCGCAGCGTTAACATTGCGGCGGCGCTCAAAAAGCCGCTCTTAATCAAGGGAGAACCGGGCACTGGAAAGACGATGCTCGCGGAGGCGATTGCCAGATCCCTCGATATGGAACTTTTGATCTGGAATATTAAATCGACGACCCGCGCACAAGACGGTCTTTACGTGTACGATACGGTACAGCGTCTTTACGACAGCCAGTTTGGTGCGGACGGCGTTGATGATATTGCCAGATATATCCGCCTCGGAAAGATGGGAGAGGCATTTGAGAAGGAAAAGCAGACGGTTCTTTTGATCGATGAGATCGATAAAGCGGATCTGGAATTCCCGAACGACCTGCTCTGGGAACTTGACAAGATGGAATTTTACATTCCGGAGACGGGAAAGACTGTCAAAGCGAAGCACTGTCCGATTGTGATTATTACCTCCAATGCGGAGAAGGAGCTGCCGGATGCGTTCCTGCGCCGCTGTATCTTCCATTATATTGCATTCCCGGAGCAGCCGATGATGGAGAAGATCATCAAGGCACATTACCCGGATCTCGACCAGAAGCTGATCGACGGCGTGCTGGACGCCTTCTACCGGGTGCGCGATCTGCGCGGCCTGCAGAAGAAGCCGAGTACCTCCGAGGTGTTGGACTGGATTCAGGCGCTTGTGATCGGCGGCGTGCCGTTGGAGAAGCTGGAAAAGGAGATCCCGTTTGCGGGGGTACTTTTAAAAAAGACAGAGGATTTAAAGCTGGTGGAGAATAACCGATATGTTTACTGATTTTCTGTATCTACTCCGTTCTTACGGGATGAAGACGAGCCTCAATGAGTGGAACAGCCTGATGGATGCGCTGGAAATGAACCTGAACGACGCGAGCCTGACGGAGTTTTACTATATGGCGAGGGCGGTTCTGGTCAAAAAAGAGTCCGAATATGACAAATTTGACCAGGCATTTCTGGCATATTTTAAAAATGTGCAGACGTTTGAGGAACTTCCGAAGGAGGTCTTAGACTGGCTTGCCAAGGCGCACGCGCAGACGCCGTATGATAAGGATGAGGTCGATGCGCGGTTTGCGGGACTTGATCTGGACGATATCCGTAAAATGATGGCGGAACGACTGAAAGAGCAGCATGAGCAGCACCACGGCGGCAATAAGTGGATTGGAACCGGCGGTACGTCGGCATTTGGACATTCCGGTTACAGCCCGAAGGGCATCCGCGTGGGCGGACCGGGCAAAAACCGGAGCGCGCTGCAGGTGGCGGAACAGCGGAATTACCGCGATTTCCGCGACGATGCGGTCATCCAGATCCGGCAGTTCCAGGTGGCACTCAAAAAGCTGCGTCTTTTATCCTGCCGTGAGGATGGACCGAAAACGGAGCTCAATGTGGAGAAAACGATCGAGAAGACCTGCGACGAAGGCGGACGTCTGGAGCTCGTCATGGAGCGCCCGAGAAAGAACCAGACGAAGCTTCTGCTTCTGATGGACAGCGGCGGGTCGATGTGGGCATATGCGGATCTGTGCAACCGGCTGTTCCAGGCGGTCAATCAGTCGTCCCATTTTAAGGATTTGAAGATTTATTATTTCCACAATTGTTTCTACGATCAGCTATTTACGACGCCGTCCTGCTCCTGGAGGGATAAGATCTCGACCGAGTGGGTCTTTCACAACCTGAAACCGGAATACAAGGTAATTCTGGTTGGGGATGCGTCGATGGCGCCGTCGGAACTTCTGTACCGCGGCGGCAGTCTCGACTATTTCCACAGCAACGAGCGGACGGGCATTTACTGGCTGCAGGAGATGCACCGGCGTTTTCCGTCAGCGATCTGGCTGAACCCGATGCGGGAAAATAACTGGGCATATGCCTACGGTGCGTACACGATCAGTCTGATCCGCGAGGAGATTCCGATGTTTCCGCTGACGGCGGCAGGACTTGAGGCTGGAATTAAGGAATTGAAAAAATAAATATGGAAAAAGGGGCGGTTCCCGATATTGACAACAAAGTAAATTTGTGCTATTATTCATCATAAACTCTTTGCACTGCATATCAAACTACAGTACAAACTGAGCAGACCGTGAATATCATGGGGTCGGGTCGCAGAAGCGACAGTGGAAGTTAGTTTCATCCACGGGACAGTAGTTACTCATACTGGTTCGTGGGTGTTTTTTTATACTTTTTTATGGGTTTGCAGCACCCACCTATCGTTAGTGCCATGAGATATTTTTGGGAGGTAACGAATATGAAACAGAATGATTTTCAGAAGGTGGCAAATCAAGTGTCTTTTGTAACGATAGTAGTGAACATCCTTTTGGCGTTTATGAAGCTGTTAGCCGGCGTGTTCGCACATTCGAATGCGATGATCAGTGACAGTATCCATTCGGCGTCCGATGTGTTCAGCACGATGATCGTGGTGATTGGAATTAAGCTGTCGTCCAAACAGCCGGACAAGGAGCACCCGTATGGACATGAGCGGATGGAGTGTGTGGCTGCGATTGTCCTCTCGATGGTTCTCTTTATGACAGGTCTGGGGATTGGCGTGGAGGCGCTTACGGACGTGCTCAAGGGAGAATACAGTCACCTGCAGGTACCGGGGATGCTGGCGCTGGCAGCGGCTGTTATATCCATTGTCAGTAAAGAAGCGATGTACTGGTACACCCGATATTATGCGAAAAAGATTGATTCCAGCGCACTGATGGCAGATGCATGGCATCACCGTTCCGATGCGTTTTCCTCGATCGGTGCGCTGGTCGGAATCGTGGGCGCGAGAATGGGATTTCCGGTCATGGATCCGATCGCGAGCCTGGTTATTTTCGTCTTTATCGTGAAAGCGGCGTATGAGATTTTTAAAGATGCGATGGATAAAATGGTCGATCATTCCTGTGATGAGAAGACCGAAGAACAGCTGCGCGCCTGCGTTCTTCAGAATCCAGATGTGGCGCGGATTGACCTGCTTCAGACGCGGATCTTTGGCAATAAAATTTATGCGGACATTGAGATTGAGGTAGATGGTTCCATGCCGCTGCGGGAGGCGCACAAGATTGCCGAGTTGGTGCATAACAGCATTGAAAAGACATTTCCGAAGGTAAAACACATTATGGTGCATGTCAATCCGGAAATTGACCGGAAATAGAAAGAAGGACTGCCGCAGACTGGCATATTTCCTTTTAAGCAGACCAAGATAACAATAAAAATCTTGTTTACTTAGAAGAGGGCATGCCAGATGCGGCGGTCCTTTTGGCGCTTTTGGGAACATGAAAATTTTAAACATTTTTAAGGACGTCCTGAAAGTTATACTTCCCATTTGCAATGAATACCATCATACTGCAAAATGGAAAAACTGCAATCATGAATATGGAAAAAATGAAAGAAAAAAAGGAACCGTTAAGAAATTCTTACGAATTGGATCTTTTGACGATCTTTTTTAGAATCGGTCTGGACTTTTTTTCCGACTCTGCTATAATAAGGATTCAGAATCCATATATACAGGCCGCAGCCAGATGGCGCGGCAGAGAGGTTTGTGAAAAAATGAAAAATAAAAGTATGAGTATACTTAAAATGACTGGTGCAGCAGCTGCACTGGTGCTGATGTTTGCACAGCCAGTACTGGCAGATGGCAGTTTTGCAAATGGAACAAGTGTAAATGGCGTCGCAGTCGGCGGAATGAGCAACGAGGAAGCGAAGGCAAAGCTGGAGCAGAATTACGGTTCTTATAAATTAACGATCAAAGAACGCGGAGGCAAGACAGAAGAGATCACCGCAGCGGAGATCGGCTATAAAGTAGTGATTACAAATGAGCTGCAGGCAGCGATTGACCAGCAGGCAGCAGGGGCAGCTGGAGCAGGAGCGCTGACGATCGCGATGCCGCTTTCCTGCGATCAGACGATGCTTGCAAACCGCATTGCTTCCTTAAATTGTATGTCAGATAGTGCAGCACCGACGGTAGATGCCCATATATCCGCCTGGGAAGAAGGAAAAGATTTCACGATTGTTCCGGAAGTAAAGGGAGAATCTGTGGATAAGGCAAAGGTACAGACGGCGATCAATGCAGCGATCGCCTCCGGCATGACAGAGATTGATCTGGAAGCCTTGGGATGTTACACACCGATCCAGGTGACTTCCGGCGATGCATCCTTAAAAGCACTCTGCGCCCAGATGAACCAGGCTAAAAATGCGACCATCACCTTCCATATCGGTGATGCAACCGAGACACTGTCCGGTACTGAATATGTCAGCTGGTATACAGGCGGCGAGAATGGTGTCATTACTGTAGATCGCGATAAGGCAGCTGCCTACATCAAGGCGCTGGCAGCGAAATACGACACAGCTGGAACTACCCGTACCTTCCATACCACTTCCGGAAAAGAGGTTGCCTTGACAGGCCCTTATGGATGGAAGATTGACCAGACTGCAGAGACAGACAACCTGGTTCTGATGGCGCAGACAGGCATTAATCAGGAACGTGAAGTCCAGTTCTCCCAGCAGGCAGCCAGCCATTCAGGCGCAGACTGGGGCAATACCTACGCAGAAGTTGATTTCGGCGCCCAGCATGTATATATGTATGAAAACGGCGCCCTGACCTGGGATGCTCCGTGCGTAACCGGAAACGTGTCCAAAAACTACACAACCCCGGAAGGTATTTACAGCCTGACCTACAAGCAGGCCGACCGCGTTCTGCGCGGCGCCAAACGGGCAGACGGCACATATGAATATGAAAGTCACGTAGACTATTGGATGCCATTCAACGGCGGCATCGGTTTCCATGACGCAAGCTGGAGAAGTAAATTCGGCGGAACCATCTACCAGTATTCCGGCAGCCACGGCTGCATCAATCTGCCGGTTGATAAAGCAAAACTTCTCTACGAGAAAGTATACAAGGGAATGCCAGTTCTCTGCCATAACTAAACGTCTATTCTAATTGCTCATTCAGCAATTAGAAGAAGGACTAGCAGTGACGGCATTACTTTATTAGATAATAAGATAAGACAGTAGATGTCAGCTAAAATCATAAACACAATACTGTCATAAAAAAAGATCCTACGTCGTCATCCAGCCGCATTCATGCGCTGGATGACACCAGGATCTTAAATTTTACCAAGTTATCATCCAATAAACAGGAGAAAAAGCCGCCCGAGCAAAAATGGAATTTTCGGGACTGTGGATTTACTTGGCAGATTCGGATTTGATGTTGAAAGAAACCGCAACAAACTTGCTTTGTGAGGATTTCTTTCTGTTTTTAATGAAACCGAAGATGCCTAGAAAATCCCAGTCCTCGAAACCTGATCATTTTTGCCCGGGCGGCTTTTTCTCCGTCCCTCTCACGAAAATCAAACTAATTATCTATTTTCCTTCCCCAATAATCAATTCTTCCCCATACGGCAAAGTCTTGATCCAGTCACAGAATGTATGCCACTCCGCCAGCTTATGATCCTTTCTGGCATAATAAATATTAATCAGTGTCTCATAATTAAACGAACAAGTCCGCATCTGATTATAACTGCTCGGCAGCAGCTGGATCATATCATACCAGTCATCCTTATTCTTTGTCTCCAGATAACGCAGGCGGATTTCCTCCAGCTTGGCGACAACTGTTTCCATAAATGCGCGTGTTCCGGCTGTCATGTGGTCGCAGCTGAAATCGTCCATCGAAAACGGTTTGCTGGCGATTTTGTGCATCGTGCTGGTTGAATTGGCGACGGTCGCTACTTTATAAGTATCATATTCTTTCCACCAGTAGAGAGGTGCGGTCACATCGACTGAGACAAATACCTGGCGCAGAAACTTGCGGTGGTCGCTGCCTGCTTTGCGGAGACGTTTCGCAAGGTCGAGATCGTTCGGTCCCAGTTTATATTCGCCATTCTCATCATAAAAGCTGTCCATCCGTCCCCAGCTGTTCATCGGATTGCGGGCACCGCGCATGGCATTTTCCAGATTCATGACGCTGGTACGTTCTAATTTAAGCATAATCAAACTCCTTTTTTCATATAAGTGAATTATTTTCAGGATAAACTCACTTTTGTGAGTTGTTTCGGGCGGGATCAGTATACCACAAAAACCATGTCCCGTAAACAAAGCATAAAAAAACATACAGAATTACAAGAATCGATAGTTACTGTTCCCGGGGGGGCACTTTTGGAAGCAGAAGTGCCGTAAGAAAACGTGGTGGCAGCAGGAATTTACCGTATTTAAATGCGAAGCCACGGCAAATTCCGTTACTGGGCACGTATGCGTGAACAGTAAGATCGATAAAAATTACAATCCAAAACAGAATACAGGAA
>NZ_QUFH01000008.1:43941-157766 GCF_003478415.1 Clostridium sp. AF27-5AA
GATCGATAAAAATTACAATCCAAAACAGAATACAGGAAAAAGCAAAGAGATTATGCGATATGCACAGAAAAATATAATGAAAACATGCATTTTTAAATATGAAATAGTATTGACATAAAATGAAAAATATGCTAATATTTAGCCATAGAAATTCACTGATATGAAAATTGAAAATAAAAAATTAGATTTTACGAAAATGAAGTGAGAAAAAAATTCATATCATAATCACGAATGAGACAAAATGTCAAAAAGGAGAGATGAACAATGAGCAATGGATATTTCAAAGTAGAGATGCCGAAAAATGAGCCGGTAAAAGCATATCTTCCAGGAAGCCCGGAGAGAGCCAGCTTAAAGAAAGAACTGGAGCGCCAGTCCGCACAGGTTGTTCAGGTTCCGATGATCATCGGTGGTAAGGAAGTTTGGACAGAGAGAAAAACCAAAGCAGTTATGCCGCATGACCATGCTCATGTAATCGCAGAAGCAGCTTCCGGCGGTGAGAAAGAGTTAAAGGATGCAATCGCAGCGGCTCTGGCAGCTAGAAAAGCATGGACTGAGATGCCGATGGAACACCGCGTATCTATCTTCTTAAAAGCAGCTGATTTAATCGCTGGTCCGATGAGAGATAAAGTAAATGCAGCTACCATGTTAGGACAGAGCAAGACCGCATATCAGGCTGAGATTGATACCTGCGAGCTGATTGATTTCCTTCGTTTTAACGTATACTACTTACAGCAGATTTATGACAGACAGCCGAACAACACACCGAATGTTTGGAACCGCATCGAGTACCGTCCACTGGAAGGTTTCGTAACCGCGATTTCCCCATTCAACTTCACATCCATCGGTGCTAACCTTCCGACCGCTCCGGCGATCGCAGGTAACGTAGTTCTCTGGAAACCGGCTACCACAGCAGTTCTTTCCAACTACTATGTAATGCAGGCCCTGATGGCTGCAGGGCTTCCGGCAGGTGTTATCAACTTCGTACCGAGCCGTGGTTCTGACATGAGCAAGTACGTATTAAGCGATCCGAACCTGGCAGGATTCCATTTCACAGGTTCTACCGAAGTATTCAGTGGTGTTTACTCCTTAGTAGGCGAGAACATCAAGAAATACAAAACATATCCGCGTCTGGTTGGCGAGACTGGTGGAAAGGACTTCATCTTTGCTCACAATTCCGCAGACGTACCGGGCCTGGTAGCAGCTCTGACAAGAGCATCCTACGAGTATCAGGGACAGAAGTGCTCCGCAGCTTCCCGTGCATTTGTTCCGGCAAGCATCTGGCCGCAGGTTAAAGAGGGTATGCTGGCAGAGATTGAGAAGATTAAAATTGGCGATATAACCGATTTCAGAAACCTGATGGGCGCTGTTATCGATGCATCCGCATTCAAGACCAACAAAGAGTACATCGACTATGCAAAAGCATCCGAGGATGCAGACGTTATCTGCGGCGGATACGATGATTCCAAGGGATATTTCATATATCCGACCCTGATTGAGGCTAAGAAGCCAGATTTCAAGACTATGGTAGAGGAAATTTTTGGACCGGTTATGACCGTATATGTATATCCGGATGACAAACTGGATGAGACTCTGGCAAGCTGCGATACCGCAACGTCCTATGGTCTGTCCGGAGCAATCTTTGCAGATGACCGCGAAGCTATCGTTAAGATGGAAGATGCACTTAAAGGAACAGCCGGAAACTTCTACATCAACGACAAGCCGACCGGTGCAGTTATCGGCCAGCAGCCGTTCGGTGGTGCAAGAGCATCCGGAACCAACGACAAAGCCGGCAGCGAGATCAACATGTATCGCTGGTTAAGCCCGAGAACCATCAAAGAACTCAGAGTACCGTGCCTGGATGTAACATATCCGTACATGGTTGAGGCATAAGCAGTGCAAAGCAGGGCAGTAAGACAGGAACGTTGTGCTTGCACATAAGGAACTGTCTTGCTGGACTGATTTATAGGGCGCAGCCCGTCCAGCGAAGAAAAGCGCAGCTTTTTTGAGCTGGGGCACTGAGCACGCTGAAGCCACTGAGCATGCTGGGGTGCAGCTCTTCCCCATAATTTACTAAATTAAAACCAACCACCCAGAGGATCGGCGCTGATCCGGAATCTGTGTAACGAAACACACGATTTCATATCGGTGCCGATCCTTTTTATAATTTAGAAAATCTGTCCGAGTATCCCAGCCACACCCGCTCAGATATTGTTCCGTTTGTTTGGAATGAAATTGCGGCATTCTGTTATTAAAAATCCCATTATGTTACTGCTCACACATGTGTGCCCAGCAACGGGATTTTGCCGATGCTGCGCATTCCAAATCGGCAAAATCTGCTGCGAGAACTGTATCGTACAGAATTTTCAGTTCAGAAAATTCCTATTTGTGAACAGTTACCCTATTATTCCTTACATTCATCTGATTTGAACCAGTCCTTGTATTTTTCATAAAGATCCAGTAAAATCAAATACGAAATATGGATTTGAGGATTTGTTTTTGTTCAAATTTTCTCGGTTCGATTTTAAATTCAAACAAAAAGGATGAGAAAGCAATGACGGTGATTGATGTATCTGGCTGCGGAAGCGGTGCGGTGTTTTTGATAAAGGGAAAAGCCAATCTCCTGTTCGAGGCGGGGATGGCGTATGCTGCCGATCAGATGGTGGAAAATATAAAAAGAGAACTGGGCGATGCAGAGTTAGACGCGGTTCTTTTATCCCATTCCCATTATGATCATGTAGCGGGGCTTCCGGCGGTGCGGAAAGCATGGCCGGGGGTGAAAACATATGCTTCCGAGCGCGCAAAAGAAATTTTAGTGAAACCGGGCGCTTTGAAGACGATCCGGCGTCTAAGCGGCGAGGCGGCAGAAGCGGCAGGGCTTCCATGGGATTCGGAATATGACGATGCAGATTTACAGATTGATGTATCGCTGGAGGACGGCGAGACGATCGAACTGGGCGACCATACGATCTACGCGTTTGCGACGATCGGCCACACGAAATGTTCCATGTCTTACCTGATTGATGATGAGTTGATGCTGTGCAGTGAGACGGTAGGCGTCATGGGGCATGATGGGAGTTATATGCCGTCGTTTCTGGTAGACTATAAGGCGGCAGAAGAATCGATAGAGTATTCATCGGAATTGGATGCAAAAGAGATTATTTTAAACCACTATGGCTTTGTCAGTGAAGCGGATAAGGCGGCGATCTGGGATGTCCTGATGCAGAAGCTTCGTGACAGCCGTGATGTCATGATTGATATTATGAACCGGTTCCCGGAAGAAGAGGCGGCGCTTCGGGAGATGGAGCGCGTGTTCCATTCTCATGTAGATAAGAAAGAACAGCCAGACGAGGCATTCTATATCAATGCGGCGAGCATGATGAAGACACTCAAAAGACAGTTTCCGGAACGGTTTCCGAGACATTTTCAGCTGATTGCGGCAGTGGATCGGAACTGGGGTATCGGCAATAAAGGGCAGATGCTGACGGTGATCCCGGCGGATCAGAAATTATTCCGGCAGGAAACGATGGGAAAAATCATCGTGATGGGCTATAAAACGTTTCTGACCTTCCCGGCTCAGCGACCGCTGGATGGCAGAATCAACCTGATTTTGACAAAAAAGAAGGCTCTGAGCGTAAAGGGGGCAGAGATCTGCCACAGTGTCGAGGAGGCGCTGGTGCGGATTGACGAGCTGAAACAGGAAAAACATCTGACAGATGTAGATGTCGTCATCATCGGCGGCGAGTCGGTTTACCGGCAGTTCCTTCCGTTCTGCGACACAGCGCAGATCACCTGGATTGATTTTTCCTATGTGGCAGACACACACATGGTTGATCTGGAGAAAGAAGGCTGGGAACTGGTAAGACGAAGCGGCGAGCAGACATTTTTCAATTTATGCTATGAATTCAGGGAATATCGGAAGCTGGAAAAGGAATCGCTCTAAGGTTGTCAAAAATAGGACAAAGTGGTAAAATAATCGAGAATTCTGAAAAGTCAAACAATAAAATGTTCATATAACAGTAAGGAGGAATAGAATGTACCCGATTTTAAAAGCTGAAAAACTGGCAGATAAGATTTATCTGATGGTTGTAGAAGCACCGCGTGTAGCGCGTGCATGTGAGCCGGGCGAATTTGTCATCGTCAAGATGGGCGAAGAGGGCGAGAGAATCCCGCTGACTATCTGTGATTTTGACCGTCAGGCAGGAACGATCACGATCGTATTCCAGACCGTGGGAGCTTCTACCGAGAAGATGAGCACCCTCAAGGCTGGGGATGCATTCCATGATTTCGTAGGACCGCTTGGAAATCCGTCCGAGTTTATCCATGAGGATGTAGAAGAGCTGAAAAAGAAGAAATACCTCTTCGTAGCCGGCGGTGTCGGTGCGGCTCCGGTTTATCCGCAGGTAAAATGGATGCATGAGCACGGCATTGATGTAGATGTTATCGTAGGTTCTAAGACCAAAGATCTGCTGATCCTGACCGAGGAGATGGAGAAGGCAGCCGGAAACCTTTACATCACAACCGATGATGGCAGCTTTGGCATTAAAGGTATGGTTACAGGTGTCATCGAGGATTTAGTTGAAAAACAGGGACGCAAGTACGATGTCTGTGTTGCAATCGGACCGATGATCATGATGAAATTTGTCTGCCTGCTGACGAAAAAACTGGAGATTCCGACGATTGTCAGCCTGAACCCGATCATGGTAGATGGAACCGGTATGTGTGGTGCCTGTCGTGTCACCGTAGGCGACCAGGTCAAATTTGCCTGCGTAGACGGACCGGAGTTTGATGGACATCTTGTTAATTTTGACGAGGCGATGGAACGTCAGAGAATTTATAAGACTCAGGAAGGCAGAGCGATGCTGCGCCTGAAAGAGGGCGATACTCATCACGGCGGATGCGGACAGTGCGGAGGTGACAAATAATGGAAGCAAAGAGAGATATGATGAAAAAGGTGCCGGTCAGAGAGCAGGATCCGAAGGTACGTGCGACTAATTTTAAAGAGGTATGTCTCGGCTATAATATGGAAGAAGCAGTTGCGGAGTCTGAGAGATGTCTGAACTGTAAAAATGCAAAATGTATCGCTGGATGCCCGGTTTCCATCAATATTCCGGCGTTTATCCAGGAAGTAAAAGCGGGAAATATTGAGGAGGCAGCGAAAGTCATCGCACTTTCTTCGGCACTTCCGGCAGTCTGTGGACGTGTCTGCCCACAGGAATCCCAGTGTGAGGGACAGTGTGTGCGCGGTATCAAGGGCGAGGCGGTTTCCATTGGTAAACTTGAGCGCTTCGTGGCAGACTGGTCCCGTGAGCATGGTTTTGTACCGGCAGCGCCGGAGAAGACAAACGGAAAGAAAGTAGCAGTCATCGGTTCCGGTCCTGCAGGTCTGACCTGTGCAGGCGATCTGGCAAAACTGGGCTATGAAGTAACCATTTTCGAGGCACTTCATGAGCCGGGCGGAGTATTGACCTACGGCATTCCGGAGTTCCGTCTTCCGAAGGACGGCGTTGTACAGCCGGAGATCGAGAATGTCCGCAAGCTGGGCGTTAAGATTGAGACAAACGTAGTTATCGGAAAATCTATCACAATCGACGAACTGATGGATGAAGAAGGTTTCCAGGCAGTATTCATCGGTTCTGGCGCCGGACTTCCGAAGTTCATGGGTATTCCGGGTGAAAATGCCAACGGCGTATTTTCTGCGAATGAGTACCTGACCAGAAATAACCTGATGAAGGCATTCCGCGATGATTATGACACACCGATCATGGAATCAAAGAAGGTAGTCGTAGTCGGCGGCGGAAACGTAGCGATGGATGCGGCAAGAACGGCTCTGCGTCTCGGTGCAGAAGTTCATATTGTATATAGAAGAAGTGAGAAAGAGCTTCCGGCACGTGTGGAGGAAGTACATCACGCAAAAGAGGAGGGCATCCATTTTGACCTTCTGACCAACCCGGTTGAGATTCTCGAGGATGAGAACGGATGGGTCAAAGGCATCGTATGCCGCCGTATGGAGCTTGGCGAGCCGGATGAATCTGGAAGAAGACGTCCGGTTGAGGTGGTCGGTTCTGATTTCACGATCGATGCAGATACCGTTATCATGGCGCTGGGTACTTCCCCGAACCCGCTGATTTCCAATACAACCAAAGGTCTGGAGATCAACCGCTGGAGATGTATCGTGGCGGATGAGAGCAATGGAAAGACAACGAAAGAGGGCGTTTACGCCGGAGGCGACGCAGTGACTGGCGCGGCTACGGTTATTCTCGCGATGGAAGCCGGACGAGCAGGTGCAAGAGGCATCGACGAGTATCTTTCTGCAAAATAATGAAATCTCATCATGTAGATTTGCTGAATGAAGCAATCGCCCCGGCACTGACCCGACTGGCTCTTCCGATCATGGCGACTTCTCTGGTTCAGATGCTTTACAATCTGACCGATATGGCGTGGATCGGACGCCTCGGGGCAGGTGCCGTCACAGCGGTGGGATCGGCAGGTATGTATACCTGGTTTTCCCAGGGATTTGCGATTTTGGCGAGAACGGGCGGTCAGGTAAAGACCGCCCATTGTCTTGGTGCGGGAGAAAATGACAGTGCGGCGCAGTATGCGAGAGGTGCGCTGCAGCTGGGGATTTTGTTTGCCGTGCTGTATGGGCTGGTTTCGCTCTTTGGAGCCAGTCGGTTAATTGGATTTTTTAAATTAAACAGCCCGGAGGTGATTGCACAGGCAGAATGGTATGTGCGGATCGCCTGTGGGCTTGTGATCTTTTCTTATCTAAATGCGATCTTGACAGGACTTTTGACGGCGGCGGGAAACAGCCGGACACCGTTTATCGTCAATGTGGCGGGGCTTGTCTTCAATGTTGTGCTGGATCCGGTGCTGATCTTTGGAATCGGACCATTTCCGGAACTGGGAGTCAGCGGAGCAGCGGCTGCGACGGTCACGGCACAGGCGCTCGTAAGCCTCCTGTTTTTCAAGGCAGTCCTGCGGGAAAAGGTGCTGTTTCCGCATCTGCGTCTCTGGGTGCTGTTTCCAGTGAAGGTTTGGAGGGAGATCGTGCGGATCGGTGTGCCGTCGGCGGTTCAGAACCTGATTTACGCAGGAATTTCGATGATTCTGACCCGCCTTATCACCGGATGGGGTGATCTGGCAGTGGCGGCACAGCGTGTTGGCAGTCAGATTGAATCCGTTTCCTGGATGGTCGGAGATGGCTTTTCGGCGGCAGTCAATGCATTCCTCGGACAGAATTATGGGGCGAAGCGGTATGACCGTGTGCGCCGCGGCTATTTCTGTGCGATCGCGATGACGGCGGCGTGGGGACTCTGCACGACATTTTTGCTGATCGGAATGGCGCGTCCGCTGTTCTCGATCTTTTTGCAGGAAGAAGAGGTCATGGCGCTCGGCGTCAATTACCTGCGGATCGTGGGACTGAGCCAGATGTTTATGATGGTGGAACAGACCTCGATCGGTGCGTTTTCCGGTCTGGGGCGGACGCTGTATCCGTCGATCGTCAGCGTGACCTTTACCTCCGCGCGCATCCCAGTGGCGGTGTTGTTGTCCTCTGTGATGGGACTTAGCGGTATCTGGTGGGCGTTAAGTATTTCCAGCATGGTAAAGGGATGTATTCTGTTCGTTAGTTTTGTCGTGTTTTTGTATGTTTTTTTGGAGAGAAAGAAAGATGAGAAAACCGTCTGAAAAGTTACAAAAAACATATGGACGAATTGAGAATTTCGTGAGATAATAGGGACAGGATTGATGTGATAAAATTAACAAAGTACAAAATCCAATCATTTCGAAAGGAGTCTTACAATGATTTATTCACAAGAAGTAGAAAATATGTGTCCAGTAGCCCAGGGCGTAAATCACGGCGCTGCTCCGATCCCGGAGGAAGCAAAGTGGGTTAAGTCCAAAGAAGTAAAGGATATTTCCGGTTTAACACACGGTGTTGGCTGGTGTGCGCCGCAGCAGGGTGCTTGTAAGCTGACCCTGAATGTTAAGGAAGGTATCATTCAGGAAGCTCTGGTAGAGACGATAGGATGTTCTGGTATGACCCATTCTGCAGCGATGGCAGCAGAGATTCTTCCGGGAAGAACCGTACTGGAAGCATTAAATACAGACCTTGTCTGTGATGCAATCAACACCGCCATGCGTGAGCTGTTCCTCCAGATCGCATATGGCAGAACGCAGAGTGCGTTTTCTGAAGAGGGGCTTCCGATTGGTGCCGGCCTTGAAGACCTTGGAAAAGGACTCCGCTCTCAGGTAGGTACGATGTACGGAACTCTGAAAAAAGGTCCGCGTTACCTTGAGATGGCAGAAGGCTATGTGACAGGAATTGCACTGGATGAAGAAGATCAGATCATTGGTTACCAGTTTGTAAACTTAGGTAAGATGACCGACTTCATCAAGAAGGGCGACGATCCGACCACTGCATATGAGAAGGCAAAAGGTCAGTACGGCCGTGTAGACGATGCAGTTAAGATTATCGATCCGAGACAGGAATAATCACAGGGTACATAGTTAAGGAGGAACATCACAATGGCATTATTTGAATCATACGAGAGACGAATTGACAAGATCAATTCCGTATTAAATAGCTATGGCATTGCTTCGATCGAAGAAGCTGAGAAGATCACGAAGGATGCCGGACTGGATGTATACGATCAGGTAAAGAAGATCCAGCCAATCTGTTTTGAAAATGCGTGCTGGGCTTACACGGTAGGCGCGGCAATCGCAATCAAGAAAGGCTGCCGCAGAGCTGCCGATGCGGCGGCAGCGATCGGCGAGGGACTGCAGGCATTCTGTATTCCGGGTTCCGTAGCAGATCAGCGTAAAGTGGGTCTGGGACATGGAAACTTAGGTAAGATGCTTCTGGAAGAAGAGACCGACTGCTTCTGCTTCCTGGCAGGTCATGAGTCCTTTGCAGCCGCAGAGGGTGCGATCGGTATCGCAGAGAAAGCAAACAAAGTTCGTAAAAAACCGCTTCGCGTTATCTTAAACGGTCTTGGCAAAGATGCGGCTCAGATCATTTCCCGTATCAACGGCTTTACATATGTAGAGACAGAGATGGATTATTACACAGGCGAAGTGAAAGAACTGTGGAGAAAATCTTACTCCAAGGGACTTCGTGCGAAAGTAAACTGTTATGGTGCAAATGACGTTACCGAGGGTGTAGCGATCATGTGGAAAGAGGGCGTAGACGTTTCCATCACCGGTAACTCCACCAACCCGACCCGTTTCCAGCATCCGGTAGCAGGTACATATAAGAAGGAATGCGTAGAGAAAGGCAAGAAATACTTCTCCGTAGCATCCGGCGGCGGTACAGGACGTACCCTTCACCCGGATAACATGGCAGCAGGTCCGGCTTCTTACGGTATGACTGATACCATGGGACGTATGCACTCCGATGCACAGTTCGCAGGTTCTTCCTCTGTACCGGCTCATGTAGAGATGATGGGTCTGATCGGTATGGGTAATAACCCGATGGTTGGCGCTACTGTGGCGGTTGCAGTTTCGATTGAGGAAGCAGCTACAGCTGGAAAATTCTAAAAAATATTGATTTTTCAAGGGTTTTAAGGGTGGTTAGATGTGGTAAAAAGCAGTAAAAAGTACATCATTTGTTAATTACTTGTTAACTATTTGTTAACCATACTTGTTAACCTAAGAAGAGTGGGAAAAGGGGTCGATTTCGATCCCTTTTCTCGTGAGAGCGTTTGGTTCCTTTTACGATGTATTGTAATCCTACATATTTTATATGGTTCTGAGGAAGCGTAGCTTGTACCTTTCCTAAGAACATGGTATCATAAAACTAGTATATGGATGAAACTGCTTTTATCAGGGCAGTTTCGAAGAAAAGGGGAAACGATATAATGTATAAGGATGATACCATTTTGGTTGTCGGTCAGGCGAAGCCGAGCAAGGAGGACGCGATTTACAGCCTGCATGGCGAGTTTTACGTGAGTTTTGTGGTGGAACGGGCGACGGGAAAGATCTTGGACCTGGAGTGCAATACGATTTTGTCGGTGACGCGCAATTTTGTTGTGTCGATGCTGCTTGGAAAGAGTTTGAAAACGGATTTGGACGAGATGCAGCAGAGTATCCGGGAAAGGTATTTTGCACTGACTCAGAAGCCGCTCATTGCCTGTCTGAAGGACGCACATAACCGTTATATGATGGTGACAGGGCAGAAGTGATGTGGGTATTGGCGATGTGCTTGTATAAACTATAAAGGCACGGTGCTGATAAAACGATTGGCAGAGAATTAACAGAATAAAGATGGCAGCTCATCAGCAGAAATTGATGGGCTGCCATTTTGGTTATCATAGAAACGTATTCTACAATATTATTCTTTTCCGTTCCAGCAATACGTACACAGCTTGCACGGTTCCAGACCAATCGATTCGATTAAATCGTCGAGGCGGTGGAACTGCAGGGAGGTAAAGTTTAAGCGTTTACGGATTTCTTCGACCATTTCCTTATAATTCTGGCTGTCTGGGTTTGCGTAATCATCCAGAAGCTCCGGGGAAACATTGTCGCCCTCACGGTCGCGGATGATGCGGCGTGTGATGAGGTCCAGCTCGGAATTGGAGCGGGAGAAGTTCAGATATTTACATCCAAACAGCAGCGGCGGACAAGCCGGACGGATATGTACTGCTTTGGCACCGCTCTGATACAGGAATTCGGTTGTTTCGCCGAGCTGGGTGCCGCGGACGATGGAATCGTCGATTAAGAGCAGACTCTTGTCGCGGATCAGGGCGTCTACCGGGATCAGCTTCATACGTGCGATCAGGTTTCTCTGGCTCTGGGTGGTCGGCATGAAGGAACGCGGCCAGGTCGGGGTATATTTGATGAATGGACGGGCAAATGGAATGCCGGATTCATTGGCGTAGCCGACTGCATGCGCGATGCCGGAATCCGGGATGCCGGCTACCAGATCGGCGTCGGACTGATCGCGTTTGGCAAGCATACGACCGCAGTGGTACCGCATTTCCTCGACGTTGATTCCTTCGTAGCAGGAGGTCGGATAACCGTAGTAAACCCACAAGAAAGAACAGATTTTCATTTCCTTGCGAGCCGGGTTGAGTACCTCTACGCCGTCGGCGTTCATGCGGACGATCTCGCCCGGTCCCAGTTCTTTGTAGTCCGTGTATCCAAGGTTGATGTATGCAAAGCTTTCAAAGGAAACACAGAACGCACCATCTTTGCGTCCGATGATCGCCGGGGTACGTCCGAGGCGGTCACGGGAGATATAGATGCCCTCCGGGGTCAGCAGGAGAATGGTCATGGAACCCTTGATTTTTTCCTGTGCCAGTTTCAGACCTTCAACAAGGGAATCTGCCTGACTGATGATGGCGCCGACCAGCTCGGTTGCATTGATCTTGCCGCCGCTCATTTCCATGAAATGAATATGCCCTTTCTTAAATGCTTCCTGAATCAGCTCTTTTTCATTATTGATCTTGCCGACTGTGGTGATGGCATAGCTTCCTAAGTGCGACTGAATTAACAGAGGCTGCGGTTCCATATCTGAGATACAGCCGATGCCCATGTTACCCTGCATTTCATCGACATCGTGCTCAAATTTTGTACGGAACGGGGAATTCTCGATATTGTGGATAGAACGGCTGAAACCGTTTTCTCCATAAACCGCCATACCACCGCGTCGTGTTCCCAGATGGGAATGATAGTCCGTACCAAAAAAAAGATCCAGTGTACAGTTTGTTTTTGATGTGACACCAAAAAATCCGCCCATTTGTTACTTCCTTTCAACTCTTTTGTCAATAAACTCCATGTGTTACGTTGCACGCGTTGTGATGCGTAACGACATCATTTTTATCATAGCATATATTAGGTGTATTACACAATATGAAATATTTATTAAAAATACTTATGAATATTCTTTGGAACTGTTTACAGGCACATTTGGGATCGAAAGCGTCATAAGAGAACGTGGCGGCAGCAGGAATTTGCCGTATTTAATTGCGAAGCCACGGCAAATTCCGTTACCGGGCACGTATGCGTGAACACTAACCTTGTCAGAAAAATGTAAGAAGTAAAATGGGACGAAGTGTTCTTAATAAAGAAAGAGTGTGATATAATAAAACCATTGTACGTGAGTATGTCACATGGTCGGCTGTTCCGGATTGCATCGGAATGGCAGAAGAAAAAGAAAACGATTTGGAGGGTTTGGAGCGGTATGAGAAAAACATGGAAAATGAGAGCAGCAGCACTGTTACTTACGGCGGTCTGTACGGTAGGGGCGTCGTTTGCGGCGTATGCGGATGATGTGCCGTCCGGACCGGCATCGGATATGGAGCTGATTCAGAGGCGGGAGCAGGCGTCCGGTTCCCAGAATGAGGCGGGGGATGCACAGACGGCTGCTGGCAGCGAGAATCATGCTGGCGCAGCGGAAGGACAGCAGACAACAGAGAACCAGGAGACAGGAAATAACGGACAGACTGCTTCTGAGACACAGGGAACGGAGCAGGGGGACAGCCAGGTTCCGGATGGAATGGTAGCCAGCGGCGGTCGTTATATCGATCCGAATGCACCGATGGTGGCACTGACCTTTGATGATGGTCCGTATGCCCCGGTTGGAAACCGCATCATGGATTGCGCGGAACAGTACGGCGGCCGTGTGACCTTTTATGTGGTCGGAAACCGTGTGAATTCCTATAAGAGTGAGATTCAGCGGATGTATGCCAATGGGCATGAGATTGGAAATCACACGCAGGATCACAAGTATCTCCAGAAGTTAGGCGCACAGGAGATTCGTCAGCAGGTGGAGGCCTGCAATCAGGCGGTTGCCGCGATCACAGGCGAGCCACCGAAAACAGTCCGTCTTCCGGGCGGTGGAAAAAACAGCACTGTGCTTGCCAATATCAGCCAGCCGATCGTACTCTGGGATGTGGATACGCTGGACTGGAAGACGCGCAATGCGGCTTCATCGGTGCAGACCGTGTTAAACCAGGTAAAAGATGGCTCGGTGGTTCTGATGCATGAGCTTTACAATGCTTCCGGTGATGCGGCAGTCACGATCATTCCGGCGCTTGTGGAGCGTGGCTATCAGCTGGTGACGGTCAGTGAGCTGGCGCAGTTCCGCGGTGGACTGGCAGGCGGAACCGTCTATTACAGCTTCCACAAATAAGAGGCTGCATTCACATACGGCGAAAGCCCCCATATTCTAACAGTAAGGGAAGAATATGGGGGCTTTTTCCTGTGAACCGGGCGAGAGAATGGATTCATTGTAATGAGGCGTACAGACGAGGACTGACAGGAAAAGGCGTCGGAGTGGCGATCCTGGACACAGGGGTATTTCTGCATCCGGATTTGGAAAATTGCGTTTACGGATTTCGGGATTTCCTTAAGAAAAAACAGCAGCCGTATGATGACAATGGGCATGGAACGCATGTGGCAGGGATGATTGCCGGCAGCGGCACGGCGTCGGCGGGACGCTATCAGGGTGTGGCGCCGGGGGCGCAGCTGGTCTGCCTGAAAGTGCTGGATCAGAGGGGAAATGGGTATGTATCGGATGTGCTGGCAGGGCTTCGCTGGGTGCGCCAGAATGGCAGCCAGTACGGGATCCGGATTATCAATATATCGGTTGGTTCCTTTACACCGAAGGGAATGAGTGAGGATTCGGCGCTGGTGCGCGGTGTCGATGCGGCGTGGGATGCCGGGTATGTGGTCGTGGTGGCAGCGGGAAATAATGGTCCAGCCGCGCACACGATCACAACGCCGGGGATCAGCCGGAAGGTCATCACGGTGGGATGTGCGGATGATGACCGGGAGGTAGAGGTGGCAGGCAGCCGGATGGTGGACTATTCGGGGCGGGGTCCGACGGACGCCTGCATCTGCAAGCCGGACATTGTGGCGCCTGGATCACGGATTGTGAGCTGTAACCTGCGGCGGAACGGGTACCGTTTTAAAAGCGGGACGTCCATGTCTACGCCGCTTGTCGCGGGGGCGGCGGCGCTTCTGCTGGAGCAGAACCCGGACATGACGAACCGGGATGTGAAGCTTCGCTTTAAAGAGCGGGCAGTGGATCTGGGGCTGCCGCGCAACCAGCAGGGCTGGGGGGCGCTGGATATCGGGCGGCTGTTAGAGTAGAAGCGGGGCGGTGCCAGATGGCGTGTACAGGCAGGCATTTTTGCAACGGAAGGTTTTGTGTGAACAGTAATGGTGGCAGCGTAACTGTGTCGTACGGAATTTTCCGAACTGAAAATTCCGTACGACACAGTTCGGGTAGCAGCTTTTCTCGGCAAAATAATAGACAGAACCAGCCGGAAAATGATATAATTGTAGATACTTTGAATCGCAGAATCAGGTTATAGATCCGGCAGCATCCTGCAGTGCGTCCGGGGGAAAACCAAAAGAAAACAGTTGACATTTACAGCCGGATCCGCTATGATAGAACTAAGTTTAGAACGTTTGTTCGTGATTGGCCGCGGAGCGGCGTTTTGGAGGGAAAGATGAATAAAGAAGACAAGCTGAAAGCATTGGATGCTGCGTTGACACAGATTGAGAAAGCATACGGAAAAGGCTCAGTGATGAAGCTGGGTGATTCTGGTGCGAATATGAATATAGAGACGATTCCGACCGGCTCCCTGAGCCTGGATATTGCACTGGGACTGGGCGGTGTTCCGAAGGGACGAATCATCGAGGTATACGGACCTGAGTCCAGTGGTAAGACGACGGTTGCCCTGCATATGGTGGCAGAAGTACAGAAGAGAGGCGGTATCGCTGGATTTATCGATGCAGAGCACGCACTCGATCCGGCATATGCGAAGAAGATCGGTGTTGATATCGATAATCTGTATATCTCCCAGCCGGACAACGGCGAGCAGGCGCTTGAGATTACCGAGACGATGGTGCGCTCCGGTGCGATCGATATCGTGATTGTGGACTCGGTTGCCGCACTGGTTCCGAAGGCAGAGATTGACGGCGAGATGGGTGATTCCCACGTAGGTCTGCAGGCACGTCTGATGTCGCAGGCACTCAGAAAGCTGACCGCAGCAATCAGCCGTTCAAATTGTATCGTTATTTTTATCAACCAGCTGCGTGAGAAGGTTGGTATCATGTTCGGAAACCCGGAGGTTACGACCGGTGGACGGGCACTCAAGTTCTATTCTTCTGTCCGCATGGATGTCCGCCGGATTGAGTCTCTGAAGCAGGGCGGCGAAGTGATTGGAAACCGTGTCCGCATCAAGGTTGTGAAGAACAAGATTGCTCCGCCATTCCGTGAGGCAGAGTTTGATATCATGTTCGGAAAAGGTATTTCCCGTGAGGGCGATATCCTGGATCTGGCGGCGAAGGAGAACATCGTGGAGAAGAGCGGCGCCTGGTATGCTTATGAGGGCAGCAAGATCGGTCAGGGACGCGAGAACGCGAAGAATTTCCTGGCAGCAAATCCGGAAATCTGCCTTGAGATTGAGAACAAGGTACGGGTCAAATACGGACTTTCCGAAGACACGATGATGCCGGAGGCGTCCAAGGAAGCACCGACGGAGCTTCCGCCGGTAGGAGTGGACGCAGAGGACGAAAAATAGAGTAAAATCCTGTTACAGGGCGCATATGTGTGAACAGTAACAGGAAAAGTTACAGCTGGCAGCGTGTGAACTGTAGCTATGAAAAGGGGCTGTATATGCGGATTGAACGCGTAGAATCCCTGGATAAGAGAAAGTGCAAAGTTTTCACGGATGAGGACTTTGCCTTTCTTTTATATAATGGGGAATTAGAAAAATACGGTGTCTGTGAAGGCGCGGTTTTGGAAGAAAGAACGGAGAGGGAGCTTTTGGATCTTTTAAGCCGCCGGGCACATGAGCGGGCGCTGAATCTTTTGAAGGTGCAGGACCGGACGGAAGGAGAAATGTGCCGCCGCCTTTTTCAGGACGGGTATCCGGATTCGATCGTGAAGGAGACGATTGGATTTTTGCAGGAATATCATTTTGTGGACGATGCCAGATATGCGGCGAATTACCTGCAGGTTCATGGAAAGCGGAAAAGCCAGGCGGAATTGAAGCTTTACCTGCAGCGAAAAGGCATATCGCGCGAGATCATCCGGGAGCAGCTGGAAGAGACAGAACATGATTCGGGCGAGGCAATCCGCGTCTTGCTTGAGAAGAAGCATTACAGGGCGGGAGAGACAGCGCCGGAGGAGGAAAAAAAGATCATTGCCTATCTGATGAGGCGGGGATTTTCATGGGAAGATATCCGGAGAGAGATGAAGGAGCAGGAGGATGCACTTGGTTGACTTTCAGGCGCAGAGTCATTTACCAAAGATAATTTTGAATGGATTCTGTTTCATGATTGTGAACGTGCAAATGTATTATAAAACAGAACAGAACGCTGTCTAAAGGTGTCCCAGGAAGCTGGTTAGGAAGCGCTTATTCTGCTTGACATACTGTATAAAACCGTTTAAAATTATAGTATTGTATTTTCGTACAATGAAAACTAAATAAGGAGGTGCTCCTGTGTCACAAGTAATAATTGCGGTTATCGTTACAGGTGTTATTGTAGCAGCTATTACTTGGGTCGTTGCGAATCAGCATCGCCAGAAGACATATGAGGCGAAGATTGGAAGCGCAGAAGAACGATCCAGGGAAATAATAGATGAAGCATTGAAAATTGCTGAGACAAAGAAGCGAGAAGCTCTCCTTGAAGCGAAGGAAGAGTCGTTAAAGACAAAGAATGAGCTTGAGAAAGAAACAAAGGAAAGAAGAGCTGAGCTTCAGCGCTATGAAAGACGTGTACTGAGCAAAGAAGAAAACCTGGACAAAAAAGCAGAAGCGATGGAAAAGCGTGAAGCGGGTATGAATGTCAAGGAGGAGGCACTTAAGAGAAAGACTGCGGAGGCAGAGGCTCTCTATGAGAAAGGTATGCTGGAACTGGAGAAGATCTCCGGTTTAACCTCTGAACAGGCAAAGGAATATCTGCTGCGTTCCGTGGAAGAAGATGTAAAGCATGATACGGCGAAGCTGATCAAAGATCTCGAGGCGAAAGCGAAAGAGGAAGCAGAGAAGAAAGCCAAGGATTATGTGGTAACAGCGATTCAGCGCTGTGCTGCGGATCATGTGGCTGAGACAACCGTATCAGTCGTACAGCTTCCGAATGATGAGATGAAGGGACGAATTATCGGACGTGAGGGAAGAAATATTCGTACACTGGAGACTCTGACGGGCGTGGAACTGATCATCGACGATACGCCGGAGGCAGTTGTCCTGTCTGGCTTCGATCCAATCCGGAGAGAGGTAGCGCGTATTGCACTGGAACGTCTGATTGTGGATGGACGGATTCATCCAGCCAGAATCGAAGAGATGGTAGAGAAGGCACAGAAAGAAGTGGAAAACATGATGCGCGAGGAGGGCGAAGCGGCTCTTCTGGAAGTTGGCATTCATGGTATCCATCCGGAACTTGTCAAGCTGCTTGGTAAGATGAAATTCCGGACAAGTTACGGTCAGAATGCATTGAAGCATTCGATTGAGGTTGCACAGTTAGCCGGACTTCTGGCGGCTGAGGTGGGCGTCGATGTACGGACCGCCAAACGTGCAGGTTTATTACATGATATTGGAAAGG
Organism: Clostridium sp. AF27-5AA; assembly: GCF_003478415.1. Taxonomy (NCBI): domain Bacteria; kingdom Bacillati; phylum Bacillota; class Clostridia; order Eubacteriales; family Clostridiaceae; genus Clostridium; species Clostridium sp. AF27-5AA. Next base: position 61,501 of record NZ_QUFH01000008.1, read on the forward strand.
CAGTCGATCACGAGCAGGAGGGAACCCACGTAGAACTGGGTGTGGCGCTCTGTAAGAAGTACAAAGAGTCCGCAACCGTTATCAATGCAGTGGAAGCCCATCACGGCGATGTAGAGCCACAGAGCTTGATTGCATGTCTGGTACAGGCAGCTGATACGATTTCAGCGGCACGTCCAGGTGCGAGACGAGAGACTCTGGAAACATATACCAACCGTCTGAAACAGCTGGAGGATATCACGAACTCCTATAAGGGTGTTGATAAATCCTACGCAATTCAGGCAGGTCGCGAGGTGCGTATCATGGTTGTACCGGAACAGGTCAGCGACGATGATATGGTTCTGATGGCGAGAGAGATTTCAAAGCGGATTCAGGAAGAGTTACAGTATCCGGGACAGATCAAGGTCAATGTAATCCGTGAATCGAGAGTTACCGAGTACGCCAAATAAAACCCGGCAGCAGGGCTGCATGGAGTAAACTTGAGCATGAAAATAAAAGTCTTATGGATGAAGATACATTACATTCATAAGACTTTTTTGTTTCATGGGAAATTGCGTCCTATGAAACAAAAAAACGCTCCGCGAGGATGCGCGCTCGCGCGAAGCAGAAACATGTCGCAAGCGACCGCGCGAGACGCCCGAATGTGCCAAAGCACATTCTTTACATCTTTTTTGAGAGAGAAAGAAATACAGAAAAATACAGTTTTTTTCATGAAGCGGAAAACGGAAACTCTGTTTTTCGGACAGACTGAAAATTTGCATGAGCAGGGTAAAATAAAGGGTCGTGAGCGTGAAGGCAGGCGGAGAAATTTTGCTTGCAAACTGTCCAAAAGACGAGTATTATAGCATGATAGAGTTGAAAAATAGTGATTATTTAGCAGCTTCATGCATTTATTGTGGCGTAATGGTAAGAAGATTGAACCGTTACCAAGATGCTGAATAGAAAGCCAGATGTGGCTGTTGGAAAGAGCAGCTGCAGTCAGACAACAAATGGAGGCTCATCCGGCAGGGAAGTGCCGGATGGCAGATGGAGGGAGACAAAGATTATGGCGAAAATTGGTTTTATCGGAATGGGAAATATCGGCTATGCGATCATGCGAAGCCTGCTGAACAAATATAAAACGGAAGACATCACTTTTACGGATCTGAACCGCCGGAGAGTGGCACAGATAGAGAAAGAGACAGGTGTCAAGGCGGTTGACACAAACCAGGATTGTGCGGAAAATGCAAAATATATCGTATTAGCTATAAAACCGCAGTTTTATGACAATGTACTGGCAGATATCAAGGACCATGTAACGAAAGAAAATATTATTATTTCGATTGCACCGGGTATCACGATTGACAGTGTCAACGAGAAGCTGGGCGGTGACCGCCGTATCGTGCGTGCGATGCCGAACACGCCGGCGCTGATCGGCGAGGGTATGACAGGTGTCTGCTACGACAAGAAGCTGTTTGAAGAGACAGAAAAGCAGATGATCAGCAATTTCTTTGAATCTTTTGGTATGATGGAGATCGTTCCGGAATATATGATGAATGCGGTTGTATGTATCAGTTCCAGTGCACCGGCATACATCTATATGTTTATCGAGGCGCTGGCAGATGCGGGCGTTAAGTACGGCATGCCGCGCGATGTGGCTTACCGGATGGCGGCGCAGGGCGTTGTCGGCAGTGCGAAGATGGTACTCGAGACCGGCAAGCATCCGGGCGCGCTCAAAGATGATGTCTGCTCGCCGGGTGGCACGACGATCTACGCGGTCAGCGTCCTGGAGGAGTATGGTTTGCGGAATGCGGTTATCAAGGCATGTGACGCATGCTATGAGAAGTGCATCGACCTGAAATAGTGAAAAAATGTTGAAAAAGAACCCAGAAGGAACCTGGACATAAGGGTGAGAAAATATGGAACAGAAAGTAGAAAAGCAGGCATCGCTGGAGTCCGTGCCGGTCAAACGCCTGAAACGAGAGTTAAAATATCAGGGAACCATCTTGAAAATGTACGAAGATACCGTCGAGGTAAACGGACATCAGGCAAAATGGGATTTTATCCATCATGACGGCGCGGCAGCGGTGCTTCCGGTTACGGAGGATGGAAAGATTCTCATGGTGCGTCAGTACCGCAATGCGCTGGACCGCTATACACTGGAGATTCCGGCTGGTAAGCTGGATTCGCCGGATGAGGCGAAGATTGACTGCGCGTACCGCGAGCTGGAGGAGGAGACGGGCTACCGTTGTGATCATCTGGAATATCTGATGAGCGTCAACACAACGATCGCGTTCTGTGATGAGGCGCTGGATATTTTTCTGGCACGCGATCTCAAGAAAACCCATCAGCATCTTGACCCGGACGAGGAGATTGAGGTAGAGGCGTGGGAACTTTCCGACCTTTTGAAACGGATCTACGCAGGAGAGCTGACGGATGGAAAGACTGTGTCCGCGATTCTGGCGTATGCCTGCAAAGCAGGACAGAAGTAAAAATAAGGATCAGCGAAGCACTGTGAGCATCTGTGATGAAATAAATATATGGATTAAACGCTGAAAGACGCATGAAGCTAACAGCATATAGAGGCAGATATAAAGGCATATTATAAAAAACACTGAATACAGATAAGGTAACAAAGGAATAGGCAGGGATTGCATGTGAAAAGGAGATTCCGGCTTCCGGCTTTAAGTACCTGGGATGTATCAGTGTTTTTTTGGATCCTTGGGATTGTATTGGGGACGATAGCAGCCGTTTGTTTTCAAATTTCGTCCGGGAGCGGACATGCCGGGCTGGAAAGTGTGCTGGCAGCGAGGCTTGGACAAGAAATTGGAGATCCATCGGGTGCCGGGTGGCATCTAAACGCCGGAATGAAGGCAGCCAGCCGGGGAACTTTGTTTTTTCAGGTCTGGCTGCAGCGGTCAGGGATGGCGCTGATGCTGTGGCTGGCAGGTATGACGCCGGTCGCATGCCTGGCTGCGTGGGGTGCTTGTCTCGTCTTAGGTCTGGAGCAGGCATGGCTGCTGGCAGGATTTACTGGCTGGGGCGGTTTTTGGGGACTGCCTGTATTTGTGGCGACGTTATTTCCACAGGTGGTGTTTTATATTCCTGTGTTCTGGCTGCTTCTTTCCTGGGCGCTTGCAAAGGAGAGGCGGATACGGACGGCTGGATTTTTAATCCTTTTATTGGTGCTGGGGATGGGAACTGCGCTGGAAGTGTGGCTGAATCCTGGTTTTGTATCATTACTGGTCTCACACTGCCCATTTTAATGGGGCTGTCCGAATAAAAATATAATTCAAAATTTACAACATATGGGGGTAAAAAAAGTGGACGCACCATATGTTGTATTTTTATGTAAATCAGTCGAAAAATGTAGGAAAAGTGGGGAAAATTATGTTTGATTTTATGGGAAAATGTAGATATAATGATACCTGCGGACGATAAAAGCCCTGTTTGTGGAGAAGAAGGTAAGTTGCAGATAGGGTGAGAAAACCTCAGGAGAATGGATGGTTCAGATGGAGGAATCGATAGGATTGCCGCGAAACGATATCTGCCCCACAGGCTGGGGCTTTGGCAGAAAATGCCGTGAATAAAAGAATGGCGGAAATGGTTACGAGAATAGATTGGGGAAGTATGAGAGGGGAAGTAGACAGATTTGAACAGTACCTGCGGGAGGTAAAACAGGCATCGGAAAATACCGTACAGTCATATCGGAGAGATCTGATGCAGATGATTACTTATCTGGAGGAGAAAGAGATCCGGGAGGCGGCGAAGGTGACAAAGACCAGCCTGCATGGATATATTCTTCATATGGAAGAGCAGGGAAAGGCGGCTACCACCATTTCACGGATGATGGCGGCGATGAAAGCGTTTTTTAATTATGAATGTATGCAGGCATGCATCCGGCGGAACCCGGCGGAAAGTCTGCATGCGCCGAAAGTGGAGAAAAAGGCGCCGGTGGTCCTGAGTGTCGATCAGGTATCAGCGCTTCTGGCACAGCCATCCGGGCAGACACCGAAGGAGATTCGGGACAAGGCGATGCTGGCTCTTTTATATGCGACCGGAATCCGGGTGTCAGAGCTTATAGGGATCCAGATGGAAGATATCAATATGAACATTGGATTTCTGGTCTGTCGCGACGGGGAGAGGGAGCGGACGATCCCATTTGGACGTTCGGCGAAAGCAGCGCTGGAGGAGTATTTGGAACATGCGAGAAACGAGCTGCTGCGTGGAAAGGGATCGGACTATTTCTTTGTCAACTGTACGGGCGGCGCGATGAGCCGGCAGGGATTCTGGAAGATTATCAAATATTACGGCGAGAAAGCCGGGATTGAGGAAGATATCACGCCGCACACGCTGCGCCATTCCTTTGCGGCGCACCTGATTGCGAGAGGTGCAGACATGCGGGCGGTTCAGACGATTCTTGGACATTCGGATATGGCGACGACGCAGATGTATGCGGCGTACCGGGGAGAATGAAAAATATCATATAAATTATAAAAGAACGTCAAATTCAAGCGAAAAACTTAGAATTTGACGTTCTTTTTGCATATTTATATTCGATTCGATGCTACTCAACCGTCCCGGCGTCTTTGATATAGGAAATGAAACTCTTCTTGATCGAGGTCACGATTTCTTTGCATTGTGTATATTCTTCGCTGTCGCTGGCATACTGCTCGTCGTAGTGCGGATCCAGAATGAAGATCTTGTTGCCGCAGAAGCCTAAGATGGTGCAGCCGTTTAAATCGCGGTAATGCGTGTCCTCAAATGCGAGAATGCGGAAGAGAAGTCCGCCTCCGTTGGCTTCATAGGCTGTTTTTTCATATACCTCGTAGGAATCCCCGCTCGGAACCATGATGAGTCTCGAAAATTCCTGGGATGGAAGTTTGAATGAAAAATTGTCGGTAATTACTTTAGAGCCGGTCAGCTCGATGGAGAGGTTGTCCGGGTCCTCCTGAGAAAAACTCACAACCTGTGCGGAATAATCAGCTGCATAAGACGGCGTCACGTAGAGAGCCGCAGCCAGAGCCGCGCAGAGGAATAATTTTGATTTCATCCTGAGATCTCCTTTTAGTCTGTCTTTTTGTTCCCCTATATAGAAGATAGGCTATGGAATCCATAGCCTATCTTAAACTCCATATAAATTTATTATATCACAGACGTCTTTAAAAGTCAGCTGGAAATTTTATCCAAAATCATCCAATTCTCGAATCTTTTTTTCCTTCTGACAGGTTCTTCTGTGCGGTGGAAAGCATCAGTTTGATACGATTCAACTGATTGACTTCACTGGCACCCGGATCGTAGTCTACGGCGATGATATTCGCCTCTGGATGGCTGGCGCGCAGTTCCTTGATGACGCCTTTTCCGACGATGTGGTTCGGCAGGCAACCGAACGGCTGGGTGCAGATGATGTTCGTCGTGCCGCTGTGAATCAGTTCCAGCATCTCGCCGGTCAGGAACCATCCCTCGCCGGTCTGATTGCCGAGGGAAACGTAATGCTTCGCCATCGACGCCAGATCCTGAATTCGTGCAGGCGGAAGGAAATGTGTGCTGCGTTCCAGTTCGCGGCGGCAGGTGCGGCGGAAATACTCCAGCAGGGAGATTCCCATGTTGCACAGATGTGCGGTGGAGCGCTTGCCGCCCAGATTGTCAGCTTTGAAGTTGCTGTTGTAGAAGCAGTAAAGCAGAAAATCGAGCAGATCCGGCATTACTGCCTCGGCACCCTCGGCTTCCAGAAGCTCTACCACGTGGTTGTTTGCTAACGGAGAGAATTTTACCAGGATCTCGCCGACGATGCCAACCTTCGGCTTTTGGACATTGCGTCTCGGAAGTTCGTCGAAGTCATGGATAATACCGCGGATGTTGCGGTTAAACTCTGCCATGGATAAAGAGTGTTTCTGCAGCGATTTGATGCAGATTGCTTTCCATTTCTCATGCAGGGCATTGGCGGAACCGGCTTTTGCCTCGTATGGGCGGGTCGCATAGAGAACCCGCATGAAGAGGTCACCGTAGACAACCGCCTGCATTGCCTTGGTGAGAAGCGGCAGGGTAATCTTGAAGCCCGGATTCGTCTCCATGCCGTTGGCATTTAACGAGATAACCGGAATCTGCGGCATACCGGCGCGCTCTAAGGCACGGCGGATAAAGCCGATATAGTTGGAAGCACGGCAGCCGCCGCCGGTCTGGCTCATGATAACAGCTGTATGCTCTAAGTCGTATTTGCCGGAGAGCAGCGCATCCATGATCTGACCAACCACGATCAGGGACGGGTAGCAGGCGTCGTTGTTGACGTACTTAAGTCCTGTGTCGATAGCGGTACGGTCGGAGTTCTGCAGCACCTCCAGGTTGTAACCACAGCTTCGGACTGCCGGTTCGATGAGGTCGAAATGGATCGGCGACATCTGCGGGCAGAGGATTGTGTAGTTTTTCTTCATTTCCTTCGTGAAATAAACACGGCTGTATGCGCTGGAAACGATCGGTTTATGGTAGTGGCGCATCTCGCGCACACGAATTGCGGCGATCAGGGAGCGCACACGGATACGTGCGGCGCCGAGGTTGTTGACCTCGTCGATCTTGAGCAGCGTATAAATTTTGCCAGAGCGGGTCAGAATATCATTGACCTGATCAGTAGTAACTGCATCCAGACCGCATCCGAAGGAGTTGAGCTGGATCAGATCCAGGTTTGGCTGTGTCTTCACATAGGAAGCTGCCTCGTAGAGGCGGGAGTGGTACATCCACTGGTCGGTGACGATCAGCGGACGGTCAACGCGTCCTAAATGGGAGACGGAGTCCTCGGTCAGCACGGCAAAACCGTAGGAAGTGATGAGTTCCGGAATACCATGGTTGATCTCCGGATCTACATGGTACGGTCGGCCTGCCAGCACGATGCCGTGGTGTCCGGTTTCTTTTAACCAGGTGATGACCTCCTCGCCCTTCTTTTCCATATCCTGACGGGAGGCGATGAGTTCCTGCCATGCCTTGTGAGCGGCGGCGCGGATCTCCTTCTCCGGGATCGACTGATCCCTGGTAAATTCTTCGACCAGACGTTTTGTCAGGATTTCCTCATTTGTAAATGCCATAAACGGATTCCGGAAATGTACCTTGTGATCCGTCAGGGATTCTACGTTGTTTTTGATGTTTTCCGCGTAGGATGTGACCATCGGGCAGTTGTAGTGATTTCCTGCTTCCGGGGTTTCGTTGCGCTCGTAGGGAACGCACGGATAGAAAATGTAGGTCAGTCCCTGGCGGATCAGCCATTCGATATGACCGTGCGCGAGTTTTGCCGGGTAGCACTCGGATTCGCTCGGGATTGATTCAATACCAAGTTCGTAGATCTGTCTTGTCGATTTCGGGGACAGAACGGTGCGGTACCCCAGTTCCTTGAAGAAGACTGCCCAGAACGGGTAGTTTTCATACATATTCAGGACACGTGGGATGCCGACGGTACCGCGCGGCGCCAGATCGGCGGTCAGCGGTTCATAATCGAACATACGGTGGTATTTATAGTCGAATAAGTTCGGAATGTCTTTTTTCTGTTTGTTGCCGCCCAGTCCGCGCTCACAGCGGTTTCCGGTCACGAACTGACGTCCGCCATCGAAACGGTTGATCGTCAGGACGCAGTGGTTTGTACAACCCTGGCAGCGTGCCATCGTCGTCTTGTAGGTCAGGCTTAAGATCTTGTCGATCGGCAGCATCGTGGTCGTCTTGGAAGCATCGTAGCGCTCACGGGCAATCAGAGCCGCGCCGTAGGCACCCATGATACCGGCAATGTCCGGGCGGACTGCCTCACAGCCGGAGATCTTCTCAAAACTGCGGAGAACCGCATCGTTGTAGAAGGTACCGCCCTGTACGACCACGTGTTTTCCGAGATCGGAGGCGTTGGTAATCTTGATAACCTTAAACAGGGCGTTTTTGATGACGGAGTAAGCCAGTCCGGCAGAAATATCTGCGACGGAAGCGCCCTCTTTCTGCGCCTGTTTGACGTTAGAGTTCATGAAAACAGTACAGCGAGTACCGAGGTCGGTCGGATTTTTGGCAAAGAGTGCCTCCTTGGCAAAATCCTGTACGCTGTAATTTAAGGATTTAGCAAATGTCTCGATAAAGGAGCCGCAGCCGGACGAGCAGGCTTCGTTGAGCTGTACGCTGTCTACGGTGCCGTCCTTGATCTTGATGCATTTCATATCCTGACCGCCGATATCAAGGATGCAGTCTACATCCGGCTCAAATGCCGCCGCTGCGTAGTAGTGGGAGATCGTCTCGACCTCGCCCTCATCCAGCATCAGGGCAGATTTTAAGAGCGCTTCACCGTAACCGGTGGAGCAGGAATAAGCGATCTGTGCTTTCTCAGGAAGCTGGTCGTGGATCTCCTGCATCGCGCGGATCGCCGTCGCCAGCGGGCTGCCGTTGTTGTTGCTGTAGAAGCGGTATAGAAGAGAGCCGTCCTCGCCGACAAGCGCCACCTTGGTTGTGGTGGAACCGGCGTCAATGCCGAGGTAGCAGTTGCCTTCGTAGGTTGCTAAATCACCTTTTTTGACGTCATGACTTGCATGGCGGGTTCTGAATTTTTCATAGTCGGCTTCATCAGTAAAGAGGGGTTCCATCCGCTTTACCTCGAAATCCATCTTGATGCCGTGGGACAGCCGTTCGATCAGATCGTGCAGGCTGGCAGTCGTCTTCGGATCAGAGTTCATCGCCGCGCCGATCGCCGCAAACAGATGCGAGTGATCCGGGGCAATGATCTGGTCCGCCCCCAGATTCAGGGTGCGGATAAATGCCGCGCGCAGCTCCGAGAGGAAATGAAGCGGTCCACCGAGAAACGCAACATTGCCGCGGATCGGCTTGCCACATGCCAGACCGCTGATGGTCTGGTTGACAACCGCCTGGAAAATGGAGGCGGACAGATCCTCTTTGGTTGCGCCTTCGTTGATGAGAGGCTGGATATCCGTCTTGGCGAAAACGCCGCAGCGCGCCGCGATCGGATAGATTGCCTTGTAATTTTTCGCGTACTCATTAAGACCGGATGCGTCCGTCTGAAGCAGCGAAGCCATCTGATCAATAAAAGAGCCGGTGCCTCCGGCGCAGATTCCGTTCATACGCTGGTCAATGCCGCCGGTAAAATAAATAATTTTCGCATCCTCGCCGCCAAGCTCGATGGCAACGTCGGTCTGCGGGGCATAATCCTTCAGGGATGTGGCAACCGCTACAACCTCCTGGACAAATGGAATGCCCAGATGCTTAGAAAGTGTTAAACCGCCGGAACCAGTGATGACCGGCTCGACGGTCAGTGCGCCAAGTTTCTCTTCACCCTCACGGAGCAGGTCCGCGAGCGTCTCCTGTATGTTTGCAAAATGACGTTTATAATCGGCGAAAAGAAGCTTACCGCCGTCTTCAATAATAGATACTTTAACCGTTGTGGAACCGATGTCGATTCCTAATTTTTTACAGGAATTCATGTACAATCGGGGCAGTGCCCCTTCCCTCCTTTGTATTACACATGTATTCGGCTATACTTTAACATAGAATAAGGAAGAAAACAATCGGTAGGGTGCGTTAAAAAGATGCTAAAAATGTGCAAAATTTGTTAATATCGCGCATAATGGGAGAAGGGCGTTCCTGTACAAGGAAAGGCATTTTCTGCGTGGAAAATACCGCTTTTTCTGAGTTGGAATGCAGCCATTACAGAACGCAGGCGTGCACTTTTGGAACCGAATGTGCCGTAAGATAACGTGGTGGAAGCGACAATATAATTTGACAAAGAATCCGCCGCTCTCTATAATGGAAGGAAAACGGAAAAGGATGTGAATTATGAATTTTTTTAGAAAATTAGAGCGCAAATTCGGTCGGTTTGCGATCCCGAATCTGATGTACTACATCATCATGATGTATGCGGCTGGATTTGTGATGAGCCTGTTTAATCCATATTTTTACGTGCAGTATCTGGCACTTGATGCGGCGGCGATCCTGCGGGGGCAGGTGTGGAGAATCGTGACCTTTCTCGTATGCCCGCCTCAGTCGGGCGTACTGTTTGCGCTGCTTGCGATGTATCTCTATTATTCGATTGGCTCGACGCTGGAGCGCGTGTGGGGAACCTTCCGATTTAATATGTTTTTCTTTATGGGCGTGCTGGGACACATCATCGCGGCATTTCTGGTGTACGGTGTGACCGGCTTTTCGGTGCCGATGTCCCCGTATTACTTAAATGAATCGCTGTTTCTGGCGTTTGCCTGCACTTTCCCGGAGATGCAGTTCCTTCTGATTTTTATTCCGATCCGGGCGAAATACCTCGGAATGATGTACGGAGCGCTTCTGGTCTACAGTTTCTTAACGGGTGGCATTATCGCGAAAATTGAGATTGTTGTTTCGATGCTCAATTTTATCATTTTCTTCCTGATGACGCGTAACTACCGGAAGATCAGCCCGAAAGAGGCGGTTCGCAAGCAGAAGTTCAAAAACGAGATGCAGAAAGCGCAGATCCAGAAAATTTCCCTGACCCGCCACAAATGCGCGGTCTGCGGACGTACCGAGAAGGACGATCCGAACCTGGAGTTCCGCTATTGTTCGAAGTGTGCGGGAAATCTGGAATATTGCATGGATCATCTGTATACGCACAAACACGTGACCGAAGAAGAATTGAAAGATTCTAAATAGAATCAGGCGGTGGATTGTTTTTTAGCAGGGGAGTAACTGTTCAGCAGGTCTGCGCATTTACTGAACAGTTACGCAGGGGATTTAAATAGGCTGGATAAAGCATACAAAAGAGCCTATAAATGATTCGCTGATGGGAAAATTCTTAAAAAAATGACAGAATATGAGGAGGAATAACGGCATGAAAAAGACAAAGATTGTCTGCACAATGGGACCAAACACCGATAACCGGGAGATTATGAAGGAGTTGGCGTTAAATGGCATGGATGTCGCACGTTTTAACTTTTCGCATGGCGATCATGCGGAGCATAGACATCGTTTGGAGATTCTGGAAAGTGTGCGCGAGGAGCTGGGGATTCCGATCGCATCGCTTCTGGATACCAAGGGACCGGAAATCCGTACCGGCAAATTAAAAGATGGAAAGAAAGTGACGCTGAAAGAGGGCGATCTGTATACTCTGACGACCGAGGAGATTGTGGGGGATGAGACACGCGGCTACATCAACTATGCGGGGCTGGCGGAGGATGTAAAGCCGGGCGACCGCATTTTGATCGATGATGGCCTGATTGAGCTGCACGTGCGGGAGGTCAATGGAACAGACATCGTCTGCCGGATTGAAAATGGCGGCGAGCTGGGCGAGAAGAAGGGTGTCAATGTACCGGGAGTACGGGTCAAGCTTCCGGCGCTGACCGATAAAGATAAGGAAGACATTCGTTTCGGCGTGGATGCAGGCTTTGATTTTGTGGCGGCTTCGTTCGTCCGCAATGCCGATGCGATCCGCGAGATCCGGGAGATTCTGGATGAAAAAGGTTCTACTATGCAAATTATCGCGAAAATCGAGAATGAAGAAGGAATTGAAAATATTGATTCCATCATTGAGGCGAGCGACGGCATCATGGTAGCCCGGGGCGATATGGGCGTGGAGATACCGGCAGAGAAGGTTCCGCACATTCAGAAGATGATCATCCGCAAGTGTAACTTAGCGTGCAAGGTCGTTATCACGGCGACCCAGATGCTCGATTCAATGATCCGCAACCCGCGACCAACGCGTGCCGAGGTATCGGATGTGGCGAATGCAGTGTATGAGGGAACCGATGCGGTCATGCTGTCCGGCGAGACGGCGATGGGAAGTTACCCGATCGAGGCAGTCCGCATGATGAGCCAGATCGCCGAGGAGTCGGAGAAATATCTGGATTATATGTTCTACCAGAGAAGAAAGGTATCGGCGGAAAATCTTCGAAATATATCTAATACGGTATGTTATTCGTCCGTAGCGACCGCCTCCGATCTGGAAGCGCCGGTCATTGTGGCGCCGAGTGTCAGCGGATTTACGACGAGAATGCTTTCGAAATGGCGTCCGAAAGCATTGATTGCAGGACTTTCCCCGAGCATGACGGCTGTCCGCCAGATGCAGCTCTACTGGGGTGTTAAGCCATTCCATGCAAAACGCGCCGAATCGACGGATGCGCTCTTATTTGCATCGGTGGAATTGCTGAAAGAGAAAGGTATCGTCAAAGAGGGTGAGATTGTGGTTGCAACCGCGGGTGTGGTGACACGTGCCAACCGCCATGAACCGGTAGCTGATACGAATATTATGCGTGTAATGGTGGTAGAGTAGAAACTGGATTCTGCGCCTGAATCTGTGCCCGGTTCATAGATGTATCTGGAAAATGATTCAATTTGTCCGGAGTTTGTGTCCTGGCGGAGAAAAGGAGAAAAATACCAGTTACTGTTCACAGGTAGGCACTTTTGGAACCGAAAGTGCCGTAAGAAAACGTGGTGGCAGCAGGAATTTGCCGTATTTAAATGCGAAGCCACGGCAAATTCCGTTACTGGGCACGTATGCGTGAACAGTAACAAATACCGCCCATTTGTGGGCGTTTTTCGGGAAATCAGTTGATAAAACACGATTTTTGGTGTATAAATAGTAGCAGGACAAAGGAGTCTGGGCGTGCCGGGAGTAGTGTATGTTCCCGGTAGTCCAGACTTTTAGGTTTTATATGTAGATTTTAGTTCGGAGGATGTAAAAGTGGAGAAGAAACCATTTGTAACACGGGAGCAGCTGGAGGAGATCAAGAAAACATACCCGACACCGTTCCACCTGTATGATGAAAAGGGAATCCGCGAGAATGGCGAGCGCCTGATGCGTGCATTTTCCTGGAACAAGGGATTCAGAGAGTATTTTGCTGTAAAGGCAACACCGAACCCATTTGTAATTGATATTTTAAAGAAACTTGGATGCGGCGTGGACTGCTCTTCGCTGACAGAGCTTATGATGGCAAAGGCGATGAAGTACGATGGAGAGAAGATCATGTTCTCCTCCAACGATACACCGCCGGAGGAATTCAAGATGGCTGCCGAGCTGGGCGCGATCATCAACCTTGATGATTTTACGCACATTGATTTCCTGGAGAAGACGATCGGTTATATTCCGGAGACGATCAGCTGCCGTTACAATCCGGGCGGACTGTTCAAGATCAGCAATGATATCATGGACAACCCAGGCGATGCGAAATACGGTATGACAACCGAGCAGTTATTTGAGGCATTCAAGGTGTTGAAAGCAAAAGGTGCGAAACATTTCGGTATCCATGCTTTCCTTGCAAGCAATACGGTTACAAATGAGTATTATCCGATGCTTGCGAAGGTATTATTTGAGGTGGCGGTCAAGCTGAAAGAAGAGACCGGCGCAGATATTAAATTTATCAACCTGTCTGGTGGCGTTGGCATTCCTTACCGCCCGGATCAGGAGCCGAACGATATCTTTGCAATCGGCGAGGGCGTCCGCAAGGTTTATGAGGAAGTTCTGGTTCCGGCTGGCATGGGCGATGTAGCGCTTTATACAGAGATGGGACGTTTCATGCTGGCGCCGTATGGCTGCCTTGTGACAACGGCAATCCATGAGAAACACACCTACAAAGAGTATATCGGTGTGGACGCGTGTGCAGTCAACCTGATGCGCCCGGCGATGTACGGCGCATACCATCACATCACGGTCATGGGAAAAGAGAACGAGCCGTGCGACCACAAATACGATGTAACCGGTTCCCTGTGCGAGAACAATGATAAATTTGCGATTGACCGGATGCTTCCGAAGATTGATATGGGCGATATCCTTGTCATCCATGATACCGGCGCACATGGTTTTTCGATGGGCTACAACTACAACGGAAAGCTGCGTTCGGCTGAACTGCTCCTGAAAGAGGATGGTTCCGTGGAGATGATCCGCCGGGCAGAGACACCGAAGGATTATTTTGCGACCTTTGATTTCTGTGATCTGTTTAAGAATATTTAGTCCATAAAAAATTGAAAAAGAACGGATTCTGTACAAGATGTGACAGAGTCCGTTCTTTTTATGCCATATTTTATCGAAAGCATTGACTTTTTTGTTCTTTCCTCTATACTTATCATATAACGTAATGACATTATATAACATAATGCTGCAAAAAGGAGGAAGTAGTATATGATTAAGAACACGGTGATTAACGCAGAGCTTGGATATGCATTAGCCACGGCCCGCCATAAGGATGCAATTGTGATTTGTGATGCTAATATGCCGATTCCGGATGGCTGCAATGTAATTGATGTGTCACTGATAAGAGGAGTTCCAACCCTTGAACAGACGATGTGCGCAATCATGAACGACCTGGTGGCAGAGCGTTACGAAGTGTTTGAGTTAATGCCCCAGTATAATGATGCTATGTATCAAAAGATTCAGTCGCTGCTGCCGCAGCTGCCTGGCGGAACCATCAGCCAGGATCGCTTAACGGAAACGATGCAGAAGGCCAAAGTCGTAGTGCGTACCGGTGATTTTGGCAGCTGCTGTACGATGGTATTATATTCAGCCTCCGGAATGGATAAATATGTAAAACAATATGACTGTTCTTTTTCACTGGAGAAGTAAGATAGGAGGACCATATGGCAGAAAAAAAATATACCCGGATTGTGGTAGAAGAAAATAATGAGCATGGTTTTGATTCCTATCGCGTACCGGGAATCGTGACAGCCTCCAATGGGGATTTGCTCCTGACCTATGAAGGAAGAAAAGGTGGAGGAAACAGCCGAACTCTGTTTTTAAGAAGATATCGCATGATAGGTGAAACGATAGAGCCAATCGGCGAGCGGGTTACGATGGTTTCTCCCAAAGACGATGAGCTGATTCATAATCCCTTGTTAATAGCAGCAGCGGAGGGAAAGCTCTATTTTTTCTGGTGTCAGGATTATAAGAGATTATTTTTGAAAGAAAGCGATGATAATGGTGTTTCATTTGGAACGGAAAGGGAGTTGACATCCCTGATTGACGGATTCCGGAAAGAATGGCCGGTTACATTGTGGGCGATTGCACCTGGTCATGGAATAAGCAAAAAAGATGGGACACTGATACTTCCATTGTGGCTGAGCCGTGGGGAAAATGCCCATCTCCCAGCTTGTTTTGCATGTCTATCCAGTCAGGATCAAGGAAAAACATGGAGATGCAGCAGTGTAGTTCCGGCGGGAAACGGGGTTGGCGATCCCACAGAAAGCTCCGTGGCAGAACGGAGTGATGGAACACTGCTTGCAACCATGCGCCATGAAATTCCGGGAGTCAGAAGAAGAGCTTTTTGTGAAAGCAAAAAAGAGATAGATGGGGAAGATACTATACGCTGGGGAGAACCCTGGTTAAATCAAGAACTTCCGGATCCAATCTGTGGAGGCGCTCTTTTGTCACTGTCAGATGGGAAGATGGCTTTTGTTAATTGTGCCTATGGAGATGAACCGGCGCTGGAACGGCAGAAACAGGGAGAGTCTGTTCGCTGGAGTCTTGACGCTCGTCAGAAGCTCACGATTCGGCTTAGTAAAGATGATGGTGTTACATGGAACGATGGACTTATGATAGCAGAAGAAGGGGGAGCATCGGATCTTGCAGGAAAGGATGCGATTGCTTGCTTTTACGAGGAAGGCTGGCAGGATGGAAACTGTATTTTTAATCAGAGATTATCGCTGGCGGTTATTCCTTTGGTTTTGTTATGACTGGGGCGGGAAAAGATACATTAGTGAAAGGGAAAAGGAGCTGTACTGTTCTGTTTTTTTCGGCTTATTTTATTTATTATGCGGTCTATTGTGTCTTTTCGAGTTTCATCGTTTTGTTTTTAACAGAGCAGGGCTATAGCGCCACAGTCTGCGGAATTATTACCAGTTTGACATTTTTGGCCAATCTTTTGATGGAACCGGTGGGAGGCTATATAACAGATACATTTCTGCCCACCAGAAGATACCTTTTAGTTTGTATCGGTATCGTATCAATGGTGTGTGCTTTTTGCACAAAATTCATGAACCAGTCATGGCTGCTTCTGCCGGGGCTGGTTCTGGCAGCCGGATTGGCCTATCCCTTTAGTCAGCTGATGGATGCCTGGGTTAATTTAAGTAAGGAAAGTTATCCGGGATTGATATACAGCCGGATTCGTGCCGGTGGTTCCATTGGATTTGCAGTGATGTCAGTGATTGGAGGATTTTATTTCAAACACTGGGGATGGAATCGTTATTTTCAGATGCAGATTCTTTTATTTCTTATGATGATTCCATTTCTCATCCTGCTTCCGGATACCAGGCTTGGCAATCATCGAAAGAAAGGGGAGGCAGAGAAAAGTCTTTCGTTTGTTCAGGCGTTTCAGTAATTGGTAAAAAGCCGTCGTTTTTTGTTTTGTTTAACAATAAGCACTCTTTATTGGTTCAGTCATCGGCCAGTTGGCAGCTTCCTGTCATTGATTATTGCGGAGCGTGGAGGAGATGCGGAATTATTTGGAAATGTTTGTGGAATAGGAGCTGCAGTAGAGTTTTTGAGTCTGCTTTTGTTAGCCTATATTGGAAAAAAGAAAACCTATCCGGCCCTCTGGGGGATGGCAGCAGCTTTGGGCACAAACCTGCTTCGTCCGATTTGCTTTCAGCTTTTTTCGGGTGAGTGGTCTCTTTATCTGGGGCAGATTCTTCAGTCCGTCAGTTTTGCCCTTTATATGAGTGCCAGCGTAGAGTGTTTTGCGGAAACATCGGATGAACGTCTGAAAAGCTTTAGTATTTCCATTGGTCTAACCATCAGCAGTGTGATCGGAACCGTATGTGCAAACATGGCAGGGGGGAAGCTGTGCGATCTGTTTTACCCGGAATTCTTGATTCTCTTTAGCTTTTTGTTGGGAAGCATGAACCTCCTATTTTTTATTCTTGTTTTTTTAAAAGAGAGGCTTGACAATAAAAAGATGCAGTGTTAGAATGAGAGACATCAAAAGATTATATAATGTTATAAGATGAAAGTGGAACTGCTCTCCAACGAAGGAGAGAGTTCCACTTTTTGCGTATAATAACGCAAATGAATCAAAAGTTGGCAAAATTTACAAAAAAGAAAGGAGAAAACCTATGATAATATAAAAAGCGACGATGAAAAATAAATTTATACTTGCAAAATGAATCAAAGTATGGTAAAAATAACATAACGATATATGATGTCTTTGAAGGTATTATAATATAAGGGGATCTGGACGAGTATTTGAATGGATAGGTCGGCCAGAGCAGAGAAAACCAGGAACCCCTTATAGCACATGACATTATATGATAGAAATTAATTTTAAAGGAAGGAGAGTACGTATTCGCAGCAGCGAAGCGCGGCAATTAGAGTATGAAGAAAAGTATCTATTCAATTGGTAAGGCTATGGATAAAGCGAATAGTGTGGTGGAAGTATTTACCGGATACATGATATTCGCTTTTATGGCACTATTGTTCCTTCAGGTATTGATGCGTTTTATATTTAAGCACCCTATATACGGAATTGATGAATGTGTAACAGCGTTGATGATATGGTCCATGTGTCTTGGATGGTGTACCGTTTATTGGGACAATGGTCATGCAGTTCTGGAGTTTATCATGAACCGTATGCCAAAGGCATTTCGCAGAGGAATGTTTACATTTACGAACTTTTTGATTGTTGTGATAAGCTGGGTTTATATTCCGGCATCCTGGCAGCTGTTTCAGATGCAGAAGAAGATGCCTCCCGTTGGAGGACTTCCTATCAGCAAGGGTTATTACTATGCATTGCCGGTTCTGGTGATGGGAGTGATTATGCTGGTAATGTCTGCATATAAGGCAATCGCATTTGTAATTACCGGAGATGAATCCATCTGTGTACCGGTAGAAAAGGAAGGAGGCGGTCTTCTTGACTAATCTGGATCCCTATTTAGCCGTCTATTTTATCACCTTTGTGGTATTAATTCTTCTGGAAGTACCGATTGCATACGCAATGCTGGCTTCAGCGTTTGAATTCATTGTATTTAACCATCAATCATTTGTTATGTTTGCACAGAAAACAGCAAACTCCCTGGCTGATTTCAACATGCTGGCATTACCGGCATTCCTCTTTGTAGGATGCTTTATGAATGAAGTGGGACTAACGGACCGACTATTTGGAATGTTTGAAAAATGGATCGGTCATCTCCCGGGAGGACTTGCACATGCCAATGTATTATCTTCCATGGTATTTGCCGGAATGTCCGGTTCCGCTCTGGCAGATGCCGGAGGACTTGGAACCATTGAGGTAAGTGCGATGTCAAAAGCCGGATACGATCCAGACTTCTCAGTAGCAGTAACGGCAGCATCCGCAGGTATCGGACCGATTATTCCGCCGTCCATCAACTTCGTTGTCTGGGCATTCTTAAGCCAGACCTCCACACTGGCTATGTTCCAGGCTGGTATGGGACCGGGTGTCCTGATGGGCGTGGCCATGATGATCTGGATTCCGATTGCAGTGAAAACCCAGCACATTGCCTGCCCGCGGGCACCGAAGGCATCCTGGGGCGAGCGATTCCACTCTCTGTATACATCACTTCCGGCACTGGGTGGCCCGGCTATCCTGGTACTTGGCATTATGACCGGTATCTTTACTCCTACAGAGTGTTCCGTTGTAGCAGCTATGTATTGCGTCATCCTGGCTATCTGCTTAAAACGTTTCAGCTTTAAGATGCTGACAAAGGCATTAAAGGATACATTAGCCAGCGCGGGTATGTCCATGTGTCTGTGTGCAACCGGTCTTGTATTTAACTGGGTAATTGTAACCAGTGGTCTGATTGGTTTTATGACAACTCTTCTGATGTCCTTAGGAAATAAAATCATCATTCTTTTAGTATTAAATGCAATGTTATTATTCCTGGGCTGCTTTATTGGTTCCATGCAGATTTTGATTATGGTGGCACCGCTTCTTATGAATCTGGCAACGGCTCTTGGTATGAGCTATGTTCAGATGGGTGTTATGGCCGTACTGAATGTAACACTTGGATTAATCACTCCGCCGATGGCACCAGCGTTGTTTGTAACAGCGAAGGCGACCGGTAATAAATTTGAAACTGCACTGAAATATACGGTACAGTTTCTGATCCCGATGTTTATTACACTGATGATTACAACATTCTGGGAGCCGCTGACCATGTTCCTTCCGAGACTGTTAGGATCCATGTAAGAGTAAGAGATTAAGATAGTATAAAGTACACAATTTAAGGAGGAAAGTTTATGAAGAAAAAAATTGCACTTGTCCTGACGGCAGCCATGGCAGTAGGCACATTAGCAGGCTGTGGATCGTCCACTGCACAGACAACCACATCGGAGCAGGCCTCCGCACAGACCACCGATAAGACTGAAGGAGGAGCTGATACAGTAGAAACAAAACCGGCTCCGGCTGGAGCTAAGGTTGTCAAATTCGGTAACTCCGGAGCCATCGGAGAGCCGGCACCGCAGTCCTGTGAAGAGTTCTGTGATCTGGTAAATGATAAGATCGGTGACAGATATTACTTTGAGTTTTATCCCGCAGAGCAGCTTGGCAATGAGACCACGATGCTGGAGAACCTTCAGGTAGGACTGCAGGAGGGCATGATGTGTGCCTTAGATACCCTGGCAACTTATGAATCTGATTTAAACATTCTTTCCATGGCATTTGCATTTAACAATTACGATTCCATGATTAATTACTTAAAGAGTGATGTGGCAGATCCAATCTGGGAGAGCCTGGATAATCAGGGAATTCACGTAGTAAACTTCGAATTCCAGAAGAATCCGCGTATCTTCTTTGCAAACAAAGAGATCAAGAGCCCGAAAGATATGGTTGGCATGAAATATCGTATTCCGAACCTTCCGATCTTTGAGAAAAATGCGAGAGCGATGGGAGCAACACCGGTTGTAGTTGCCTGGTCCGAATATCCATTTGCTTTAATGCAGGGCGTAGTTGACGGTGGTGAGTGTTCGAAAGACTCCTATCGTTCTGCAGGCCTCTATGAGTCTGCAAAATATGTAGCAGATGTGGATTACGCATATCCGGTTGAGCAGATCTGCTTCTCCACTCAGTTCTGGAACAGCTTATCGGAAGAAGATCAGAAAGTAATTTCTGATGCAGCAGCACAGGTAGCTTCTCATCATTCTGAAAGAACTCTCGACAAGTGGGAGGAAGATAAAGAGTGGTTAATTAACGAAGGCGGCGTAACATTCTGTGACATTGATCGCCAGGCATTTATTGATGCAGCAGAACCGTTAGGAAAAGAGCTTCAGGATGAAGGCTTCTTTACAACCAAGGATCTTTATGATCAGACTCGTCAGTTTAATAAATAAGTAAAATTTAAATTAAGAATAATGCTGCCGCTTGGGACAGAACTGCCAGGGAATGGCGGCCTCTTCCAGGCGGCCGCTTTTCGTTTCAAAACAAATTCAATCGATAAAAATACAGGAGGAAACAGAAAATGCTGAAAGTATTAGGTCTTGGAGATAATGTGTGTGATGTATATCTGCATACCGGAACCATGTATCCGGGTGGTCAGGCAGTAAATTTTGCGGTATATGCAAGAATGCTGGGAGCAGAATCGGATTTTATGGGAGTATTTGGAAAGGATGCAGTAGCGGATCACGTGCAGGCATCTTTAGATGCACACGGAGTCGGACACAGTCATTGCCGCATCTATGAAGGAGAAAATGGCTTTGCCAGAGTAACCCTTGTAGATGGAGATCGTGTATTTAAAGGAAGCAATAAAGGTGGTGTTCTGCAGCAGCATCCAATTTATCTGGAAAAAGAGGATTTGGAATATGCGGATGGTTTTAATTTGATTCATACAACCAACAATGGGTTTACCGATGGGCTGCTTCCAGCCCTGCATGGACTTTCTCCCTTGGTAAGCTATGATTTTTCGTATCGCTGGAATGAGGAAGACAGGGTGGAACGTGTATGCCCATATATTGATTTTGCATTTCTATCCTGTAGTGATCTGAATGATGAGGAGACAGAAAAACTGTGCCGGAAGCTGTATGAAAAGGGATGCAGTGTGGTGACAGCTACCCGTGGAAGTAAGGGAGCAACGGTTTTTGATGGGGAGCGGTTTTATTGCCAGCTGCCGGATTATGTCACTCCGGTGGATACCATGGGAGCCGGAGACAGCTTTGCCACTGCTATGCTGATTACCATCTTGAAAAAGCTGGAAACACAACCGGAGGGAAGCTGGAAAAACAGTGAGATAAGGGCAGAGATACTTCCGGAGGCATTGAAAGCGGCAGCTGTATTTTCAGCAGGAACCTGCTTGAAGAATGGTGCCTTTGGAGACGGTGTGCCGGTACCGAAGTCTGAGCATGACCGGATTTACAGAGAATTATAAAAACAAAAATAAAAAAGGAAGTGAGGGTCATGGTGCAGATATCAAAGGAACGATTTGCACTGGGGAGCTATCAGTATCTGCGGTATCCGTTCGAGTACTTTCTGGATACGGCTGTTTTACTGGGAATGCAAAATGTGGAACTCTGGGCAGCAGGTCCGTCCTTCTGTCTGGATACGATGGACGAAGCGCAGCTGAAAGAAAAAGCTGCTCAGATTCGGAGCCGTGAGCTTTCAGTATGCTGTATCACGCCGGAGCAATGCCAGTATCCGGTCAATCTGGCAGCAGAAGATGAAAAAATACGTGAATATAGCATACGCAATTTTGAACGTGCATTTTATGCAGCAGAAATATTGAACTGCCCAAAGGTGTTGGTTTCAGCTGGATGCGGTTATTTCAACAAACCAGTGGAGGATGCGTGGAAGCGGAGCGAAGAGAGCCTGCATCGTTTGTCAGAAAAGGCTCAGAAAATGGGTATTTTACTTGTGCTGGAGACATTGACACCTCTGTCTTCGAACGTGCTGAACACGCCGGAGCAGCAGAAAGAGATGATTTCCCTTATGCCTTCAGGAAGCATGAAGCCTATGCTGGATATAGGACAAATGGTTTATATGGACCAGAAGATAGAACGTTACTTAGCCCATGGAGCAGAATTATCACATATTCATCTCCATGATTCCCACCCGGCGGTTCACATGGCCCTTGGGGATGGGGATCTTCCCATCTGTGAATATCTGGATATTCTTGAATCAGCTGGATATAAGGGAATGTATGCGCTGGAGCAGAATGATCCGAGGTATCGCTCTAATCCAAGGCAGGCAGATATACAGAGCATAAGGTGGCTCAAAAAGCATGGAATTTTTGATTGAAAAAGTATTGACAAATGACGGAAAGAAGAGTATGTTATCAGTAAAGGAGATATGACGTTATATAACAATATAAACTGTATGATGTCAATATCCTGAAAAGTCCGGATGGGTAAACGACCATACCCGGAAGGTGCAGCTTGAAAAATACACTACATAGGAGGAAATACTATGTCATATATGATTGGCGTAGACGTTGGAGGAACGTTTACAGATTTTTCTGTTTTTAATCAGGAAACAGGTGAGTTGTTCAATTACAAGGATAGTTCCACACCGGCGGATCCGTCCAGAGCAATTGTAAAGGGCGTTCAGGATGTATTAGAGATTAAGAAAGCAGCTCCGGAAGAAGTTAGTTATCTGGCACACGGTACAACCGTAGGAACGAACGCATTAATCGAGAAGAAAGGTTGCCGCCTTGGCCTTATTACTACCAAAGGATTTAAGGATCTGATGGAAATCGGAACCCAGAGACGTCCTTCTCTTTACAATCTTCAGGCACAGAAACCGTATCCACTGGTTCCGTCCGGTTTAAACTGTACGGTAACAGAGAGAATCCGTTACGACGGAAGTGTTGAGACTCCGCTGGATGAGAACGAAACAAGAGAGGTCGTTCGATACTTAAAAGCACAGGGTGTGACAGCAATTGCAGTTTGTACTTTGTTCTCATTCATTAATCCGGTTCATGAAGAAAGAATTGAAGAGATCATTCATGAAGAGTTCCCGGAAGCATACGTTACGATTTCCAGTAAACTGGCACCGGAGTTCCGTGAGTTCAGCCGTATGAGTACAACGGTTATGAATAGTTATCTGGGACCGGTTATGGAAAAATATGTAAATAATTTCCGTGATTCCATTGCGAAGCTTGGTATTCAGGTAGAGCCCTATGTAACCCAGTCCAATGGTTCCATCATTTCAATAAAAGAAACCATCGACTGCCCGATTAAGACAGCATTGTCCGGACCGAGTGCCGGTGTTATCGCAGCTGCATATATTGGCAAACAGTGCGAAGCAGACAAGATTATTACCTTTGATATGGGTGGTACCAGCGCAGATATTTCCTTAATTGAAAATTATACACCGCAGGTATCGAATGAGCGTTATGTAGAAGGATATCCGGCCAGAATCCCGATGATTAATATTATTACCATCGGTGCCGGCGGCGGTTCCATTGCAAAGATTGATGAAGGCGGTGCCTTAAAGGTAGGACCTAAGAGTGCGGGTGCAACACCTGGACCGGCCTGCTATATGCGCGGCGGTGAGAATCCTTGCGTAACAGATGCCAATATTGTTCTTGGCAAGCTGAATCAGAAGAAGATTCTTGGCGGCAGAATGTATGTAGATATTGAACTGGCTAAAAACGCTGTCAAGACAAAAATTTGTGATAAATCCAATCTGGATATGAAACGTGCAGCGAACGGTATTATCACAGTCGTAAATTCCAACATGGTTCGTGCAATCCGAAGCGTATCCGTAGAAAAGGGATATGATGTCCGCGAATTTAGCCTGATGGCATTCGGAGGCGCCGGCCCGCTTCATGCATGCGAGGTGGCAAAAGAACTGGGAATGAAGGAAGTATTGATTCCGCCGCATCCAGGTACTCTTTGTAGTCTCGGACTTCTTCTGGCAGATACAAAATTCGACTTATCCAGAACTAAGATCATGAATGGTGAAGCCGGAAACTTAGATGACATCAATGAGCAGTTTGATAACATGGTAGAGCAGGGAACCGGTCTTCTGGATAAAGAAGGTGTTCCGGCAGACAGACGTTACTTTGAATTTGCCGTTGATATGCGTTATCAGCGTCAGAACTTTGAGATCAGCATTCCGGTTCCGGCAGGAAAGATGACGGAAGAGACTTTGAAGAAAGCACTGGCTGATTTCCATGCAGAGCATAAGAGAAGCTACGGCTATTGCAAAGAAGATGCGATTGTACAGTTTGTAAGTTATCGTGTATCCGCTATCGGCGTTATCGATAAACCGGACCTGAAAGCAGCAGAGCTTCATCCGGAGGCACCGATTCCAGAACCGATCGAAGTTCGTCAGGTTCTGTTCCAGAACAGTGATGAGTATGTTGAAACACCGGTCTATTTAAGAGATAAATTTGTTCCGGGTCAGTCGATTCCTGGTCCGTGCATCTGCGAACAGATGGATACTACGTTAGTGGTTCCGAAAGGATGGGTCATCCACGTAGATGGATATCACAACTTAAAGATTCATGATGAGGAGGCGAAGTAAGATGGCAAAACAGATTGATACCGTAACAGTTGAGGTTGTCCGCAATCTTCTGATGTCCATTGCTGAGGAGACTTATGGAATCATTGTCCGCAGTGCATATTCTACTAATATGAAGGAACGTCGCGACGTGTGTACTGCAGTAATCGATCCGGATGGAAATAGTGTTGCCCAGGTGGAAAGTTTAGCTGCACTTTTAGGCTCAATGCTGAGTGTAGTTCCTAATATTTATGAAAAATTTGGAAAGGAAAATGTTCAGCCAGGCGATATGTATATTGCCAATGACCCGTATCATGGCGGCGGCAATCATCTGCCGGATATCGTAATCGCAGCACCGGCCTTTGTGGGAGATAAACTGGTTGGCTGGATTGCCAATATTGCGCATCATTCAGATATCGGTGGTAAGGTACCTGGTTCTACCTCCGGAGATGCAGATAGCTTATTCCAGGAAGGTATTCGAATTCCGGTAATCCGTATCCGCCAGAATGGAAAACTGATTCCGAGTGTTATGGACCTTCTTCTTGATAATACCAGAGTTCCACAGGAAAGAGAGGGCGACCTGACCGCACAGATGTCAGCAAACCTGATCGGTGTACAGAGAATTCAGGAAGCTTATGCCCGTTATCAGGACGATTTGATTGAGTGCATGAAAGAGCTGGTAGGCTATTCGGAGCGCCGTGTCCGTGCAGTCGTTGCAGAACTTCCGGATGGAGAATACAGCTATACCGATTATGTGGATGGCTGCGGCGACAAATATCCGGATCCGCTTCCGATTAAAGTGAAAATTACCATTAAGGGTGATGACCTGACAATTGATTTTACAGGAACCGCTGAGCAGATTAAAGCACCGATCAATGTGCCGTACCCTTGTACGAAAGCAGCCGTATTCTTCTCCATTAAGGCATTAATGGGAGATGATATCCCAGCCAATGAGGGAATTAACCGTGCGATTAAGATCATTGCACCGAAGGGCTGTATCGTAAATCCGACAGAGCCAAGTCCGATTGGTGCACAGATTGACTGCCAGCAGCGAATCCCGGATGCAATTTTCGGAGCATTGGCACCAATCTTCCCGGATACCGTAGTAACCGCTGGTAATGGTGCTTGTACAACCACCATTTTAGCAGGCGAAGGCGCAATCGGAACAGACAGTGTGTTTATTTTCCACGAGGTTATTGCCGGAGGCGGCGGTGCTTCGAAGGGATTAGATGGTTTATCTGGTGTTCAGGTAAACATGACCAATACCTCTAATATGCCGATTGAGGCAACCGAGATGGAGTTCACAAAGATTCTTGCCAGAAAATATGAACTGAAGGAAGATACAGGCGGTGCCGGCCAGTTTAGAGGCGGTCTTGGTATCGAGCGTGAGTTAGAGATGATGCAGGATGATGTGGCATATACCGGATTAGGTGATCGTCATAAATTCCATCCATGGGGATTAGATGGCGGTAAAGAAGGCGCTGCCGGTGCATTCTACCGTGTAACTCCGGATGGAACTATCACAAAAATGGGACACAAGACAACCAGTTTTCCGTTAAAGAAGGGCGATATCATCCGGGTTGAAACTCCTGGTGCAGGCGGATATGGTGATCCGATGAAGCGTGAGCCGGAAAAGGTATTAAAGGATGTCATTGAGAAAAAGGTGTCTGTAGAGGCAGCGAAAAAAGATTATGGTGTGGTTGTTGTGTCAGATGGAGTTCATTATCAGGTAGACGAACAGGCAACCAAAGCCCTCAGAGGATAAGATACGGCAAAACGTAAGAAAGAGAGGATTAATTCTATGATTAAAGGTATGCAGGAAGTCATCGATGTGATGACAAAAGCCAAAGCAGATCTGGATAAAAATGGCGGATTAAAACAGGTTATTTTCGTGGCTTGCGGAGGATCCTTTGCATCCTCCTATCCGGCACGGTTTCTGTTAAATCAGGAGAGCTCTCTGCGTGTTCAGGGATATAACAGCAGTGAGTTCGTGAATGCAACTCCGAAGAATGTAGATAAGAATACACTTGTGATTGGAACCTCCACTAAGGCAACGGCAGAAACCGTGGAAGCATTAAAGGTGGCAAAAGAAAAAGGCGCCGTTACGGTTGGTTTATCCGGATATGCAGATTCTCTGACAGCGCAGACGGCTGATTATTATATTACCTACTATCATGCAGATGAGTGGTATAAGGATCCAACCTTGGTTCATTACAACAGCCAGGGCACGGCGTTAAAGATTGCGTTCTGGCTCTTAAAAGAATATGACAATTATGAGGCATATGACAAGGCTCTGGAAGGATTCGAGAAGCTGGAAACAATTTACGGAAAAGCATATACAGATGTACGTGCGGAGGCAGCTAAATTTGCCATGACCTACAAAGATGATACTGTATGGAATGTAATGTCAAGTGGTGCAGCCTGGGAGGTATCCTATTCAGATGCATTCTGCTTCTTTCAGGAGATGCAGACCGTACACTGTGTTCCGATTCATTCCGGTGAATATTTCCATGGTGCTTTTGAAACCTGTGACAAGGATCTTGCCATTCTCCTGTTCAAGAGCATTGGACGTACAAGACCGGTGGATGAGAGAGCAGAGCGCTTCTTAAATCAGTTTGGCGGCCATCATTGGGTTATCGATGCAGAGAAGCTTGGCTTAGGCGAACTGGATGAGAGAGTCGCAGAATACTTCAATTCACTTCTGTTCCATCCGATTTCCAAGCAGTTTATTTCAGCAATGGCAGATGTGAGAATGCATCCGATGACATATCGCCGTTATATGTGGAAATTTGATTATTAATAGTTGATGTAAAAACAAAAACATAATATGAAAGCAGGCCTGCAATCGTGTAGTTATTGTGGGTCTGCTTTTTTCTTTTTTTTATACCGAGTAAAAATAATGCAATTTCTTTGTTAAAATAACGAAAAAAGCTTGTAATGGAACAATACAAATAGTATGATAGTGTATATAACATTATATATCATTTTGACTATATAGATGTAGGGCTCAATTATTATAAAGAATGAAAAGGAGAAGGGTATGGAGATAAATACAAATCCAAACAGCATAGTTCCATTATATGCACAGATTGTGGAGAGTTTGAAACGAGATATTGAGAATGGGGGTTATAATGCAACGGAACGAATTCCGGCAGAGGCAGAGTTAGCAAAACAGTACAATGTGAGCCGGATCACAGTTCGGCGTGCAGTGGATGATCTGGTGAGCCAGGGCCTTGTGGAAAAGAAGCAGGGAAAAGGAACCTTCATCTGCCGACAGAAATTCGCGAAGGATATAAAAAATCTCCAGAGCTTTTCAGAAATGTGCCGTCATATGAATATGAAGCCTGGGGGACAGATGCTTGAAAATAAGCTGGTTCTGGCAGATGACAAGATTCAAAAACAGTTAAATCTGGAACCTGGATCCTATGTAGTTTATATTTCGCGTCTGCGTACAGCGGATGGGGAACCGGTAGCCATTGAGAAGAACTATTTCCCGGTAAAATATTCCTTCCTTCTGGAAAAGCAGTTTAATGATAATTCTCTGTTTGAGTGCCTGCAGGAAGAAGCCAAGGTAAGAGTTGCTTCTTCAGAGAAGCGGATTGAATTATGCCGGGCCACGGCTGAAGAAGCAAAACTGATGAAAGTTAAGAAGGGAACTCCGCTTCTTTATATTAAGAGTGTGACATATACATATGATAGAGAGCCTCTGTATGCAGGAGTACAGCTTTTTAATGGCGAAACCTGTTCTTTTTATGTATGTGAATCAATTGAACAATAAACCTAATATTCATTAATGCAGCAAATCGGATTTTTATTGCATCGAAATGGTGAATCTTAAGAATTTCTTCATAATTTATTTAAAGAGAATACAAACATTTTGGAGATAGGCATGATATACTATAACCATAATAAATGCATGATACAAAAGATTTAATCCTTTAACCTTTTTGAAATCCGAATTCCTAACGAAAAAAAGTCCGGCGGAGCTTTTCCACCGGACTTTTTTTCTGCATATTTCTATATTTTACAATCCTTCAGCCATTTCATACAGCAGACGCTCGGAATCCTCCCATCCCAGACACGGGTCGGTGATGGATTTTCCGTAGATGTGTTCGCCGACTTTCTGGCTGCCTGGTTCGATGTAGCTCTCGATCATGACGCCTTTGACGAAGTTACGGATATCGTCGGAGTGACGACGGCTGTGGAGTACTTCCTTGACGATACGGATCTGCTCCATGTATTTTTTGTTGGAGTTGGAGTGGTTTGCATCGATGATACAGGCCGGATTCTTCAGATCACGCTCGTTGTAGAGGTCTAAGAGCAGCTTCAGGTCTTCGTAGTGGTAGTTCGGCAGGCACTGGTCATGCTTGTTGACAGCACCACGCAGGATGGTGTGGGTCAGCGGGTTGCCCTGTGTCTTTACTTCCCAGCTGCGGTAGATGAACTCATGACCGTGCTGTGCTGCGTGTACGGCGTTCAGCATGACGGAGAGTGCGCCGCTGGTCGGATTCTTCATGCCGACCGGTACGTCGATGCCGCTGGCAACGAGGCGGTGCTGCTGGTTCTCAACGGAACGTGCGCCGACTGCAACATAGGACATAACGTCGGAAAGGTAGGTCAGGTTCTCCGGGTATAGCATCTCGTCTGCGGTCGAGAAGCCGGTTTCTTCGATCACACGCATATGAAGTTTGCGGATCGCGATCAGACCCTGGTATAAGTTTGGCTTACCTTCCGGATTTGGCTGGTGTAAAAGTCCCTTATAGCCGTCACCGGTTGTTCTAGGTTTGTTGGTGTAGATTCTAGGAACCAGAATCAGTTTGTCCTTCACTTTCTCCTGTACCTTGGCAAGGCGGTTTACATAATCAATAACCGCATCTTCCCGGTCAGCAGAGCACGGACCAATGATGACAAGAAACTTGTCGCTGTCGCCTGTAAAGACGTCACGGATAGCAGCGTCCTTTCGAGCTTTTTCTGCGGCCAGCTCCGGTGCCAGTGGAAACTGTGCACGAATCTCGTCCGGGGTCGGCAACTTGCTGACATATTCAAATCCCATGAGTTTCATCCTCCTGTATTGTCTAAAAGATTTTCGCACTTTAAAGCGTATGATGTTTATTATAGTATAGAAAAATCAAATCATCAATAGGTTGAGGGAAAAGAATTTTATTTCTTTTATGCTATTTTTACGCAGCTTTTATTAAATAGACCGTAGTCTATAAAAATGGTTGACGTATTTATTAAAAAAGTGTAGAATATATTCCATATCAGCAATATTTAATTTTAGTTTGATATAGTTCCATATGAAAACGGAACCGTTCATGCCTCGATTGACTGAGAGCAAGGGCGCGGCGGTCACTGTTTTTGTACGAATCCCGCACAAGCGGGAGCAGCGTTTGTTTGTTTGGTGCTGCATATGTTTGCGTGTTTTCCGAGAAAAACAGAACATTTAGCAGAAATCTGGCACTTCATTCGTCCCTATTATCTGGGGGCGTTTTTTTATGCCTTAGGAAATTGCGTCCTATGACACAAAAACGTTCAGATGAATGCGTACAGCCGACAGAAATGTGGAAAAATGAGATACTTATTTTAGGAGGAGAGCGCAGCATGAAAGGATATAAAAAGCTGATGGATATTGTGGCGATGGTTGAGAAAACTGTGCTGGTAGTCACGATGATCCTGATCCTTGTACTGACGGTGGGAAATGTATTTTCCCGTAAGGTGATTCACCAGTCCTGGTCCTTTACAGAGGAGCTGGTTGTTGCCATTTTCGTATTAATTACGCTGCTTGGCGCGGCGCTGTCTGCGCGTGAGGGCGGACTGGTAGGCTTAAATCTGGTAACAGAGCGTCTGCCAAAATCGGCAAAGAAGCCGGTCATGATTCTGATTACAATCTTTTCGGTTCTCTTTATGGGAATCTTATTTTACTATGGCATGGACAAGGTACTGGCGCAGCTTGCGAACCAGAAACGTACCTTTGTGCTGAACTGGCCGGAGTGGATCTTCTGGTCCTTTGTACCGATCGGTTCGGTGTGCATGATTCTCCATTTTATCGAGTTCTGTCTCGATGTGTGTACGAAAAAGGAGGACAAATAAATGGTTAGCGCAGTTCTTTTTATTACCTTTTTCGTATTATTAGTGTTGAATGTGCCGATCTCCGTCTGTCTGGGACTTTCTTCCGCGGCGGCGATCCTGTATTCCGGTACTTCTTTAACGATTGTAGCGACGAATATTTACTCCGGCATCAGTAAATTCCTGCTGCTGGCGATTCCGTTTTTCGTATTATCCGGAAATATCATGGCGAAGGCGGGGATTTCTACGCGCCTGATCCGTTTTGTTGACACATGTGTCGGTCACAGAAAAGGCGGCATTGCGAATGTGTGTATCATCGTAGCCTGCTTCTTCGGCGCGATCTCCGGTTCCGGTCCGGCGACGGTAGCGGCTCTGGGTGCGGTCCTGATTCCGGCGATGGTAGAGCGGGGCGGTTTCTCCGCAGCCTTCTCGACGGCATTGATGGCAACTTCCAGTTCCATC
The DNA here is from genome assembly GCF_003478415.1 of Clostridium sp. AF27-5AA. NCBI lineage: Bacteria > Bacillati > Bacillota > Clostridia > Eubacteriales > Clostridiaceae > Clostridium > Clostridium sp. AF27-5AA. The sequence goes on from NZ_QUFH01000008.1 coordinate 92,367, forward strand.
GCGATCGTCATCCCGCCGAGTATCGCGTTTGTCGTATACGCGTCGATCACAGGTGTTTCCATCGGAGATATGTTTATGGCAGGTATCATCCCGGGTATCCTGATGGGTCTGGCTCTGATAATTGTCGTTATGCTGGAGGTACGCAGCAATCATGTCGTGCCGTCCAACGTAGAGAAGGCATCCGCAAAAGAGCGCTGGAACGCATTTAAGGATGCTTTCTGGGGATTTTTGATGCCGGTCATCATTCTGGGCGGTATCTACGGAGGCATCTTTACACCGACCGAGGCGGCAGCCGTATCCGTTGTGTACGGTCTGTTTGTCGGCATGGTTATTTATAAGGAAGTAAAATTTAAAGACCTGTGGGAAATTCTGATTGATTCGGCAAAGACCACCGGCGGCATCATGCTGATCGTAGCGTGTGCGTCGCTGTTCTCCTTTGTCTGCACCCGTTTCGGTATTTCGACGGCTGCTTCCGAACTGTTAGCAAGAGTGGCAGGCAACCAGTTTACTTTCTTGCTGATTTGTAACATTATTTTCCTGATCGCGGGCTGCTTTATTGATGCAAATTCTGCAATGTACATTTTCATCCCGATCATGCTGCCGGTCTGCAAGGCACTGGGCTACAACGTGATCGCATTTGGTATCATGGCAACGGTCAACCTGGCAATTGGTCAGGTAACACCTCCGGTCGGTGTCAACCTGTTTGTCGCGATCGGCATCAAATTAAGAGACGGTATCCGCGTAACGCTGCAGGAGATTTCCAGGGCAGTCGTTCCGATGGTAGCCGCTTCCATTGTTGTTTTACTGATAATTACTTATATTCCGCAGATTTCGACCTGTCTGCCGGCGGCACTGGGAAGTGCGGCAGCCATTGAAAATGGCGAGACAGCCGGAGGCGACAGCGGAACCACCCAGACAGACAATGACGATTTCAACACGATCGGCGATTACAGCGATCTGGATTGGGCGGATATGACCTGGAACTTTACGTGTTCCACAACCGAGACAAGCACCTGGGCACAGGCGGGACGCAAGTTTGGCGAGCTCATGGAGCAGGCGACCGGCGGCAAGGTCAAAGTAGATGTTTACGCAGCCGATCAGCTGACCGGTGGAAACCAGTCTGAGGGCATCCAGGCACTGATGAACGGCGATCCGGTGCAGATTTCGATGCACAGCAACCTGATTTATTCGGCATTTGACCCGCGGTTCAATGTTGTATCACTGCCGTATCTATTTGATTCTGTTGAGACAGCGGATGCAGTCTTAGATGGTCCGGCGGGCGACAAGCTGGTTGAGATCCTGGAAAGCTATGGCCTGCATTGTATGGGTATGGCGGAGAATGGTTTCCGTCAGCTGACCAACAGCGAACATCCGGTTCGTTCCGTGGAAGATATGAAGAACCTGAAGCTGCGTGTGGCTGGTTCGAACCTTCTGATGAAGTGCTATGAGCTGTGGGGCGCAGATGCGACCAATATGAACTGGTCCGAGACGTATACGGCGCTGCAGCAGGGCACGGTAGACGGGCAGGAGAACCCGCTTCCGGCGATTGATGCGGCGAGTGTACAGGAAGTACAGAAATATGTTTCACTGTGGAACGCAAACTATGACTGCCTGTTCTTCTGCATCAATCAGAAGCTGTATGACAGCCTGACACCGGAGCAGCAGGCGGTTGTTGATGAGGCAGGCCGTAAGGCAGTGGCTTACGAGCGTGAGATCAACCGTGCAGGCGATGAGGAGATTCTGGATCGCTGGCAGACTAAGAACGGTGTGGAGGTGCTGAAATATGAGGATCTCGACATCGAATCCTTTAAGAAAGCAGCTGAGCCGGTAACGGAATGGTTTATCGGAGAACTGAAAAACCAGGGCTTTGATGATGCAGAGGATCTGGTAAACACCTTTACTGAAAATGCGGCTAGTGCAGTTAAGACGGCGGGCATTGAAAATTCTTCGACCTATCAGGTGGAAGATCACAGTGACCTGAACTGGCCGGAAATGACCTGGAACTTTACGTGTTCCACGACAGAAACCAGTACCTGGGCACAGGCAGGACGCAAGTTTGGCGAGCTCATGGATCAGGCAACGGGCGGCAAGGTCAAAGTAGATGTTTACGCAGCGGATCAGCTGACCGGTGGAAACCAGTCCGAGGGCATCCAGGCGCTGATGAACGGAGATCCGGTGCAGATTTCGATGCACAGCAACCTGATTTATTCGGCATTTGACCCGCGTTTCAACGTGGTATCGCTGCCGTATCTGTTTGATTCAGTGGAGGACGCCGACGCGAAGCTGGACGGCGAGGCTGGCCAGAAGATGGATGAGATTCTTTCTTCCTATGACCTGCATTGTATGGGTATGGCGGAAAATGGTTTCCGTCAGCTCACGAACGGCGTGCGCCCGGTTCATTCCGTGGAAGATATGAAGAACCTGAAAGTGCGTGTGGCTGGTTCAAACCTTCTGATGAAGTGCTACGAGCTGTGGGGCGCAGATGCGACCAACATGAACTGGTCCGAGACTTACACGGCATTGCAGCAGGGTACGGTAGACGGTCAGGAGAACCCGCTTCCGGCGATTGATGCGGCAAGCGTACAGGAAGTACAGAAATACGTTTCCATGTGGAATGCAAACTATGACTGCCTGTTCTTCTGCATCAACCAGGATATTTACGACAGCCTGACACCGGAGCAGCAGGAAGTAGTCGATGAGTGCGGCAAACTTGCTGTTCAGTACGAGCGCGAGATCAACCGCGCAGGCGACGACGAGATCCTTTCCAGATGGCAGTCCAAGAATGGCGTCGAGGTCATCCCGTATGAGGATCTGGATATCGATTCCTTCAAGGCAATTGTAGAACCAGTAACCGAGTGGTATATCGGGGAACTGAAAAAACAGGGTTATAAGGATGCGGAAGAGCTGGTTGCTGCATTCAAATAGGAAAATTAGAAGTTTGAAGTTAGAAGTTTGGTAAAATTGAATCATTGAGTTTGGTTTTCTGGCGGTTCTGGCCCTTGGGATCAGACCGCCAGATTGCGTATATGGGGAAATATTTCAATGTAAATTTTCAATCGGGCAAATATTGTGGTTGGCAGTTTGATATGATAAGATAGTTGGTATCGGTGCGCTGAAAAGCGAGATAAAAAGAAAGAAAAGGAAAAATATATGGGATGTGTACATCTGTACTGCGGCGACGGAAAAGGAAAGACGACGGCGGCGATCGGTCTGGCGGTCCGGGCAGCAGGAGCGGGAAAACAGGTAGTTGCTGCCCGCTTTTTAAAAACGGATCAGTCTGGGGAGGTGGAGATTTTAAAGCGGCTCCCGGAGGTGACGTTGATTCCCTGTGAAAAAACATTTGGATTCACGTGGAAAATGACCGATGAGGTGAAGCGGGAGGCGGCGGATTATTATAAAAGTATGTTTGAGACAGCGTGCTGTGAGGCAGTGAAGCGGTGTGGGAAAATGGAAGATTCAAGAAGCAGGAAAATACAGAATAATGAAACCTGCGATGTTCTGCTGGTGTTGGACGAGGTCTGTGCTTCTCTTTCTTCGGGACTTTTGGAGCTGACGGATATAGTGGATTTTCTGGATCACAGACCAGCGGATCTGGAAGTTGTGATGACGGGGCGGAAACCGCCGGAGGAGCTGCTTTTGCGGGCTGATTACGTGACAGAGATGGAAAAAATCAAGCATCCGTTTGACCGGAAAATCCTGGCGCGGCGGGGAATTGAATATTAGAGAGGGGACTCTGAATGGGATTTATAAAGAGAAAGCATCGTCCGGAGTACGCTGCAGTGCAGCGGGAATGGGCAATGTGGGTAAAACAGATGGAAAAAACACTTCCGGGTTACGGGGAGCAGAATGAGGCATTGCACTGGATGGTACGGATTCTGACGGGGGTGCGGGTTCTGTACTGCCTGTTTTATCTGATTATGACATTTGTCTATGGAATGGAGAAAACAAATGCGGTCATGACGCTTTTGGGACCGTTTATTTTTTATGGCTGGTATATGCTGATGCTGCGGGAGAGCCCGGTGCTTACGGGTGTTGATGCTGATCGGGCGTGGGGCGAGTATTGTGTGGGGCGGCGTATCGCTGCTTCAGATGAGCTGGTGGCTGCCATTTCCGCTGGTTTTCATGCTGGTGACGGCGGCGGCAATCGAATTTATAGAGGCGGTATTCTGCATCTATATGCTGTTTAACCCGCTGGCACGGCACACAATCCGCTTAAACCGGGCATTTGCACGTGGAATGCGCGTACAGGTGCCGGATGAGGGGCTGGAATAGATGGCGGCGTATCGGAATGAAGCGGACAATGAGGAAGTCAAGTCTTGATTTTTACAGAATACTCTGATACAGTGGAGTCAAGACAGGATTCCGCCAACGGATCTTGTGGGACGTAGAAAAGGCATAGAAAAGAAAGAGGTAAAATATGGCAGATAATAAGAATATGACGCAGGAAGAGATCGACAACGGCGAGGAGATGACCGTGACTCTGACATTGGATGACGGCAGAGAGATTGAGTGTGTTGTTCTGACGATTTTCCCGGCAGGCGGCAAGGATTATATTGCCCTTCTTCCGATGGATGACATCGAGGCAGAGGACGGCGAGGTATATCTGTACCGTTATAGCGAGGATGAGAACGGACAGCCGAACCTGGAAAACATCGAGGACGACGATGAGTATGAGATCGTGGCAGATGCGTTTGACGAGCTTCTGGACGAGCAGGAATATGATGAGCTGGTCGGCGAGGATGAGCTGGATCAGTAATTAGGAGGCAAAAGACAGGACGCCCAGGTACTTCGCAGGCAGAAACGGCGAGGCATCTGGGCGTTTTACATCTTTTCAGGGGTGGTACGATGGAACTGAAACAGGAGTTAAAGCTCAAACAGACCTTGTCCCAGAAAATGATACAATCCGCAAATATTCTTCAGATGGGGCAGATAGAGCTGAAAGAGTACATAGAAGAGATGGCGCTGGAAAATCCAGTGGTGGATCTGGAAGAGCGGGAGCCGGAGAACGGACGGCTGGAAGAAAATGGAGAGCTGAACGAGAAAATCCGCAGACTTGAAGAACTTGCCAGCCTTGACCGCCAGAACCAGACCTATTATCAGGATGAGGAAGAAGAGGCGGGACGATTAGAGCCGGGACGGAGTCAGGATGGGCTTTTGGAATCGCTTCTGGAACAGGCGTGTATGCTGCATCTGACGAAAAGAGAAGAAAAAATATTCCGCTATATGATCAAAAATCTGGATGCAAGCGGATATCTCAGCGTGAATTTTGGAGAACTCTGCGCTGGGCTGGGAATTGAGGAGACAGAAGGGGAGCGTATCTGGAAAAATTTTGGCAGGCTGGAACCGCGCGGGATCGGGGCGCGGTCGCTGAAGGAGTGTCTGTTGATGCAGCTGTCTTACCTGGCAGAAGACGGCGGCGCGGTGATTGATATTGTTCAGAATGGAACGATGCGAACCGAAATTCTGGCGGCACACATCATTTCCAACCATCTGGATCTGCTTGGAAAAAACCAGATGAAGCAGCTTGCCCGTGTATGCTCCTGCAATCTGGAGGAAGTGCTTCTGGCAGCAGCGCGGATCCGGGAGCTGAATCCCAAACCAGGAAGCGGATATGGGGATGAGAGCTATGATAAATATATCGTACCAGATATAATTATTACCCAGACGGAACACGGATTTGAAATGCAGCTTTCCGATGAGACACTGCCGCAGATTGCCATCAATCCGTATTATCTGTCATTGATGAAGCAGAAAGATACCGAGACGGAGGCAAAGGACTACATTGAGGGGAAAATCCGGCAGGCTGAATGGGTCTGCCAGTGCATTGGGAAGCGCAACCAGACATTGTTGCGGCTGGCAGAAGAGATTTTGTGCGTACAGGGGGAATTTTTCGCAAAAGGAAGTGGAAAACTGGCTCCGTGGACGCAGAAACAGGCGGCTAAATCGCTGGGGGTCAGCGATCCGACGCTGAGCCGGACAGTGCGTGAAAAATATCTGCAATGCCGCTGGGGGATTTTTCCGCTGTCATATTTCTTTTCAAGACACATGGCTGCGGAGGGATTCGGGACAACGGATAAGGGAAGAATGGCAGAACGGGAAGAGGCGGCGAATCAGGAAGAAACGGCGGTTCAGGCAGAAATGGTGAATCGGATGGAAACAGGCAAAGATCCGCGGGAGGCAATCCGCCATCTGATCAAAACGGAAAATCCGAGAAAGCCGTTCAGCGACCGCGTGCTGTCAGAAAAACTGGCGGAAGCGGGGATCACGCTGTCGCGGCGGACTGTGGCGAAATACCGGGAAGAAATGGGAATCCGGGATGCATCCGGGCGGAAGTGCTTTGGTATCTGACAGAAAACATAGACAGAAAGACAGAGGGAAAACTATGTCATTGCAATTTATAATCGGTGGTTCCGGTTCGGGAAAGACACGGACATTGTATGAAAATCTGATCCGTCAGTCGATGGAAGAGCCGGACGAACGTTTTTTTGCTCTGGTGCCGGAACAGTTTACGATGCAGACGCAGAAAGAGATCGTGATGCTGCATCCGAACCATGGCGTGATGAATATCGATATTGTCAGTTTTGAGCGTCTGGCATACCGGGTGTTTGAGGAACTAGCGATTGAAAATCTGGCGGTGCTGGATGATATGGGAAAATCGATGGTTCTGCGGCGCGTCTCATCGGGCGTCCGGGGAAATCTGCACCTGTTTGGAGGGCATCTGGACAAGGCGGGCTTTATCAGCGAGATCAAATCGATGCTGTCTGAGTTTTTCCAGTACGGCATCACGGAGGAAAAGCTGGAGACGCTGATCGGGGAGACGAAAAGCCCGCTGCTGCGCCAGAAGCTTCTGGATATGCAGGTTTTATACCGGGCATTCCAGGCGTATACCGAGGAAAAAGTGATCGTAAAAGAAGAAATTTTAAGCCTTCTCTGCCGGGTGCTGCCGCAGTCACAGCTCATCCGCGACAGCGTTGTGACGCTGGATGGCTATACGGGCTTTACGCCGATCCAGTATGAGCTTCTGGAACTCTTATTCCGGTGCTGCCGGAAGGTGATCGTGACGGTCACGATGGATCCGGAGGACAATCCGTACCGCGAGAGCGTGCAGCAGAAGCTCTTTTACATGAGCCGTCATACCGTCTGCCGTCTGATTGACCGTGCTGCAGCTGCCGGATGCAGCCGGGATGAGGATATTTTGTTGAAAGAAAAACCAATGTGGAGATTTAAGGACAGCCCGGAACTGGGATTTATTGAAAATGAATTATTCCGATATAGGGGAAAGGTGTATCATTCTGGGAGCGGGAACGAAAGCGGGGCTGCGGCTGAACACGACCGGGAAAGCCTGCGTCTAATTGAAGCAGCAACCCCGCAGGCGGAAATCTCTTTCTTATGCGGAGAAATCCGGCGTCTGGTGGCATCGGAGGGCATCCGTTACCGGGAGATCGCGGTGATTACCGGCGACTTGGAGACATATTCGCGGGAGATTCTGAGGCAGTTTGAGAAGAATCAGATCCCGTGTTTTATTGATTATAAGAAAAATATTTTAAGTAACCCGATGGTGGAACTAATCCGGGCGGCGCTGGAGGTGCTGCAATCGGGCTTTTCCTATGAATCGGTGTTTCGATTCCTAAAAACAGGGCTGGTGATGCCGCTTGCGGGGCTTTCACCGGAAGTGATCTATCAGGCGGAAAATTATGTGATTGCGCTTGGAATCCGCGGGTTTAAGCGGTGGAACAGTACATGGGAGCGCGTGTACCGGGGGGCAGAGCTTATCAATCTGGATGAGTTAAATCAGTTCCGTGAGGCGGTTGTCACACCATTTCTGCCGCTTCGGGAGGTGTTTTCCAACCGCAAAGCAACGGTGCGCGAGCGGACGGAGGCGCTGGTCCATTTTCTCGAAGCACTTGAGATGGAGCAGAAGCTGGCGGCGATGGCGCAGCAGTTTGAAGAAGTGGGCGATATGAGTCTTGCCAAGGAGTACGGGCAGGTGTATGGGCTGGTGATGGATCTGTTTGACCGGATTGTGGCGCTTCTCGGCGAGGAGATCATGGGACAGCGGGAGTATGCAGAGATTCTGGACGCCGGTTTTGCGGAGATCAAGGTAGGACTGATCCCCGCGGTCGTGGACCGGATCGTGGTCGGCGATATCACGCGAACCCGTCTTTCCAATATAAAAGTGTTGTTTTTTGCCGGAGTCAATGACGGGATAGTGCCGTCTGTTTCGGGACGCGGCGGGATCCTTTCGGAGGCGGATCGCCGGGCGCTGCGGGAAATGCAGGTAGAATTGGCGCCGACCGCGCGGGAGGAAAGCTTTTTGCAGCGATTTTATCTCTATCTGGCGCTGACAAAGCCATCGGACTATCTCTATCTGTCGTGTGCGGCGTCCTCTGCCGAGGGAAAAGCGATGCGTCCTTCGAGTCTGATGCTGCAGCTGCTTAAATTATTTCCGGAGAAACGTCTGGAACAGCCGAAGGAAGAGAAGGAAGCGCTCTGGTCGCCGGAGCTTGGCATGAGCTGGGTGCTTCGGGGACTGCAGGATGAAAAAAGCGGGGAAAATGACCAGTTTATATCGCTGTACCGATACTTTATTCAGTCAGAATCGTACCGGGATGAAATGCAGGCGCTCTCGGATGCTGCATTTTATACCTATCAGGATACGGGCATCGGGAAGGCGGCGGCGCGGGCGCTCTATAGCCCGATTCTGCGGGGCAGTGTGACGCGTATGGAGCTGTATGCGTCGTGTGCGTATGCACATTTTCTTTCGTATGGGCTGGAATTGTCGGAACGGCAGATGTACGAGATTGCCCCGTCGGATATCGGAAATCTGTTCCATGCGGCGATCGACATGTATTTCACGCGGATGAAAGAGGAAAATCGCCGGTTTTCCGGCATTTCGGAGGAAGACCGCCAGAAAATGGTGGCGGAGTGTGTGGCGTCGGTCACGGAGGAATACGGCAATGCGATTCTGGGAAGCTCGTACCGGAATCAGTATCTGGAACGGAAGGTATACCGGATCACGGATCGGACGATCTGGGCACTGACGGAACAGCTAAAAAAAGGTGATTTTGAGCCAGCCGGGTTTGAGGTCAGTTTTTCACCGATGGATCACCTGAGAGCGATGCGGATTCCGCTTTCAAGCGAGGAGGCGATCCATCTGCGCGGGCGGATTGACCGAATCGATCTCTGCGAGGATGGCGACCGGCTGTACCTTAAGATCATTGATTACAAGACGGGAAAAACGAAATTTGACCTGACGGATATTTATTATGGATTGCAGCTGCAGCTGGTCGTCTACATGGATGCGGCGATGGAGAAGATCGGGCGGGAATACCCGGATAAAACGGTGGTTCCAGCGGGGCTTTTCTATTATCATATCGAGGATCCGATGGTGGAGCGCAAGCCGGTGGAGTCGGAGGAGGAGACGAATGCCGATATTTTGAAGGCACTGCGGATGAACGGGCTGGTAAACGGCGATCGGGAGGCACTGGCACATCTGGATAACCGGCTGGGCGAGGAGGCGACGGCGGATTCGGATGTTGTGCCGGTTTCGATTAAAAATGAGGCGATCGTTGAGCGGCGTTCGCAGGCGGCAGGGGAAGAAAAATTCCGTGTGTTGGGCGCGTATGTGAACCGGAAAATGAAGCATATGGGGCGGGAGATTCTGGATGGAAACATTGCGGCGTCGCCGTACAAAAACGGCCAGAAAACGGCGTGCGATTATTGCCCGTACCACAGTGTGTGCGGATTTGATTTGAAAACGGACGGCTACCAGTTCCGGCGTTTTGATAAGCTGAGCCCGGAGGAGATCTGGGGGAAGATGGAAGAAAAGGATAAGAAAACGGAACGGTAGGTTTGTGTTTGGCTGTGACTGTGGGAATGAAAGAAGAACCAGTCATGAAAAAGGAAAGGGCGAGAAATGGCAGTAAATTGGACCAGGGAACAGAAGCAGGTAATTGAGGGGCGGGAGAAAAGCCTCCTGGTGTCGGCAGCGGCCGGAAGCGGCAAGACCGCGGTGCTGGTTGAGCGGATCATCCAGATGATCACGGAGGGGGAGAACCCGAAGGACATAGACCGCCTGCTTGTCATGACTTTTACCCGGGCGGCAGCGGCGGAGATGCGGGAGCGGATCCAGGCGGCGATTGAGAAAAAACTGGAATCGGAGCCGGAAAATGAACATCTCCAGCAGCAGGCAGTTCTGGTTCAGTTTGCCCAGATCACGACGATCGACAGCTTCTGCCTGCATATCATGCGGGAACATTTTGACCGGCTGGACATCGATCCGGCATTCCGGGTCGGCGATGAGGGCGAAATGCTTCTGATGCGCGCTGATGTGATGGATGGGCTGCTGGAAGATTATTACCGCGACGGCGGGAAACGGTATGAGGAGTTTGTGGACGCGTATGCGACGGGCAAGGCGGACGGTGGAATTGCCGAGTATGTGATGCAGGTCTACAATTTCGCCCAGAGTAACCCGTGGCCGGATGCGTGGTATGAAAAATGCCGTGAGGAGCTGCTCTTGACCGAACAGGGAGAGCTGGAGCAGACGGAGTGGATGCAGTTCCTTTTGCCTGATATTGCATTGCAGGCGCAAGAGTGGAAAATACAGCTTCGGGAGGCGTGGGAGATCTGCCAGGAGACGGGGGGACCGATGCCGTACCTGCCGATGATCGAGGAAGATCTGCGCCATGCGGAGGCAGTTTGCGGGGCAGCCGGTTCGTTTGAAACGATCTCGGAGGCATTGGAACAATTTACGTTTTCGCGTCTGGCGGCGATCCGCGGCAAAAACGGGGAGGTCGATCCGGAGAAAAAGGCGCTTGTTTCCGACTGCCGCAGCCGGGTCAAAAAAGCAGTTGAAAAGTTAAAAGGAGAGTACCTGTTTGCCTCCCCGGAGCAGATGCTTACGGATATGGAAGCTGGAAAAGAGCGGATTTTGGAACTTTTGGAGCTGGCGCAGGAATTTGGACGGCGGTTTAGGGCGAAGAAGAAAGAGAAAAATGTGGTGGATTTTCATGATCTGGAACATTTTGCGCTGGAGATTCTGACAGAACCGGAATCAGAATGTTCCGAGGCGGAGGAAACTTCAAGTGCAGAAGAAAACGATCAGATGCAAGGGAAAAATGTCTGGACAGTGCGCGTACCAGGCACAGTCGCGGATGAGCTCGCCGTGCAGTACGACGAAATTCTGGTGGACGAGTACCAGGACAGCAACCTGGTTCAGGAGACGCTGATCCAGTGCATCAGCGGTGAACGTTTTGACCGCCCGAATGTGTTTATGGTGGGCGATGTCAAGCAGAGTATCTATAAATTCCGCCTGGCGAGACCGGAATTATTTCTGGAAAAATACAGCACATACACGTCGGAGGAGAGCGCGCACCAGAAGATCGAGCTTCACCAGAACTTTCGAAGCCGGGATCACATACTGGAATCGATCAATGCGATTTTTTACCGTATCATGACGGAAAAGCTGGGAAATATATCCTATACGGAAGATGCGGCACTGCATCCGGGCGCAGCCTTTGAAGAGCGGGATGGCCTGGATGAGTTAAAGACGGAGCTTTTGCTGGTGGATTTGTCGGTGCAGCCGCAGAAAGAGACGGAATTCCCCGAGTTAGATGATGAGGCAGCCGATTACACCGCCAGAGAGCTGGAAGCGCGCATGATCGCCGGAAAGATCCGTGAGATGACGGATAAAGAACGGGGGATCACGATCTGGGATAAGGAGCTTGGCGCTTACCGTCGGGCGCAGTACGGGGATATTGTGATTCTGCTTCGAAGCGTTAGCGGATGGGCGGAAGAATTTATCGAGGTGCTGGCGACGCAGGGGATTCCGGCGGTCGCAGAGTCTCGGACGGGATATTTTAATACGCTGGAAGTCGAGACGGTGCTGAATCTTTTGGCAGTCATTGACAATCCGATGCAGGACATTCCCCTGGCGTCGGTGCTCAAATCGCCGTTTGGCGGCGTTTCTGATGAGGAGATGGCGTGGATTGTGGCGGAACATAAGGCGGGCGTTGACCGGTCGCGGGATGCAGGGCTTTACCGGGCGGTTGTGGAGTATATGAACGAGGATGGACCGGTGAAGTCGAATGACGAAAGTGACGATTCGTCGATCGCGGATGCGTTTCGTTTTCAAAAAAATAAATTAATTCAAAAGAATAACCTGCGCCGAAAACTCCAAAAACTCTTTACTCTCCTGGATACATTCCGCCAGGAATCTGTTTACCTGCCGATGCACGAACTCCTCTACCGGATTTACGACAAAACGGGCTATTACCGCTATGTGTCGGCGCTTCCGGGCGGGGCGGGACGGCGCGGCAATCTGGATATGCTGGTGGAGAAAGCGGCAGCCTATGAGGCGACGAGCTACCGGGGTGTGTTCCATTTCATCCGGTATATTGAGAAGCTGAAAAAATACAATACAGATTTTGGTGAAGCGCCGGTGGCAGATCCCGAGGGAACGGTGGTGCGGATCATGAGTATCCATAAGAGCAAGGGACTGGAATTTCCGATCGTGTTTGTGGCTGGAATGGGAAAAAATTTTAACAAGCAGGATACGCGGGGGAAACTTCTGATTGACGCGGATCTGGGAATCGGAACCGACTATCTGGACAGTGAGAAGCGCATCAAGGGACCGACGCTCAAGAAAAATGTGATGAAACGCCGGATGGAACTGGAGGCGCTGGGCGAGGAACTGCGCGTTCTTTACGTGGCGCTGACGCGTGCGAAGGAAAAATTGATTCTGACGGCGTCCTCCCGGAAATTGGAGGATCGGATTGCGAAGTGGAGCGCAGTGGCAGCCGAACACGGGGCGATTCCGTATACGATTCTGACGCTGGCTTCCTCGTATCTGGATTGGATTTTGATGAGTATTCCGGAAAAAAATCCGTGGATTTCATATCAGATGGAAACGCTTTCCGACCAGATCGACCGTGAGATTGGCACGCAGATACGCCAGACGTTATCGAGAGAGTGGCTGCGGTGGCTGGCGGGGGAGGACAGCCATTTGTCGAATGACGAGAATCATCCAAACACGCAAAATCGGTTCGAAAATATCAGGCAAATAGAATCGATCATCAGCAACAACTACCATTTCCAGTACCCATACCTGGACGATCTGAGTCTCAACACCAAGATGTCTGTTTCTGAACTTAAGAAAAAGGGCATGGAGGAAGAAGAGGAGGAGATGGTATTTCTGCCGACGCTGCCAGTGTTTATGGAGAAGGAGCAGGAAGAAAAAGGCGGCGCGACGCGCGGTACGGCGTACCACCGTGTGTTGCAGTTTTTGCCGTTTGAGCGGGCAATGTCGAGACAGGAGTTAAATGCATTTCCGGCGAAGCTGGCGGCTGAGGGGCGGATGGACGCCGAGGCGGCGGCGTTGGTGCGTGGCTCAGATCTGGCAAAACTGACAGCCAGTTCATTGGGAAAACGCATGCAGAGAGCGGCAGCAGCCGGGAAACTGTACCGGGAAAAACAGTTCGTCATCGGTATTCCGGCGCGCGAAATGGGCGACTGGGATTCGGATGAGCGGATTCTGATACAGGGTATCATCGACGCCTTTTTTGAGGAGGACGGTAAGCTGGTTCTGGTGGATTATAAGACAGATTATGTGGAAAATTCAGACATTCTGATCCGCCGCTATGAGGCACAGGTGCGCTACTATACCCGCGCACTGGAACAGATAACAGGAAAAAGGGTGGCGGAGCGCTACCTGTATTCGTTCCGGTTTGGGGCGATTGAAGTGTAAGGCAGTGATTCTGGGTACAGATAGGCACTTTCGGATCCGATCGTATTTCCAGTCAATACGCCGGGATATGCGGCGCAGGAGGCTCTGACGGAGTACCGGAGTTTTACGGATTATACGGATCAGGGCTTTGTTTATGTCCATGCGGGCTGCCGCGGCCGATAACTTTATAGAGTGGGTCAATGCGTGCTGCGCCCAGAGGAGTTAAAATAATAAAATTAGAGAAATAAGTTTTGGTTAAAGGGTATCATCCGCCACCAGAACCGCTACCTGCGTCAGAAAATTCTCAGGATTTTTGTGCTGGGGCGGTCCCTCCAGATAGAGGTGGCGGGCGGTGCCCTTTAATGGAATCTGATATTTGTTAGCATACGCACAAAGATGTTTCACAATTACCGGAAGACCTTCATAGGCACCGTGATAAAAGATACAGAGCGCTTTCTGGCAGGGCAGGGTGACGAGATGTTCACCCAGGCTTTCCGGCGGGACGGCGATGCAGCAGGTAAAATCGCCCGGATTCGAAAGGTTGTATTCGGTGAAAAACATATGCTGGGTGGTGTCAGAACCATATTGGCGGATCGCCTTGATGAAGACGCTACGTAATTGCTCTTTCTTGTCTTCAAGTTCTGTCGAATGCAGATCCTGACAGTAAACGGTCTGGGCGGGAAGTTCTATCTGTCGGATTTCAAAGTCATTGTGCCCTTTTGAATGTTCTTTTAATTTCTCAATATTCCGGCTGATCTCGTCACGCAGATCTTCCAGACGAGTGATCAGCGGCTCCAGATCCGTCGTGCCGTGATAATAGGCATAGATATCATCCAGCGACAGACCGAGATTCTGCAGAATGCGGATGCTCCGGATGCGCGAGACGGTGTCTGCTGTATAGTAACGGTTTCCATTGATACCGTCTCTCTGATCCGGCAGAATAAGACCCTTGTCTTCATAATTTAAAATCATGCGCCGGGTCACTTCCAACGCTTTGGCTGCCTCGCCGATCGAGAGCAGCCGTTTTTTATCGTGCGTCATAAAACCTCCTGTTAGATATCCATAAGATGTGCAATCATGTATATTTGTCATGTAGGATTCTGGTGCAATTTTTTACACTCATAGTTGTGTATAATTACATGAAAAATAAGTAAAAATTATATAAATTAGCTAAAAAGGGATTGTATCGTACATCAATGTACGGTATATAATCATTTTATTGAAAGCGGGATGCCGTGTCAAGTATCCAGCCGATGCAAAACACCACACAATTTGTCATACTATGCACGTTGAAAAGGAGTATCCGGGCAGGCAGGAGCGTCAGACATTGGGGAGAATGAGTATTTTATATACAGAAAGATTTGATGGCTCATCTGCAAACATCTGCCCGGAGAAACATTTCAACCAAAACGCCTTTATTGTATACCTATGATGCTGCGTTTTATCTGGAAAAATCAAGAAAGAATTGACATTTGAACGCCTTCCATATATGCTTGAACCAATATGATTTTCGATTTGACAGATGGGAAAATCAATGGAAAATCTAAGCAGATATGGGAGGCTTTTATGGATCAGGAAAATCAGACACCACACAAACGGCGTGTCAGATATAAAGGAAAATATCCAAAGAAATTTGAAGAAAAATATAAAGAGTTGCAGCCGGAGAAGTATCAGGACACGATCCAGCACGTGATTCAGAAGGGAAATACACCAGCGGGCATGCATATTTCCATTATGGTGCAGGAGATTCTGGACTTTTTGCAGATCCAGCCGGGGCAGGTCGGATTTGATGCGACGCTAGGATACGGCGGACATACGAAGGCAATGCTGGCCTGCCTGAAAGGGCAGGGACATATGTATGCGACCGATGTTGATCCGGAGGAATCCGCCAAGACGCGGAAACGCCTGGAAGAAGCGGGCTATGGCGAGGACATGCTTTCAATCCGTCTCCAGAACTTCTGTACAATCGATGAGATTGCCAAAGAAGCGGGTGGTTTTGATTTTATTTTAGCCGATCTGGGCGTGTCTTCGATGCAGATTGACAATCCGAAGCGAGGCTTTTCGTTCAAGGTAGATGGACCGCTGGACCTGCGCCTGAATCAGGAAAAAGGCATCAGCGCCGCCGAGCGCCTTGACACGATCGAGCGTGAGGAGCTGGCGGGCATGCTGTACGAAAATTCAGACGAACCGTACTGCGAGGAGCTGGCAAAAGCGATCACGGATGAGATCCGCCGTGGAAATCGGATCGATACGACCACGAAACTCCGTGAAATCATTGAAAAAACATTGGATTTCCTTCCGGAAAAGGAGAAAAAGGAGACAGTCAAGAAGACCTGTCAGCGTGTTTTCCAGGCGCTCCGGATCGATGTAAACCAGGAATTTGAAGTACTCTATGAGTTTATGGAGAAGCTTCCAAATGCGCTTCGACCGGGCGGACGGGCAGCGATCCTGACCTTCCATTCCGGAGAGGATAAACTGGTGAAAGCGGCGCTCAAAGAGGGATATCGCGCCGGTATCTATAAAGAATATTCCAAAGATGTGGTGCGCCCGTCCGCGCAGGAGTGCGTACAGAACCCGCGTGCCCGCTCGACGAAGATGCGCTGGGCGATCCGGGCGGACGAGTAAAATGAATATAAAAGAAAATATATGAAAAAACAGGGCAGCTGTTCCGAGCAATATGGGAGCGGCTGTCCTGTTTTTATTGTGAAGATCAAAGAGAGTCCATGTGAAAAAATTTCGGGCGCAGTGATGTCTGGTTCTGCAAAAATCCGATTAAAAGAGCAAAAATGTTTTTTTTGCGAGATTTCTGTTTCCGGTGCGTATACTATAAGATTACTTTTCAGAAAATAGAAAAGTGGTCACAGTTGTGAAAGAAAAAACAGCTGCGAAAAAAACAAATACGCGAGAAAGTTTCGTGAGAAAGAGAGGAAACGCATTGAAACAGGAAACACAAAATGAATTGGAACGATTTAGGGATTATTTGAGAGAACAGGAAAAAAGCAGCCACACGATCGAAAAATACTGCAGGGACGTGAGAAAGTTTTTGATGTTTGCTGATGAAGACTGGGATAAAAATACAATTATATCTTTTAAGGAATATCTGCAAGCTCATTATAAAACGTCCAGCGCCAATTCGATGCTTGCGTCTCTGAACAGCTACTTTCATTTTATCGGAAGACAGGAATACTGTGTCCGCACGTTCCGGGTGCAGAAGCGGATTTTCTGTGATGAGAGACAGGAAATGACGCGCAGCGATTATCAAAAGTTAGTTAAGGCGGCGCGGGAGCGCGGCGATGAACGCCTCTGTGCGATATTGCAGACGATCGCGAGCACGGGCATACGAATCAGCGAGCTTTCATATATTACAGCGGAATCGCTGGCACAGGGGGAAGTAGTGATCGACTGTAAGGGAAAACAGCGGGTGATCCTGCTGCCGCAGTCGCTGATGCTGTATCTGACGCAGTACTGCCAGAAGCAGCGGATTGTGAGAGGCAGCATCTTTGTCACAAAAAACGGGCAGGCAGTCCGCAGACAGAATGTGTGGGCGGACATGAAATCCGTCTGCACCGAAGCGGGTGTTCTTCCGAGCAAGGTATATCCGCACAATCTGCGCCATCTGTTTGCCAAGATATTTTATGAGCGCGATCACGATCTGGTCCGTCTGGCAGACTATCTGGGTCACAGCAGCGTGGAAACGACAAGACGTTATACGATCATCAGCAGCCGTGAAGCGTGCCGCAGACAGCTGGAATTAGGTTTGTTGATTGATAGGGAAAATTGACGAAAAACATAATGGGAATTATGTCATGAAATGAAAAAAATCTGCATACATATCTAAATATATGATTTTATTATCAAGTTTATCACTTCTGAGAAAAAATTTCAACCTACAAAGACGTTAAAAAACAGTACTTGAAAGTACAGATATTTTATCCAAAATCCGACAAAAACCTTGCAAATTAAAGAAAAAACAAAACAGGTGGATATGACATAATTCCCATTATGTCAGCCGGGGAGGTGGAGTATGTGAGAGAAGATCTGACGGGGCGCCGGTATGGACGCCTGACCGTCTGCCGGGAGATAAAACAGGCAGAAAAAAGCCGCCGCCATTACTGGCTGTGCCGGTGTGACTGCGGGAAAGAAAAAACCGTGGAGGAGTCCCATCTGAAAACAGGGCATACGAAAAGCTGCGGGTGCTATCGGAAGGAACTTCCGTCCAGTCGGCGGATCGATCTGACAGGTCGTCAGTTCGGACGTTTGAAAGTGCTTGAAGAGGCGGATAATTCCAACCGGACAGGTGAATATTGGAAATGTGTCTGTAGCTGCGGACGCCTGATTGAGGCATCCAAAGAAAGCCTGTGCGCGGGAAAAACCAAGAGCTGTGGGTGCCTGCAGGCGGAGACACGAAAGAAAAACATGAAAAAAGCGATTCATTTTGTAGGCGGAACCTGCCTGGAACGAATCGCCAACCAGAAAAATACGGCAAACAATACAAGCGGCTACCGAGGCGTCTACCAGCGGGAAAATTCCCGGTGGCGGGCAGCGATCGGCTTTCAGGGAAAAGTGTACAACCTTGGAACCTTCGTAAACCTTGAGGATGCGGTGGCAGCGCGGAAAAAAGCAGAAGAGGAATTGTACGAGCCATTTTTGCGGGAACATGGCGTGAAAGCGGTGCAGAATGGAGGTATTTAAATCCGCATAAGGGGACCTGTGTTGATGATAAGACGGGAGGCAAAAAGAATGAAAAAAACGAAGAAAAAGGGGAAAAGTTACAGTCAAGGCTGGTTTGGGCGTCAGTCAAGGCGTTTCATGTCAGTGCTTTTGTGCAGCAGTATGTTGAGCACAAGCGTGGCAAATACAGCCGCATTTGCAGCTGCCACATCCGAAGGAGGGGATGAAAGACAGGAATTTTCATTGGAAAAAGAAGTCCTCAGGCAGGCAATCCGGGATGCTGCTAAAAAAGGAAAGACAGTAAAAGAGGATGCATTTACGTTTTCCGGCGATGAGGCAGAAACCTACGAGGGACTGTTTGAAGAAGGAAATCTATATGAACTGCATCCAGATTTCGAGAAGAAAAACGACCGGCTTACTTTGAAAATGTATGCCCGCTTAGAGGATGAAGAGGACATGGATCAGTATACGATCAGCGGAAATGAAGAAATTATTTTCCTGATGACCAATTCTTCTTCAAAAGAGCGCACCGGACGGATTCTGGTGGATGGAAGAGCCAGCGCATGGATGACGGTTGCGCCATTTGGTGAAGTAAAAAAGCAGGTTGAGCTGGAGACAGAGGAAGCGGTTCCGACCGAGATAGAAAATGAGGTAAAAGAACCGGAAAGTGCAGTTCCGGCAGGAAGTGAAGATATCACAGAAGAGGATACGGCTCTGGAGGACGATGTAAAGGAGCAGGAAAATGCTTCAGATACAGGTAACAATCAAATAAAAGAAGAATCGGAAGCAGCGGATGACAAGAAAGATTTATCGGAACCGGATTCTGAGAACGAGAATGAAAAAGCAGACATGGATGCGTTCGAAACAGATACATCCGATGCAGATACATCGGATTCAGAAAATGACAGCGCCCAGGACGAAGGTTCAGTTCAGGTATCACGTTCGGCTCATTTTTCGATGTTTTTGACTTCAGCTGCAATGGCATCTCCGTCTGATGCAAAAGAAGAAGAGAACGAGAACGATGAAAACGAAAAAAATAAGGCGATTGTAGGCGACGAAGCAGAAGAAGACAATTTCGAACGCATTCTGGGGGATTCATATGAAACGGTAGGCATTAAGAATGCATCCGCAGCCGCATTTGTAACTTCCGCGATGGAGCTTGGTCTGACAGACGGAGCTGTTTTGTCGGCAGTGGAAGTGGAAGAAATTCCAGACTGGCAGATTTCGAAGTCTAAAAAAGCTACCAATCTGGACGAAAACTTTGAATCCCAGGTAACACTTTCCCTTCCGTCAGCGGAGGAAAAACTGGAAAATGACATTGTGTTTGTGCTGGATAAATCTACCAGCGTGCAGCTGGAAAATGAGGCGTTAGAGATGCTTAAGGAGCTGCAGGCGCAGGCAAAGAAAAATGGCGCAAAAGTAAAGGTTGGAGTCGTTATTTTTAATAAAGAAGCGCATAAGTCTGACTTTATGGATTTGGAAACCCAGTATGATACGATTGCGGCAGCGATCCGTGAGAATATTAGCAGCGGAACGAATCTTTCGGCTGGAATCCTTGCAGGTAAGAAAATGCTGGATGAGGATACGCAGGTGGCAGCAGGAAGAAAGAGCCTGGTGCTTTTAAGCGATGGCATTACCTATATTTTTGGGGAAAAACCGACGGCGGTTGCCTGGGGATTTGAGAATGATGGTTCAGAACATTCCTGGGCGGGACCGGATAACTGGATTCTTAAATATGGGAATAATAAAGCATTATCGGAGGATGAGTGGAACGAGCGCCTGGGTACAATCAAAGCGCAGATGGATGCACAGGGCGATGAATTTGACCATCCATATGAGCAAGGAGATTTAACGCCATGTACCCCACCTGGTGAAGGAAAAGAACGTGCCAATAGCGTTGATAAAGCACTCTATCTTTCCTATGAGGCATATCTGGAAGCGGCGAAGGAACAGTATCACTGCTATGCGATGCCGATTGGTTCATCTGCTGGTGAAAGCTATCCATGGGGACCGAGCTTTGTGAAATATCTGGCAGACGGAAAAACGGTAAGTTTTGAAGATATCAAAAATGACATCCTTTATGCCGTCGATCGGGGCTCGATGGTGGAAGATTATATGGGTTGGGTCAAGGATGACTACAATTTTGACTTAAAGAGCATCGACCGTCTGACTGTTGGCGGCAGGGAGCTTTCCAAATGGAAAGATGGAAATACCGTTTATTTTGGAAATGAAGACGTGAATGCAGCTCAGTATCGTTTTAAGGTGGAATACGATCCGTCGGATAAGGAAGGCGGAGAACATTTCATCTGGACGATGAATGAGGCGGTAAAAAATAATGAACCGGTGCAGCTGACCTATACGGTAAAACTGGTAAATCCGAAGAACAATCCAGGAGAATCGTATGGACGGTACGATGAAGACGGAAGCGAAGAGTATGATGGACTTTATACGAACCAGAAAGCAGTGCTGCATCCGGTTGGAAGCGATCAGGAAAAAGGAAAAACGGAAGTATTTTCGAAACCGACTGTATCATATACGATTCCGGGAGGAGAACTTCCGACGATTCCAGAGGGAGGAACTTCTAAATCGAAGACAGCGGAACAGCTGGATGAAAATTTTAAGTCTCAAGTGGCTTTGTCCTTGCCGTCAGCGGAGGAGCAGCTGGTAAGTGATGTGGTGCTTGTCTTAGATAAATCAACCAGCATGGGACTGAAAGAGCAGGCATTGGAAATGCTTCAGAACCTCAAGAAAGAAGTGCAGGAAAAGGGAGCAAAGGTCAAAGTGGGAGTAGTGCTCTTTAACAAGGAAGCCCATACGGATGGATTTATGGATTTGGAGACCCAATATGAGGCGATTGAAGCAGCCATTTGTCAGGAAATTAAGAGTGGAACCAATCTTCACGCAGGTATTTTAGCGGGTAAATCAATGTTAGACCAGGATACAGGAGTGGCAGATGAACGCAAGACACTGGTAGTTGTCAGTGATGGTATTACCTATATGTTTAATGAGAATCCGACGGCGGTTGCCTGGGGATTTATGGCAGATTCTCCGAAACATTTTGCAGGACCGGATAACTGGAAATCCAAGTATGGAAATAATCAGGCACCGACGGACTGGAATGCATGGCTGACCGGCATAGGAGCCAGACTTTCAGAGCAGAAGGATACACACGACTATCCATATGGAACGGAACCGGATGCATCGCTTATTACACCGGTGGAGGAAGCAGGAAATTATGTGAATTCGATCGATAAGGCATTATACCTTTCATACGAGGCGTACGCACAGGCAGCTTCGGAAGGATATCACTGCTATGCGATGCCGATTACGCCGCCCGGAACGGCAAGTAACTATGAGTGGGGAATGAGTTTCATGCGGTACCTCGCGAATGGAAAGCAGGTTTCATTTGAAAGTATAGAAAATGATATTTTGTATGCCGTTGATAAAGGTTCTGTTGTGAAAGATTATATGGGCTATGTGAAAGAGGATTATAACTTTGATTTCGATCACTTAGACCAGCTGACAGTAGGGGGAAAAGCGCTTTCTATGTATCAGGAGGGCAACACCTGGTATTTTGGAGACGGAGAACCGGGACCGCAGAATTATCGTTTTAAAGTGGTATATGACGCGGGAAATAAGGCAGAGACAGAGATGTTTACCTGGTATATAAATGAACCAGTTTCAAACTTTGCACCGGTGCAGCTGACCTATACCGTAAAACTGATAAACCCAAAGACGGCGGATGGAACCTATGGAAAATATGACCGGGACGGCAGCCAGCACTATGAAGGGCTCTATACCAATCAGGAGGCGGTCCTGTATCCGGTAGACAGCCGTGGAAATGAGTATCGGCCAGAAGAATTCCCGAAGCCGACCGTATCATATGTGGTAGAACATGGAAGCCAGGAACCGGGATCTGATCCTACCCCGACCCCGAATCCAGGCAATAACGGAGGCGGAAGCCACGGCGGTCACGGAGGCGGAAGTAGTTCTGGCAGTAAAAAGTCTTCGACTACAACCGCGTCGGGACCGGCAGCCCAGCCGACGGAACCGGTTACGCCGGTTGTACCAGAACCTCAGCCGGTTGTACCGGCAGAAGGACTTCCGAAGACCGGGGATACGGATCGGATGGATGTGCCGATGGCTCTGCTGGCAATTGGAATGATGGCAGCAGCTTATGTAATAATGACGGGCAGAAAAAAGACGGAAGAGTAAGACAAGATATAGAAAAATAAAAATTGCCCGGTTATAAGAGCAGGTTTTTAGGGCGGCGCCAGAAAAAATGGCGCTGTCCTAAAACTATGCTGTTATCTGTTTCGTTTTGTATGCAAATTAATACATCATTTATAAAAATATATAATTTGCTTAATAAATAAAGGCGCAGAACGTTTCACGGGCAAAGATGGAGGGATCGATGCAAAAGTGGACACGGAAAGCAGCGGCTGTGATAGCTGTCATCTGTCTGGCGTTCGGTACAGCGGGGGTGGCAATGCATAAATGGGATGAAATGCGTCAGGAGAAGGCGCAGGAAGAGTTGACTGCCCAGGTTGTGGGAATGTCAGAAGCAGGGACGACGGGAGAAACAATGCCGGAGAAAAAAGTGCCAGAAGTGGAAAATGAGATAGGTGAGACGAATGCAATAAAGGAGACAGAATATGTGTCAGCAATTGATTTTTCAGCGCTGGATTTCCAGAATCCGGACGTCGTTGCCTGGATTCAGATTCCGGGAACTCAGATCAATTATCCGGTGGTTCAGGGGAAGGACAATGATTATTACCTGCACCGTGACCTGAACGGGCAGAAGAGCACGGCGGGCACGATTTTTCTGGACTATGCCGATCGGGCAGATTTTTCGTCCCTGCATAACGTGCTGTACGGCCATCACATGAAGAATGGAAGTATGTTTAAGGACATTTCCAGATACAAGGATCAGGGCTATTTCGATCAGCATTCAGAAATCATTCTTTATACGCCGGAGCGGGAGATTCATTTAAAAGCCCTGGCGGCTGTCTGCACATCGCCGGATGCGATCCGACGGAAAACGGAGTTTGCATCGGGAGAAGAATTTGCGTCATATATTCAGCAGATGACAGCGGGCGCGAGCGCGTCCGCGCCGATCGAGGGGACGATCGTGCGTTTGTATTCATTTGTGACATGCAGCTATGAATTTAACAATGCCCGGACAATTCTATATGCGTATGAATCGGCAGAATAGTAACGATTCACGGGTAGGCACTTTTGGAACCGAAAGTGCCGTAAGAAAACGTGGTGGCAGCAGGAATTTACCGTATTTAAATGCGAAGCCACGGCAAATTCCGTTACTGGGCACGTATGCGTGAACAGTAACGCAGAATAAGATGGGGAATGTCCCAGATGTGGAAAAACAAAATGCGTTACCATGATGCAGTAACTGGATAGACAGAAAGACATAACATGGAAACGGACCGGAAAGAAATGTTTATACGCTACTGCATCTGGAAATAGATCTATCAAGGGAGGTAAAGGGATGGAAGAGAGAAAAATCAGGGGAAGGAGCCGGAGACGGAAGTATAAAAATCAGATGCGCCGTCCGATAGCAGTATTGCTGGCGCTGATGCTGTCGTTTAGTTCCTTCGGTACGGCGACTGCTTATGCGGATGATGCGGCAGTTGTCAAAGAAAGTGTGGACACAGCGGGAACGCAGGAGAAAGTCGATCTGGATAAGTGGATGGAGAAAGAAGTATTTGGTACTGGAAAACAGGCAGAGAATATTGCTGGGAAAGATACTGTTGGAGTGCAGGATGGTTCTACGGTAGCGGATGTTTCTGGAGATGAGGGCTCAGATGGAGCTGGTGAAGGAAATGAAGCCGGAACTGTGGGTTCTGTGAATGAAAATGGAAACAGCCAGACAGGGAAAGAAAACGGTCAGAATCCGTCGGGTGAACAGACGGATAATCCATACGATTCGATCGAACGCCCATCTCAGTCTGACACGGTAGAAATTATTCCGGGTGCGCCGTCCGACTCGAAAAAGAACGAATCGGATGCCAATTCCGGTACAGGCTCTGCAGGTTCGGCGTCGGGAGCAGCCGGAGATTCTAATTCTCAGAATGGACAGGAAAATGTGGATAATTCCGGAAACCAGACGGGCGGCAGCCAGGAGACAGAGGTAAAACCTGTTTTACCGGAAGAGAAGGATTATGAATATTTTTATGATAAAGAAACTGGAAAATTTAAGGTAACCTTTAATATCAAAGAAGATGCCAAGGGTGACCAGACGATTGAGCTGAGCAAGGTGATGGAAGAGATCAATGCGGCTGGAAAGAAGCAGTTTGAACAGTGGTTCCAGACTAAAGAAGGTGCGGACGAGCTGGAAAATGCACAGTATTACGGACAAAATACGATCCGTCAGGTTTTCAATGGAGTTGAATATAGCTATAATATAAAAAATGGAACAGTCTGTCCGTATGAGGAACCGGGATGTACAATGGTATTTGATGTTTATATTACCAACGGTTCCAAACATACATATGTGTATAAAAATAACAGCTTTATCGTATCGACACCGGACATGAGCAATCAGGATCAGACAGGAGTCATTGGATTTGACGGACAGGAGCTGCCGGAAGATTATACGAAGGGATTTCTTTCTCCCAAGTATGATATAAAGAATTCCAGCACAACAGGAGTTATTGAAAATCTGATTGATGAGGCATTGAAAGACACGCAATCTCAGCGCCAGTACGGAATTGATAAGAACGGAAATTTAACGACATCCTATATCAAATTAACGAAAAACGATATTAATGTTGGAGATCCGGTTTATAAGATTGGAAAAAAATATTATCTGTATTCAGAAAAATATGATTGCTATTATTGCGATTTTAATGAAGCACAGGTGGAAGAACAACCAAAAGGTTCTGGAAAGTATGTTGTACAATCAATTCCGTCCAGCGGAAAAAACAATTATGCGATCAAGGCAGATGGAAGTAAATATTATGCTCCGTGGGTGCGTGGCGGTGAGATTGATGCAATCCGGGCATCAAAATATAAAATTCAGGATGCCTTGAATCAATATCTTTCTAAAAATAACACGACACTAGAAAAAGAAGTTCTTAAATACTACAACGAGAAAGGGGGAACTTCCTACACGACGATCGAGGAACTGCTTTCCAAGAATGAAGCAGCGGCAAATGAACTAACGCGAGCGGGAGAGAGCGGAAATTCTTCCTTGGCTTCTCTAGATCCGATGCTGCTTCATTCCAGCAGTCAGTATGATAATTTTTATCAGAATATTTTCAGCTTCAATGTCGGCAGCCAGGGGGATATGAAAAAATTCCTGGAAAATGAAAATCTGGGTCACGGTCATAGTCATGGAAATTGGGCGACGGATGGGTGTGAGATGACGATCGGCGATTATATGGCGGATAAGTTAAATGAAACGGATGGTGCATGGGATAAGGCAAATGCATATTTTAATGCACTCTTAAAATCGGGCGTCTCATCGGAAGAAGCTACTTGGGTTGCATTTACCATGGCAACCAATATCGATGGCGAACGTGCAGATAACAATTATCAGAATTCCGCCTGGAACTGGTACAGTTCCATGGTTCTCAAACAGCAGGATGGCACCTTCAACCTGACCAAGGTAGATACGGATGGCAACCAGCTCGGAGACGACGAGGGCGAGGGGCAGACTTCGTTCTATCTCTGGTATATAGACAGCAAGACGGAGACAGATGAACAGGGAAATCAGAAGACAACGGATGTGACAAAATACTGTGTTTATGTGGATCCGGTCTACGAAACGGTAGAAAATGAAGATGGGACGAAGAGCCAGAAACTGGTAAAAGATGGATATTATGGCTGGGTTGAGTACGATCCGGACAATAAAGAGTTAAATTATACCGTCTCGACGACCAACGGAACCCTGAATATTGATTATGCACTTTTAGAGGGAGTGGTCTATTACCTTCAGGAAAAGGCGGCGCCAGATGGATATAAGGTGGATTCCAATATTTATGTGATCTGCGATGAAGAATCGTATCAGCAGATGACAGCCGAAAAAGGGGTAAGCAGTGTGATTAACCCGGCCACCGGCGTGGAGAGCGCTGTGGTTTATATGGGCGCAATCAAAGGCGGCGAAACCCTGAAAGTAAACTTTGTCAACGGAAAGACAGCTCCGAAGCCAGATCCAACCCCGGATCATGGGGGTGGCGGAAGCCACGGCGGTCATGGAGGCGGCGGTTCCAGTTCTGGCGGAAAGAAGACAACCTCTGCGGGACCGGGGACAGTCACCGAAGAACCGGTGCTTCCGGAACAGCCGGCGGAAGTGCCGATTGAAAACATTCCTGCACAGGGACTTCCGAAGACAGGAGAGGACGGAGTAAACACATCGGCTCTGATGCTGACACTCGGACTGATCGCATCTGCTTATGTATGGATGAGCGGCAGACGGGAGGAAGAAGAGAACCGTAAAAACTAAAAGAAAACGGTGATGATAAAGACGCAGAAACGTTGTAAACAGGTATAAATCGAACAGATATAAATCAAACGGCAGCTGCTAAACAGGTGGATACAGTAAGTATCTCTTCCTGTTTGGCAGCTGCCGTTTGTCAAAATATATTTTTTAAATAAAATACTCCGCCTCACTCCTGCGTGTATAGTTCTGCTCCAGCATCGCGACGTGGGACAGAAAGGCCTCATTGTCGAAGTATTTGGCGCCAGCCGGGCAGATCTTGATGCACGCCTGACATTTAATGCAGATACCGGTGCAGGTGTCCGGTGCATCTGCCGGGATAGAGCCCATCGGACAGACCGTTGCACAGATGCCGCAGCCAGTACATTTTTCTGGATCGGTGACTGGTTTGGCTTTCAGGAAGACAGCCGGTTTTCCGTCGGTGCCGAGCGGGGTGTAATATGGTCCGACCGGATCATCGCCGCGCACGGCAATCGGAGCCGGGATTTCGGTCAGGGAAGCGATCTTTTCGGCTGCTTTGATGCCGAATGCATGGATCTGTGCGAGATCATCTGCATCTGGACGTCCGGTTGCCAGCTTGTCGCTGAATACGTGCTCGGTCGGGATACCGGCACCTGCGATGGTGTGGAAGCCGTGCGCCTCTAATTCATTGCGAAGCTCGATGAGCCCATTGTCGAAGTTACGGTTTCCGAAGACAGCCACCGGAATGGCGAGCGCGCCATTTCCCTCAAAATGGGTCTGTACAAATGGGAGCATCTTGTTCGGGATGCGTCCCGCGTAGACCGGGGTGCCGATGACGAGCAGATCGTCTGCCCCGTATGTATGAACTTTTTCGCGGCTTTCCGGCAGCGTGAAATCATAGGAATCCATCGGGACGCCGAGTGTGTCCGCGATCGCCTGCGCCAGCGTGGTAACAACCTTTTTCGCGTTGCCGGTCGGGCTGAAATAGACTGCGTGTACGTGATTGATTTTCATGAAAATACCTTCTCTTCATATGTTTAAATTTAATTCGGCAAAAACCTTATTATAGTAGGTATTTTAATGGATTTATGGTGGGCTGTCAATGAAACATGAGTTTTTGCAGAATTAGTTTTTGCAGAATCACCAAAATATCATTACATATGTCTTGTCACATGAAATAATATGTGCTATACTGGTGCGGATGCACAAATGAAGTTTTGGATTGAAAGAGAACTCTGTTTGCGATAGGAGCATAGAGTGGCAGATAGTATTCTGCGATTTGAAGGCTGAACTATCTGCAGGATAAAAAGATAAGTGCAAACGTATGGTATAGAAAGGAAGGCAACAAAATGGTCCGGGAGGAAAATTATGATGTGGTCATCGTCGGGTGTGGCGTAGGCGGTCTGTACACCGCTTTAAACCTGCCGTCGGAAGACCGGATCTTAATGATTTGCAAGGAAGATATAGAGAGCTGTGATTCCATGCTGGCGCAGGGAGGTATCTGCGTGCTGCGGGATGAGACGGATTATGATGCGTATTTTGAGGACACGATGCGCGCGGGACACTACGAGAACCGCAAGGAGAGTGTGGATATCATGATCCGCTCCAGCCGGGATGTGATAAATAATCTGCTGAAATTAGGCGTAGGGTTTGACAAAAATCCAGATGGCAGTTTAAAATATACAAAGGAGGGCGCGCATTCGCAGCCGCGTATCTGTTTCCATGAGGACATCACGGGAAAAGAGATCACGACGACCCTGCAGACGCGTGTAAAAGAACTTCCGAATGTAGAAATCCGGGAATATACTGTTATGACGGATATTTTGGTAGAAAAGGGTATCTGCACCGGCATTCTGGCAAAGAATGCAGCTGGCGATATTTTAAAGCTCCATGCGAAAGACACGGTTCTGGCGACCGGCGGTATCGGCGGGCTTTACAAGCATTCGACGAACTTCCCGAGCCTGACAGGTGATGGGCTGGATGTGGCAAAGAAACACGGCGTGCGTCTGGAACATCTCGATTATGTCCAGATTCATCCGACCAGCCTGTACAGCAAGAAGCCGGGACGCAGCTTCCTGATTTCAGAATCGACCCGCGGCGAGGGAGCAGTTCTGTTAAATGGAAAGGGCGAGCGCTTTGTCGATGAGCTTCTGCCGCGTGATGTGGTGACGCAGGCGATCGAGAAGGAGATGGAAAAAGAGGGCAGCGATCATGTATGGCTGTCGTTTAAGGCAGTTCCGGAGGAGACGATCCGGAACCATTTTCCGCACATTTATGAGGAGTGCTTAAAAGAGGGCTACGATATCACGAAGGAACCGGCTCCGGTCGTACCGGCGCAGCATTATTTTATGGGCGGTATCTATGTCGATCATTTCTCCGAGACGACGATGGACCACCTGTATGCGGTTGGTGAGACGAGCTGCAACGGCGTACACGGAAAGAACCGGCTTGCCAGCAACAGTCTGCTGGAAAGCCTTGTATTTGCAGAGAGAGCGGCAGGCAAGATCGCCGGACGGGAGGACGAAGAGTATGAATCCAATTACGATGCAGCTTGTTGCGGATGAGTATATCCGCATGGCGTTAAAGGAAGATATCAACAGTGAGGACG
This sequence comes from Clostridium sp. AF27-5AA, assembly GCF_003478415.1. Classification (NCBI taxonomy): domain Bacteria; kingdom Bacillati; phylum Bacillota; class Clostridia; order Eubacteriales; family Clostridiaceae; genus Clostridium; species Clostridium sp. AF27-5AA. The sequence goes on from NZ_QUFH01000008.1 coordinate 121,788, forward strand.
TTTCGACGAACGCGGTCATGCCGGAATACCGTAAGGGCGAGGTACAACTCTTAGCCAAGGCAGACGGTATTATCGCCGGTTTACAGGTGTTTGAGCGCGTGTTTAAACTTCTGGACGAGGCGACCGAGACAAAATTTGAGGTAAAAGACGGGGATACCGTCACAAAAGGGCAGTTTTTAGGCGTGATCACCGGCGACATCCGGGTGCTTCTTTCCGGCGAGCGGACGGCGCTCAACTATTTACAGCGGATGAGCGGCATTGCGACCTATACGAATCAGGTGGCGAAGCTCTTAGAAGGAACGAAGACGACGCTTTTAGATACGCGCAAGACGACCCCGTGTATGCGTATATTTGAAAAATATGCGGTCAAGGTTGGCGGCGGCAGCAACCACCGTTACAACTTATCGGACGGCGTGATGCTCAAGGATAACCATATCGACGCAGCCGGCGGAGTTAAGGCGGCGGTTGAGGCGGCGAAGAAATATGCCCCATTTGTCCGCAAGATCGAGGTGGAGACGGAAAATCTCGATATGGTGCGCGAGGCAGTGGAAGCGGGCGCTGATATTATCATGCTGGATAATATGACCCCGGACGAGATGGCGGAGGCGATCCGCATCATCGACGGACGCGCCGAGACGGAGTGTTCCGGAAATATGACGAAGGAAAATATCGCAACGATCACGAAATTAGGCGTAGATTATGTGTCCAGCGGCGCGCTGACGCACTCGGCACCAATTCTGGATTTGAGCCTCAAACATCTGCGGGCATTATAAAAATTTAAAAACTAAGAAAGGACAGGGAAAACAGGATGGAAACAACGATGACAGGAGTACAGCGGAGAAAGAAAATACTGGAAATGCTGGGACAGTCATCCACACCGCTTTCCGGCGGGGCGCTGGGGCGGGCAGTCGGCGTGAGCCGTCAGGTGGTGGTGCAGGATATCGCGCTTCTGCGTACCGAGGGACACCCTGTCCTTGCGACTGCCCGCGGTTATGTGCTGGAGGTGCCGCACCAGACGGAACGCCTCTTTAAAATGTGCCATACGACCGAGCAGACGCGCGAAGAGCTGAATACGATTGTTGATCTGGGCGGCGAGGTGCTGGATGTCATGGTCAACCACCGCATCTATGGAAAGGTATCGGCGCCGTTAAATATCCGCAGCCGCCGCGATGTTGAGGCATTTGTGGAAAATATCCGGACTGGGCGTTCCACGCCGCTTTTAAACGTGACATCGGGCTATCATTTCCATCACGTGGCTGCCGATCAGGAGGATATTCTCGACGAGATCGAGGCAGCGCTGCGGGAAAAGGGATTTCTGGCGGACTTCCTGTCATACGAGCAGGAAGAGGTGGAAAAATAGGGGGAAAGTCAAAAGAAATGAATTTTTGAAATTATTTTAAAAAATATGAAATTTCCTGTTGACATTCTTTTTCAAATGTTATATACTATCTTTGCTGTCGATGAGACAGACAAGCAGTTGGCTGAGAGGTCAGATGCGGGAATGGTTACAGTGCCGGATAAAACGGTCAGAATCGCAAAATGAATATGAGTCTGTAGCTCAGCTGGATAGAGCAACGGCCTTCTAAGCCGTGGGTCGGGGGTTCGAATCCCTTCAGGCTCGTCGAATCTGTTTCGACAGATTCCTATGGTGGATATAGCGCAGTTGGTTAGCGCGCCAGATTGTGGCTCTGGAGGCCTAGGGTTCGAATCCCTATATCCACCTTCCTTTTAAAAGGATCTTTTGCTGATGGGCTATCGCCAAGCGGTAAGGCACAGGACTTTGACTCCTGCATTCGTTGGTCCGAATCCAACTAGCCCAGTTAAATATGGGGTATTAGCTCAGTCGGTAGAGCACTTGACTTTTAATCAAGTTGTCCGGGGTTCGAATCCCCGATGCCTCATTACGAAGACACATTGCAGACGCGATGTGTCTTTTTGTATAATGGGAAATCCCTTGGAATTCTCTATTACACAAAAAGGCACTAACGTGCCAAAGATGCGCGCTCGCGCGAAATTGTAATATGAGGAGGTTTTAAGTTATGGAAAAAAAGTCCATGCGCGTAATCAGGGAGTACACAATGATCACAGCGGCGACCTTTGTCGTGGCGGCAGCCGTCTATTTCTTTCTGATTCCGAGCGGTGTATCGGTGGGAAGTATTTCCGGTCTGGCGATGCTTTTGGGAAATGTGATACCGCTGCCGATTTCAGTGCTGACCTTTATTTTAAATGCGGCGCTTCTGGTGGTGGGCTTTCTCTTTATCGGACGCGAGTTCGGCGTCAAGACGGTGTATACGTCACTGATTCTGCCGGTTTTTCTGTGGGTGTTTGAGCAGGTTTTTCCGGATTTTGTGTCGATCAACCAGGATGCGATGATGGATACGGTCTGCTATATCTTTGTTGTCAGCGTTGGTCTGGCTCTTTTGTTCTGGATGAATGCCTCGTCGGGCGGTCTGGACATCGTGGCAAAGCTCTTAAACAAATATTTCCATATGGAGCTGGGAAAAGCGATGGCGCTTCCAGGCATGTGTGTGGCGCTCTCATCCGTGTTTTTTAGCGATAAAAAACTGGTGGTGCTGGGCATTCTGGGCACATACTTAAACGGAATTGTGCTGGATCATTTTATTTTCGGTCTGAATCTGAAAAAGAGAGTTTGCATTATCTCGGAAAAAGAAGAAGAGATACGCCAGTTTATCCTGCATACGCTTCACAGCGGCGCGACGATCTATCAGGGATTCGGCGCGTTTGACAATGAGCCGAAGACGGAAATTATCACGATCGTAGATAAAAACGAATATGCACAGCTCATGCCGTATATATTAAAAACAGATCCGAAGGCATTTGTGACGGTGTATGCGGTGAATGAGATTATTTATCGTCCCAAAAGATAGAAAATGATGTTACTGATAAAAAAACTCAGTAAGCAAAAATGAACAAAATTTGCTTGACGTGGTAAGTGATTCATGATATAGTCTCATTGAAGTTAGATGAGACTAACCTGCGAAAAGGAAAATAGAAGGCAGAAAAAGCCTTTTATTTTTTAAAAGATAGTTAGCCATATCTAACTAAAGGTAGATATGGCTAACTAAGAGAAGCAGTTAGGAGGCAGAAAGATGGAACGGTTGTTTGAAGAAGTATTCGTAGAGGTGTGTGCGCCGACTCTTCGTGGTATCAAACCGTCGAACTTGTTCCGCTATCAGCCGCAGAACCGTGATAAACTCCTGGAAACGCTTGATTTCTGGAACCGGGAACTGGAACCGTCGGGGCTTCAGGTGCGGGCGCTTAAAGAGTGCAGCCGGACGGGCGCGTTTCTGATTCTGGTGTACCGCGAGGAATGGCTTCGCTTCATTCTGGGTAAAATATCTGTACAGCACTTTTTAAAAAAGTCTGGTTACCAGATGAAGAAGACGGTCGATGGATTTTTGAGGCAGCTTTCCAACCGGCTTTGTCTGGAACATGATTTTCCACATGAGATTGGCATTTTCCTGGGGTATCCGCTTGAGGATGTTGTTGGATTCATTGAAAATCAGGGAAAAAATTATACCTGCAGCGGTTACTGGAAGACGTATGGCGACCCGCAGGAAGCAAAACGGCGGTTTGATTCATACCGGGAATGCACGGAAGTGTGCCGGGAGAAATACCGTCAGGGGACACCGATTATTCAGCTTGTAAAAGCCGCATAATAAATCTAAGTAAGTAAATTATTCACAAGGAGGAAATAAAAATGAGCAAGGTAGCAATTGTATACTGGAGCGGAACGGGAAACACAGAGGCTATGGCAAATTACGTAGCAGAGGGCGTTAAGAAAGCGGGCGGCGAGGCTGATTTATTTACTTCCGCAGAGTTTGGCGCTGACAAAGCTGGCGAGTATGACAGAATCGCATTTGGCTGCCCGTCCATGGGGGCTGAACAGTTAGAGGAGTCTGAGTTCCAGCCGATGTTCGACGAGGTTAGCCCGGTTCTCTCTGGCAAAAAGATTGCATTATTCGGTTCTTACGGATGGGGCGACGGCGAGTGGATGCGTACCTGGGAGAGCGACTGCATGACTCTGGGCGTAACCATGGCTTGCGAGCCGGTAATCTGCAACGCAACGCCGGACGAGACAGCAGGTGCTGAGTGCGAGGCACTGGGCGAGGCTCTTGCAAACGCATAAGTAGAATTGCATAAAAACACATATATAATAAGAAGAAGTAGAATTACCTGCGAACGCAGGACATCTTAAATTGCCATAATAAAGATGCTTAAAAATTGAAAATCAGAAAAGGAAGTGTCCTCCCGCGGCGCTTCCTTTTTTGTGGGCAAATATCCCCTTTTCGAAAACTCCAAAATGTGATATGATAAAAAATAAAACTGTTTGATTTGACTCAAACAACAGTATCAATTTACGAAAAGAAACAACGGAGGGAATGTATATGGAAGAAAATAAAAAACCATTGGCAGAGGGAGAGGAGAAGGAAGAGACTGTCTCCAAGAACTTTATCGAGCGCGAGATTGACAAAGATCTGGCAGAAGGCGTTTACGATCATGTCCAGACGAGATTTCCTCCGGAACCGAACGGATATCTTCATATTGGACACGCTAAATCGATTATTCTGAACTCTGGACTGGCAAAAGAATACAACGGAAAATTCAATCTCCGTTTTGATGACACCAACCCGACGAAGGAGAAGACAGAGTTTGTTGAGTCGATCATCGAGGATGTAAAATGGCTGGGCGCTGATTTTGAGGATCGCCTGTTTTTTGCATCCAACTATTTCCAGCAGATGTATGAGTGTGCAGTTCTTCTTATTAAAAAGGGAAAAGCATTCGTCTGCGATCTGACAGCTGATCAGATCCGTGAGTACCGCGGTGATTTTAACAATCCTGGTAAGGAAAGCCCGTACCGCAACCGCAGCATCGAGGAAAACTTACAGCTCTTTGAGGAGATGAAAGAAGGCAAATATGCGGATGGCGAAAAGGTACTGCGTGCGAAAATTGATATGGCATCCCCGAACATCAATATGCGTGATCCGGTTATTTATCGTGTAGCCCATATGCATCATCACAACACCGGGGACAAATGGTGCATTTACCCGATGTACGATTTCGCTCATCCGATTGAGGATGCGATTGAGCACATCACGCATTCGATTTGTACGCTGGAATTTGAGGATCACAGACCGCTTTATGACTGGGTCGTAAGAGAGTGCGAGTTTGAGAACCCGCCGCGCCAGATTGAGTTTGCGAAGATGTATCTGACCAACGTCATTACCGGAAAACGTTATATCAAGAAACTGGTAGAAGATAAGATTGTAGATGGCTGGGATGACCCGCGTCTGGTAACCATCGCAGCGCTGCGCCGCAGAGGTTACACGCCGGAATCCATCCGCCGCTTTGTAGAGCTGGCAGGTGTCTCCAAAGCAGATAATTCCATCGACAGTGCAATGTTAGAGTACTGCCTGCGCGAGGATCTGAAATTAAAGAAGTCCCGTGTGATGGCAATTCTTGACCCGGTCAAGCTTGTTATCGACAACTATCCGGAAGGACAGATCGAGGAGCTGGATGCACCAAACAATATGGAGAACGAGGAACTTGGTTCCAGAAAGATTCCATTCGGCAGAGAACTTTACATCGAACGCGAGGACTTTATGGAAGAACCACCGAAGAAATACTTCCGTCTCTTCCCGGGCAATGAGGTCCGCCTGATGAACGCGTACTTTGTTACCTGCACCGGATGCGAGAAAGATGCAGACGGCAATGTAACGGTTGTTCACTGTACCTACGATCCAGAGACGAAGAGTGGTTCCGGCTTCAATGCAAGAAAGGTAAAAGGTACGATTCACTGGGTAGCAGCACAGACTGCACTGAAAGCAGAAGTACGTCTCTATGAGAACCTGGTAGACGAGGAAAAGGGCAAACTCAATGCAGATGGAACGCTGAACTTAAATCCGAATTCCCTGCGCGTTCTGAAAGAGTGTTACTTAGAGCCGGGTCTGAAAGAGGCAAAAGCATTTGAGAGCTTTCAGTTCGTCCGCAATGGATACTTCTGCGTGGACTGCCGCGACAGCGAGCCGGGCAAACCGGTTTTCAACCGGATTGTTTCGCTGAAGAGCTCTTTCAAGCTTCCGAAATAAATCGAGAACAACTCTTGAAAATGTATAAAAAAATACAGAAAAAAGCGGCTTTGTTCTGATGGAAAAAGGAGAGAACGGGACTTTCAGAATACATTTTAGAATATGAGCAAAATGCTTGAGAGGTCTTGGCGATTCTTCCGGGGGTTATTAAGAAAAATGTAGAAAAATGTAGTAATAACCTATAAAAAGCAGGTTGTTTTTGCTAATAAAACACCCTGCTTTTTGTGCATAATTTATGAAAGGCTTGGTTGACAATCAGGGGGGTTACTGTTATAATTTAAGTAAAGTGAGCTGATCATGTCAATCTGTGGCTTCACTTGTTACAGTTAAGGGGAAAAGCCCCTTATAAATTGCTTTCAAAAATGGAATGCATTCCACAATACGGAATCTTACTGGTGGAATTTTATAAGTATAATTTTTCACAAAGAAAGCAGAACCTAAAATAAATAAGGAGGTGCAATGCACAATGTGGACTGAACCAACTATGCCTTTCGGGCAGTCAGTTATCGTTTCTCTGCTGGGTCTTTCGGTAGTTTTCCTGGCTCTGATCTGTCTGGCTCTGGCAATTATGGTAATTTCCAAGATTCTCCGCTCCGTTGTTTCTGATGGTGCTAAGGCCCCGGCCGCAGCACAGAAAGCAGCACCGGCTGTGTCGGATGAAGCTGATAAGGAATTACTTGCCGTGCTGATGGCAACGATCGGGGATGACCTCGGATTGCCGACAGACAAGTTTAAGATCTTGAGCGTGACAGAAGTTAAGTAATGAGAAACAGGAATGAAAGGAAATCGAAAGGAAGGTTAGAGCAGTTATGAAGTATACGGCTACCCTCAATGGAAAACAGTACGAAGTAGAACTTGAAAGAATCGATGCATACGAGCCAATGCCGCGTTACGGCGAGGCTCCGGCAGCAGCACCGGCTCCAGTAGCAGCACCGGCAGCACCAGCACCAGCACCGGCACCTGCACCAGCAGCACCAGCTCCGGCAGCAGCACCGGCACCGGCGGCAGCACCGGCAGCAGGCGCAACTACCGTAGAGGCTCCGATGCCAGGTAAGATCCTGAACATCAAAGTATCTGCAGGACAGGCAGTTAAGTTTGGTGAGACCGTCATCGTGATGGAAGCTATGAAGATGGAAACTGAAATCGTTGCTCCGGCAGACGGTACAGTAGCACAGATTCTTGTCAAGGCAGGCGACGCCGTTGACACAGGTGCAGCACTGGTTACCCTGAACTAATAGACGATACTATGATAAATAGCAACTGTTTACAAAAAGGAATTTTCGGAACTGAAAATTCTGTATGATACAGTTCAGGCAACAGATTTTGCCGATTTGGAATACAAAGCATCGGCAAAATCCCATTACTGGGCACACATGTGTGAACAGTAATGATAAACATTCGAAAGGACGTAAAGAATTATGAAATATGTTGCTACGATCAATGGAAAGAAATACGAAGTTGAAGTAGAAAAATTAGAAGCTTACAAATCTCTGGATCGTAATGGTGTAGCAGCTCCGGCAGCTCCGGTTCTTCCGGCATCCGCACCGGTACAGAGACCGGCAGCACCGGCTCCGGCTCCAGTTGCAGCAGCACCGGCTCCAGCTCCGGCACCGGCAGCAGCTCCGGCTCCGAAGGCAGCAGCTCCGGCGGGCGCAACTACCGTAGAAGCTCCAATGCCAGGTAAAATCCTGAACATCAAGGTATCTGAAGGACAGGCAGTTAAATTTGGCGAAGTAGTAGTTATTATGGAAGCCATGAAAATGGAGACTGAGATCGTTGCTCCGGCAGACGGTACAGTCAGCAAGATCCTTGTTAAGGCTGGCGATTCTGTTGATACAGGAGCTGCTCTGGTTGCTCTGAACTAGGAGGTTAGGTAATGAACTTTTTTGAAATATTAAAAGAGCTTCTTGCACAGTCGGGTTTCGCAGCATTGACCTGGAGAAGCTGTGTAATGATTCTCATTGCTTTTGTATTATTATACCTGGCAATTAAAAAGCAGTTCGAGCCGCTTCTTCTGCTTCCGATTGCATTTGGTATGTTCCTGGCAAACCTGCCGTTGGCTGACCTGATGAAGGAAAGCGAGCCGTGGTATACCGCAGGTGTTCTGCGTATCATCTACGGCGGTGTTAAGTCCAGTTTGTTCCCGTGTCTGATCTTCATGGCAGTAGGTGCCATGACAGACTTTGGTCCGCTGATTGCAAACCCGGTGAGCCTTCTGCTTGGTGCAGCTGCTCAGTTCGGTATCTACATTGCATTCATGCTGGCTAACGCAACTGGTCTGTTTACAGTAGGTGAGGCAGCTGCTATCGGTATCATCGGTGGTGCAGACGGTCCGACCGCTATCTATGTAGCTAACAACCTGGCACCGGATCTGGTTGCTCCGATCGCCGTTGCCGCTTACTCCTACATGGCGCTGATTCCGCTGATTCAGCCGCCGATCATGAAGCTTCTTACCACTAAGAAAGAGCGTTCCATCGTTATGAAGCAGCTCCGTAAGGTAAGCAAGGTTGAGAAGATCGTATTCCCGGTATTCGTAGTACTGTTCTGCTCCCTGCTTCTTCCGTCCGTAGCTCCGCTGCTTGGTATGCTGATGCTTGGTAACCTGCTTCGTGAATCTGGTGTTACAGAGCGTCTTTCTGATACAGCTCAGAACGCACTGTGCAACATCGTAACTATCATGCTTGGTACTACCGTAGGTGCGACCGCAAACGGCGAGATCTTCCTGCGTGTTCAGACCATCGCTATCGTTTGCATGGGTCTTCTTGCATTCGCATTCGCTACCATCGGAGGTGTTCTCCTTGGTAAGGTGCTGTGCGCTGTAACCGGCGGCAAGATCAACCCGTTAATCGGTTCCGCTGGTGTATCTGCTGTACCGATGGCTGCCCGCGTTTCTCAGACAGTTGGTGCAAAAGAGAATCCGACCAACTTCCTTCTGATGCACGCTATGGGACCAAACGTAGCAGGTGTTATCGGTTCTGCCGTAGCAGCAGGTTTCTTCATGCTGATTTTCGGTTAATCGAATATTGATTTTTGGCTGTTGCAGCCGGGATCTGGCTGCATCTGGCCTGCGAAAGACCGCAGCGCCGGAAGTACCGGATCCCGTTTTTACTTATTTATATAGGTAGTTATAGAAAATTTTTTTAAAGGAGGCTTTATTGTGGCTAATAAAGTAATGTCTTTACACGATGCCGTAGAAAAGTATGTATGTGACAACGATGTACTTTGTCTCGGCGGATTTACAACAAACCGTAAACCGTATGCAGCAGTTTACGAGATCCTTCGTCAGGGTAAAACTGGTTTTGTAGGCTGGTCTGGCCCGGCAGGTGGTGACTGGGATGCGTTAATCGGTGAGGGCCGTGTGAGAGCCTACATCAACTGCTATACTGCAAACTCTGGTTACACCAACGTAGCTCGTCGTTTCCGTGCAGCTATCGAGAAGGGTGAGCTTACATATGAGGATTATTCTCAGGACGTTCTGATGCTTCAGCTTCATGCTGCATCTCTGGGTCTTCCGTACCTGCCGGTACGTATGATGCAGGGCTCCGGACTTGTTAAGTTCTGGGGTATCAGCGAAGAGAAGAGAAGAACCATGGAAGGTGTTGACAACCTGAAATGCGTAGAGATCGAGAACCCGCTTGAGCCAGGCGAGAAGCTGCTGGCTGTTCCGGTTCCGAAGCTTGACTGCGCTATCATCCATGTTCAGCAGGCATCTCCGGATGGAACCTGTATCATCGATGGTGATGAGTTCCATGACGTAGATATCGCTGTAGCTGCAAAACGTTGTATCGTTACCTGCGAGGAGATCGTAAGTGATGAGTATATCCGTCGTGACCCAACCAAGACAAGAATCTTTGGTGAGTGTGTAGACGCCGTTGTTCGTGCACCGTACGGTGCTTGGCCGGCACAGTGCTACGGCTATTATGATGATGATGATAAGGGCTTGAAAGAGTACGACAAGGCTTCCAAGTACCTTGACGCTGAGGATGCTAAGGCACAGCTTCAGAAGGCTGCAGACAAAGCTGCTAAGGCTGCTGCTGCTAAGCCGGAAGATGAGAAGCTTGCAAAAGCTGCAGAAGTTGCTGCACAGGCTGCAAAAGATGCTGCTGACGGCACCAAGATTCCGGAGACCTTCAAGGATTACCTTCAGAAGTATGTATATGGATGCAAGGATCAGGATGATCTGCTCAACGTACTGGGCGGCGCTCGCCTCATGAACCTTAAGAATGAGCCGCATCTTGGCTATTCTACCAGACATTAATTGAGGGAGGGAAAATCTAAAATGGCTGATTATACAAAGTATACAAAGCAGGAAATGCAGGCTTACGCCATCGCAAAAAATATTAAAGAAAATCAGATCGTTATCGTTGGTACCGGTCTTCCGTTAATCGGTGCATCCCTGGCAAAACGTGTTGTTTGCCCGAGCTGCCATCCGATCGTAGAGAGTGGTCTTATGGATTGTTCTCCGATCGAGGTTCCGCGTTCTGTAGGTGACAACCGTTTCATGGCTCACTGTGCAGTACAGTGGCCAAACGTTCGTTTCGTAGGTTTCGAGGCTAATGAGTGGTTACATGATGCTGATCGTATGATCGCATTCATCGGTGGCGCTCAGATCGACCCGTACGGAAACGTTAACTCTACCTGTATCTTTGGTAAGGGTGATTATGTTAAACCTACCACACGTTTCACCGGTTCTGGCGGTGCAAACGGAATCGCTACCTTCTGCAACACCATCATCATGATGCAGCATCAGAAGAGAAGATTCATGGAGCATGTTGACTACATCACAAGCTGTGGCTGGATGGACGGCCCTGGCGGACGTGAGAGAGCAGGTCTTCCGGGCAACCGTGGACCGCAGATGGTAGTTACCGATCTTGGTATCATGAAATTCGACGAAGAGACCAAGAGAATGTACCTGGCTTACTACTATCCATTCTCCTCTCCGGAAATGGTTCAGGAGAACACTGGTTTCGAGATCGATACCTCCAGAGCTCAGCTGATGGAAGGTCCGGATCCGGAGATCATCCGCGTTATTCGTGAAGAGATCGACCCAGGTCAGGCATTCATCAAAGTTCCGAAGGAGACTAAGTAATTAGCCTTCCATAGGGAATCAAGACAGATATCATTTCTGTCGATTAATTAGTTACTGATTGCAGGCGGGACAGGAGACGAACTGTCCCGCAAGCAATTCATTTATAACCATTTTTATTTTTTATTTTATAAGGAGAAAAGAAGACATGAATATGTATTCAATGCCAGGATATTTCCAGAATATGCCTACCGTTGGTAAAGCTCTGGTTAATCCGAATCCGGAAAACGAGCAGGAACTGAAGGCTGTTGAGAACGACATCCATGAGTCCATTAAGCAGGCTCTTGATGCTGGTATCACAACCGAAGAGAAGTTAAACGCACGTGGACAGCTTTCTGCTACACAGCGTATCAACGCCCTGATCGATCCAGGTACATGGTGCCCGTTAAACAGCCTTTACAATCCGGAAGACAACCGTTTCCAGACAACTAACGTTCTGAATGGTCTTGGCCGTGTAAATGGCAAATGGGTTTACATCATCGCTTCTGATAACAAGAAGATGGCTGGTGCTTGGGTTCCGGGACAGGCAGATAACCTGCTCCGTGCTGCAGATACCGCTAAGATGCTGCATCTGCCGTTAGTATACCTGTTAAACTGCTCAGGCGTTGAGTTCCCGAATCAGGACAAAGTATACCCGAACCGTCGTGGTGGTGGTACACCGTTCTTCCGCAACGCTGAGTTAAACCAGCTTGGTGTTCCGGTTATCGTAGGTATCTACGGAACCAACCCGGCAGGTGGTGGTTACCACAGCATTTCCCCGACTATCCTGATCGCTCATAAAGATGCGAACATGGCAGTTGGTGGCGCTGGTATCCTTTCCGGTATGAACCCGAAGGGTTACATCGATGAGGAAGCAGCAGAGCAGATCGTTAACGCTCAGATCGAGAACAGCAAACATCACGTTCCGGCTCCGGGTTCCGTGCCGATCCACTATGATGAGACCGGATTCTTCCGTGAAGTTTACGAGGATGATTTAGGCGTTATCGAGGGAATCAAGAAGTACATCAACTACCTTCCGTGCTTCAACCTGGAGTTCTTCCGTGTTGACAGCCCGAAGGCTCCGCAGCTTCCGGCTGAGGATCTGTACAGCATCATCCCGATGAACCAGAAACGTCCGTACGACATCTACGATGTAATCGGCCGTCTGTTCGATAACAGTGAGTTCTTCGAGTACAAGAAAGGCTACGGTCCGGAGATCGTTGCTGGTCTTGCAAAAGTTAACGGCCTTCTGGTTGGTGTTATCGCTAACGTACAGGGCTTACTCATGAACTATCCGGAGTACAAACAGGGTTCTGTAGGTATCGGTGGTAAGCTGTATCGTCAGGGTCTGATTAAGATGAACGAGTTCGTTACTCTGTGTGCTCGTGATAAGACACCGGTTATCTGGCTGCAGGATACCACAGGTATCGATGTAGGCGATGACGCTGAGAAGGCAGAGCTGCTTGGTTTAGGTCAGTCCCTGATCTACTCTATCGAGAATGCTAAGCTTCCGTCTCTGGAGGTTACTCTTCGTAAGGCAAGTGCTGCTGCTCACTACGTTCTGGGTGGTCCGCAGGGCAACAACACCAACGTATTCTCTATCGGTACAGGTGCTTGCGAGTACTACGTAATGCCGGGTGAGACCGCTGCAAACGCTATGTACTCCAGAAAGCTTGTTAAAGCTAAAAAAGCTGGCGAGCCGCTTCAGCCGATCATCGACAAGATGAACGCTATGATCCAGATGTACACAGACAAATCTCGTCCGAAATATTGTACAAAACAGGGTATGGTTGATGAGATCGTAGATCTGACCGATCTTCGTCCGTACATCCAGGCATTTACCGAGGCTTATTATCAGAATGCTCAGGCTATCTGCCCGATGCATCAGATGCTGGCTCCGAGATCTACTCGTGAGTTCATCAACTACGGTAAATAATTATCAAATTAAAACGGCATTGTGATAGGTGCCGCTAAGATAACATTTTAAAAAGAGAAGGCGCGTAAGTACGCGGCTGACAGTGATAGTGTAAATAGTGATAAGTAACAAATTGATAGTGTGAATAGTGTGAGGCTCTGGCGAAGCGGCTTGTCTGTATGACTGTAAATGAACCGTTTTGCCGAATGCTTGCAGATAAATCGGGCAAAGGAACTGGAACCTTTGCTCGATTTATTGGTATACTCAGGCAGATAAGTAATAAGTAATAGTTTTGTTAAGAATTATTTTATAACATTTTCAAGATTTTACAGCGACTTTTAGTTGATTTTGTGGTATTATGATGGGTGGAGACGATGTGATAGCACGGATCTGCCAAAACATCGTTGAAACAAAAATCAGGCATAGAAAGTCAGTATTGAAAGGAAAAAGATACATCATGAGCGAAATTTTCACTTTAGGTATCGACGTAGGCTCTACAGCTTCCAAATGTATCATCCTGAAGGATGGCAAGGAGATCGTAGGTAAGTCTCTGATTGACGTTGGAGCAGGTACCAGCGGTCCAAGCCGTGCCATCGAGGCAGTTCTGGAAGATGCAGGTCTCAAGAAAGAAGATATGGCATTCACACTGGCTACCGGTTATGGACGTACATCTCTGATGGACGGAATTGCCGATAAGCAGATGAGTGAGCTGTCATGTCATGCAAAGGGCGCTTATTTCCTTTTCCCGAAGGTTCATACCGTAATTGACATCGGCGGTCAGGACGTGAAGGTTCTTCGCGTTGAGGAAGGTGTCATGACAAACTTCCAGATGAACGATAAGTGTGCAGCCGGAACCGGAAGATTTCTGGATGTTATGGCTCGCGTTCTCGAAGTTGAGGTAAGTGATCTAGGCCGTCTTGGCGCTATGTCCAAGAAGCAGGTAGGAATCAGTTCCACCTGTACGGTTTTTGCAGAGAGTGAGGTTATAAGCCAGTTGTCGATGGGAACGGATAAATGTGATATTATTGCCGGTATTCATCGTTCAGTGGCTCATCGTGTCACGGGTCTTGCCCACCGAATCGGTGTAGTGCCGGATGTCGTTATGACAGGCGGTGTGGCTCAGAACCAGGGCGTAGTAGATGCGCTTGAGGCTGAGCTTGGCGTAAAGATTTGTACATCCCCGCTGACACAGTATAACGGCGCGCTTGGCGCAGCCCTGATGGCATATCAGGTAGCCAGCCGTCAGAAGTAACTAAGTTAATTTTTAAGAATGGAGGATAATTATTATGGCAAAACAAGTTAGTCCTGGTGTTCTTGCGCTTCGTAAAGTCGTAGATGACGTACACAAAGAGGCGCGTGAGGCCAAAGCAAGAGGCGAGTTAGTTGGATGGTCTTCTTCCAAATTCCCGTGTGAGCTTGCAGCAGCATTTGATTTACACGTTATGTATCCGGAGAACCAGGCAGCTGGTATCGCAGCTAACCGTTATGGTGAGCTGATGTGCCAGGCAGCTGAGGATCTTGGATATGACAACGATATCTGCGGTTACGCTCGTATCAGCCTTGCATATGCAGCTGGTGTACGTGTATCCCGTAAGTATGATCCGGAGACTGGTGAATACATCATCGATCCGAGCACAGGTAAACCATTAAAAGATGCTGACGGCAACGTAGTGATGGGTGAAGACGGAAAACCGAAGAAGGATCCGAAGACTCAGACTCCGTATCTGCAGCTGGACAACCTACTTGAGATTGAAAAACTCCCGGATGGTCCGGAAAAAGAGAAACGTCTTGAGGCTATTTCTCCGATTCGTCAGATGCGTATTCCGCAGCCGGATTTCGTTCTTTGCTGCAACAACATCTGTAACTGTATGACAAAATGGTATGAGAACATCGCTCGTATGTGTAACATTCCGCTGATCATGATCGATATCCCGTACAACAATACAGTAGAAGTTCATGATGAGAATGTTAAATATGTTCGCGCTCAGTTCGACAAAGCGATCAAACAGCTGGAAGAGCTGACAGGCAAGAAGTTCGACGAGAAGAAGTTCGAGCAGGCTTGTGCAAACGCTAACCGTACCGCTAAGGCTTGGCTGAAAGTCTGTGATTTCCTGCAGTACAAACCGGCTCCATATAGTGGATTTGACCTGTTCAACCACATGGCAGACGTTGTAACTGCACGTGCTACTGTAGCTGCTGGTGATGCTTTTGAATTACTTGCAAAAGACCTGGAAGAGACAGTTAAGAAGGGTGAGACCACAACTCCGTTCCCGGAGAAATACCGTGTTATGTTCGAGGGTATTCCGTGCTGGCCGAAACTGCCGGCTCTGTTCAAACCGCTGAAGACCCACGGTGTAAACGTTACTGCCGTTGTATATGCTCCGGCATTCGGTTTCGTTTACAACAACATCGATGAGATGGCTCGTGCTTACTACAAAGCTCCGAACTCTGTCTGCATCGAGCAGGGTGTTGACTGGCGTGAAGGCATCTGCCGTGATAACAAGGTAGATGGCGTTCTGGTTCACTACAACAGAAGCTGTAAACCGTGGAGTGGTTACATGGCTGAGATGCAGCGTCGCTTTACTGCTGACCTGGGTATCCCGTGTGCTGGTTTCGACGGCGATCAGGCTGACCCGCGTAACTTCAATGCTGCTCAGTACGAGACTCGTGTAGAGGGTCTGGTTGAGGCAATGGAAGCAAATAAGCAGGCAAAGGAGGCTAAATAACCATGAGTGTTAACGCATTATTAGAAGAATTTAAGGTAAAAGCTGCAACTCCGAAGCAGCAGCTTGCTGAATATAAAGCTCAGGGCAAAAAAGTAGTTGGTGTTCTTCCTTACTACGCTCCGGAAGAGCTTGTATATGCCGCTGGTATCGTTCCGATGGGTATGTGGGGTTCCAACACTAAGACCATCAGCCGTGCAAAAGAGTACTGCGCTACTTTCTACTGCACCATCGCTCAGTTAGCTCTGGAGATGCTGCTGGATGGAACTATGGATCAGTTAGACGGTATTATCACACCTACTATCTGTGATACTCTTCGTCCGATGAGCCAGAACTTCCGTGTAGCTATGGGCGACAAGATGAAAGTTATCTTCTTAGCTCATCCGCAGAACCGTTTCGAAGAGTTTGGTCTTCAGTTCTGTATCGATCAGTACAACCATGTTAAAGCTGATCTGGAAGAAATCGCTGGAAGAAAGATTACTGATTCTGACATCCAGGATGCTATCGTTGTATACAACAAGAGCCGTGCAGCTCGCCGTGAGTTCGTAAAACTGGCTAACGAGCACTGTGATGTTATCACACCAACCAAACGTTCCGCAGTTCTGAAGGCATTCTACTTCATGGAGAAGCCGGAATACACTGCAAAGCTTGTCGAGCTGAACGCAGAGCTGGCTAAACTTCCTGTCTGTGACTGGAAGGGAACCAAGGTTGTTACCTCCGGTATTATCTGTGATAATCCGAAGCTGCTTTCTATCTTCGAAGAGAACAACATCGCTATCGCTGCAGATGATGTAGCACATGAGACACGTTCCTTCCGTGTAGACGCTCCGGAAGACGAGCTGGATCCGGTTAGAGCACTGGCTAAACAGTTCGCTAACATCGATTACGAAGTACTTCTGTACGATCCGGAATCTGACAAGAACCGTCGTGGTGAGTTCGTAGCTAACATGGTTAAGGAAAGCGGCGCTCAGGGTCTGGTACTGTTCATGCAGCAGTTCTGTGATCCGGAGGAGATGGAGTATCCGTACCTGAAGAAAGCTCTGAACGATGCAGGTGTTCCGCACATCAAACTGGGTATCGACCAGCAGATGAGAGACTTCGGTCAGGCAAGCACTGCTATTCAGGCATTCGCTGACGTCCTTGCACTTCAGAAATAATAGAAGATTCGTTTGGGAAACTGAATGATGAGATAGAAACGCCCCCGCAGGAGATTTCCTTGCGGGGGCGTTTATTTGTGTGTCTTGCGGCACACGTTTATTTATTCCTCTGCGGAGTCAGAAGAACTATTATTTGCAATTTTCTCATCCGTCACAGACCCCTGGCGGTAGCCGCTGTCTGGTTCCTGTTTAGAGTTCTTCTTTGGAGCATCCGGCTTTTTGTCTCCGGAGGTAGAAGAGGTTTCTTTGGACGGACCGGAGCTGGCGGAATTGCTGTGGCTGCCGGAGCTTCCGTTGGAATTGCTGCTATCATCGCTGGAAGAATCTTCGGATGAGCCGGTGCTGGAGTCAGAGCTTCCGGAATCTGGCGTCCTGCTGGAGCTGGTGGCTGTTTTTTTCGTCTTTTTGGAGGAGCTGTTCTGGAAATCGTCCCAGCTTTCGTTATCGAATTCATTGGAAGCCGCGGTCTGGCGGCTCTGAGCGATGCCGTTTACCGTCCAGGCGCCGTCTGCGTTTACAGTGTAGCCGTCCGGTGTCGTGGTGGAGGTTAGAAGCCAGCCTTCGGCGTCGAAATAGTAGCATTCGCTGACGCCGTCCTGGTTGCCGTCGATCCAGCGCCAGCCATTTGCCGCCCAGGTGTTGTCACCGTTGTCGTACCACCAGCGGGCAGCATTGTCACCAGCTCCATTTTTCCAGCTTCCTGCCATCGCCGGGAAAGCGACGGAGAGGGAGAGAAGACCGGTTGTTAAGCCTGCTAAAAATAAGCGTTTATTAATCATAAAGTGAAATCTCCTTTATTTCTCCTGCTTAAATGTATGTCCCATATAATAGGATAATTCTGCCGCACTGTGGCGGACCTGATCCTGCAGGTGCAGAAGATGTGTGTCATCTTCAATACGGGAATACGGTGCGATGATTCCGACCGAAGCGGAAATGCGTCCGTCAATACCGTAAATGGGAGCACCGATCCCGACTGCATCCGGGACGTATTCGCCGTGGGAAACGGCAATGCCCTTCTCACGGATGGTGCGGAGTTCTTCTGCCAATTCTGCGGGATCCGCCTTTGGAAATGCCTCAGGACGGGTTAAGCGTGTGTCCAGATAGCGGCGGATGTATTCGTCGCTCTGGAAAGCCAGAAGCGCTTTGCGGATCGCACCGCAGTGCAGATCCATCTCATAGCCAAATTCTTCGACGACCTTGAGGTGGTTCGGACCGTCCGTTTTGTCAAGTACCAGTCCCTTGTCGCCAACCTGGATGATCAGATAGGAATCCTCACGGGTACAGTAGGAGAGGTTCTTGAGAATCGGAAGCGCCGCATCCTGAATCCGCACATTGTCAGCCGCCGCCCGACCGAGAGAGATGAGGGCGGGACCAAGCTGGTAGGTGTGCGCGTGTTCATCGCGGATCACGTATTTTTTTTCACAAAATGTCTGCAAAATCCGGTGGATTGTGCTGGGCGGAAGCCCGGTTGATTCGGAAAGTTCTGCGATGGAATATTTGTGGTTGGCTTCTTTTAAAAGTTCCAGAAGTTCCATCGCGCGGAGAAGACTTTGTATCATGCAAAGAATCCTCCTGTGTTATTCTGTGATTTCCTCAACCGTCACGGTTGTGCTGTCATCCGGGGCTGCGTCGGAATCCTCTTTCTCGGAAGAAGCTTCGCCGTCCTCGGAAACCGGAGCATCTGCGCGGACGGTTTCTGTTCTGACTGGTTCTTCGGAAGAGACATCTGCATCAGCCGGAGCTTTTTCGCTTTCCTCAGAATGTTCAGAAGTTTCCTCTGGAGTCTCAGCCGGAGCTTCCTTTTTCTCCGGATTTAAGGAAACATAGCTGCGTTCGGAGGCAGCTGTATCAGAAGCCTTGGAAGCTTCTTTATCGCCGGCATCGTCAAAATCATCGAAATCATCTTCAAAGTCGTGGAAATCCTCATCCAGTTCCTTGTGGAATGATTTATACTGTAAGACGTAAGAAACACCAGCTGCTGCAGCGCCGACGATAGCTGCCAGTGTCAGTAATTTACCAAAATGTTTTTTTGCCATGGTTGATACTCCTCTCTATACGATTCGATATCCTTATTGTAATACGAAACGCCTAAAAAATAAAGGGAATCTTTTGTGAACAACGGGAAGTGTGTGAATCACGTGTTACGGGGTACGTATGCGTGAACAGTAACACAGGGGCGGTAATTATGTACAGGAAGCATGAGAAAAATGCTTGTTGTCATACCGGAAATCATGTAGAATAAAATTATATATTTGCTAGGTGGTGATAAAAATAAAATGATGAATTTGAATACAAAGATGACGGCGCAGGAATTGGAACAAATGATTGCACAGATGGAAAGGATATTTACGGTTGTACGTATTTTAGATAAAGATCTACTCCATAAGATGGACGTGAGGAACGGGGAACTCCGATCCGAGGACTGCAAATGCTATTCGTTCTGGGAAAAAGGAAAGAATTGTGAGAATTGTGCGGCACAGCGCGCGCTTGCGATGAAGGGACAGTGCATGAAGCTTGAATTTATCGGTCTGAAGATGTATCAGGTCATCGCGAAGTATCTGGAGGTGGATGGAGTTCCCTGTGTGGTGGAGATGATTTCCTGTCTGGATGATGAGACACTTCTTGACGCAGAGGGAAGAGAAGCACTCGTTAAGAAATTTGCACACTACAGGCGCGAGCTGTATGCGGATGCACTGACGAGGAGCTACAGCCGGAGATATTTTGAAGATCAGTTAAAAGAGCAGCGGATGGATGCCGGTATCGCGATGCTCGATCTGGATGATTTTAAGACCTACAATGATATATATGGGCATGTGGCGGGCGATAAAGTGCTGGTGACGGTGTCGGCGGCGATTATAAGCTGTATCCGTAAGACGGACCGCTTGGTGCGTTATGGCGGGGATGAATTCCTGCTTGTGATGCCGGGCATCAGTCTGGAGGCATTTGTTGAGAAGCTGCATCGGATACAGGATCTGATCTGCAACATGAGTGTTGAAGGATATCCGCAACTGAAATTGTCAGTCAGCATCGGCGGTACGCTGACGAACGGGGAGACAGTCGGGAAGGCGATGTGCCGGGCGGACGAATTTATGTATCAGGCGAAGACCTCCAAGAACATGATTGTGACTGAGAAAGATGGACAGTGGACACCGGAGGAGATCGTGGTAGCCGGGCGGCGCAATGCGAGTCGTTACCGCATTTTGATCGTGGACGATTCGGAGATGAACCGTATGATTCTCTCAGAAATGCTGAAAGGCGAATTCGAGATTCTGGAGGCAGAAAATGGTTCAGCATGTCTCGACATGCTGAACCGTTATGAGACGAAGATTTCCCTGATTCTTCTCGATATCGTCATGCCGGGGATGAACGGCTTCGGGGTTCTGGAATACATGAACCGCAACAACCTGATCGGGGATATCCCGGTTATCATGATTTCGGGCGAAGATTCGGGCGAGGTCATCAAGCAGGCGTATGAGTGGGGAGTTTCTGATTATATCAAGCGCCCGTTCGATATGGAGGTTGTACACCGGCGTGTCTTAAATACGATCAAATTGTATGCGAAACAGCGCCGCCTGGTGGCAATGGTGACGAACCAGGTTTTTGAGAAAGAGAAGAATAGCCGGATGCTGATCAGTGTTCTGAGCGAGATCGTGGAATTTCGAAATGGCGAGAGCGGTATGCACGTACTCAATATTAATATATTGACGACGATGATTCTGGAACAGCTCGTCAAGAAGACGGACAAATATCCCTTGTCCTGGTCGAACCGGATGCTGATCAGCACGGCATCATCCCTGCATGACATCGGAAAGATCGGAATTGACGAGAAGATTTTGAATAAACCGGGTCGTCTGACGCCGGAGGAGCGTAAGATCATGGAAAAACATACAGTGATCGGTGCGGACATGCTTGCGAATCTTCAGATGTATGAGGATGAGCCGCTGATGAAAGTGGCGTACCAGATCTGCCGTTGGCACCATGAGCGCTATGATGGAAAAGGATATCCAGATGGTCTAAAAGGGGAGGAGATCCCGATCTCAGCGCAGGTGGTGGCGCTGGCGGATGTGTATGATGCGCTGACAAGTGAGCGCGTCTATAAAAAGGCTTATTCTCATGAGGAGGCGGTGCAGATGATCTGCAACGGAGAGTGTGGTACATTTAACCCGCTCCTGCTTGAGTGCCTGTGTGAGATTCAGGATCCTATTAAAAAGGAGCTGCAGGAGGCAGCATACCGGAGTGAGATGAGTGATCCGGAGCGAAAAAATAAGAAATTTGAACATTATGACAATTCACAGAAGAAGTTTTTCGGCGCGGTGACGCAGGCGATTGAAAAAGAGTATGGAACTGCGGGCGAGGAGCTGAGCCGTATGAAAACTGAGGAAGAGAAATAACAGGAGGCTGTCATGACAATTCAGGAATGCTACAAAGAAATGGGCGGGGATTTTGAAGGAGTTCAGAAACGCTTTGGAGGTGTGGCGCTGGTGGAAAAATTTGCCATCAAGTTTCTGAGCGATTCCAGCTTTCAGGATCTGGAGGATGGATTAAAAGAAAAGGATGCGGAGAAAGCATTCCGCGCGGCACATACCCTGAAAGGAATCTGTCTGAACCTGGGCTTTGATGCCTTCTATGAGGTAAGCGCAGCGCTGACCGAAAAACTGAGAGGCAGAGAACTGACCGGATACGAGGCAGATTTTGCAGCGGTAAAAGAGTGTTATGAGAAAACGGTTGCGGCGATTAAGGCATTTGAGGAGAGCAATTAATAGAACGGGGAGAAATGGAATATTTCAGTTCTCCCCGTAAAATTTACTAAAATTTTAGCACTCAACACTTGACGGTGCTAACAGAACGTGTTATAACATACTTCGTAAGAAGAAGATACATATCTGATTACGAAAGAAAAGCAATCAGATGAAATAAATTTGGATGGATAAGGAGGAGCCAATAATGAAGTTAACACCATTATTTGACAGAGTTGTATTAAAGCAGTTAGTTGCAGAGGAGACGACCAAATCAGGTATCGTTCTTCCGGGTCAGGCAAAAGAGAAACCGCAGCAGGCAGAGGTAATCGCGGTTGGTCCTGGCGGAGTGGTAGATGGAAAAGAAATCACGATGCAGGTAAAGGTTGGCGATAAAGTTATCTATTCGAAATACTCAGGCACAGAAGTTGAGCTGGACAATGAGAAATATGTCATTGTAAAACAGAATGATATTCTGGCTGTTATCGGTTAATCGATGGGCAGGATGTCTGGAAGACAGATGCTGATCGGAACGTTTATTCAAGAAAATTATGGAGGTTGATAACCATGGCAAAGGAAATTAAATATGGCGTAGAAGCCAGAAAAGCCCTGGAAGCGGGCGTAAATCAGTTAGCAGATACCGTAAGAGTTACATTAGGACCGAAAGGCAGAAACGTAGTTCTGGATAAATCCTTCGGCGCTCCGCTCATTACCAACGATGGTGTGACCATTGCGAAGGAGATCGAGCTGGCAGACCCGTTTGAGAACATGGGCGCACAGCTGGTGAAGGAAGTAGCAACCAAGACCAACGATGCAGCTGGTGATGGTACTACAACCGCAACCGTCCTGGCCCAGGCGATGATCAACGAAGGTATGAAGAACCTGGCAGCAGGTGCTAACCCGATCATCATGAGAAAGGGTATGAAGAAAGCCACAGATGCAGCCGTAGAGGCAATCAAAGGCATGAAGAAGGACGTTAAGAGCCAGGCAGATATCGCAAGAGTCGCTGCTATCTCTTCCGCTGATGAGGAAGTAGGCCAGATGGTAGCAGACGCGATGGAGAAGGTTTCCAAAGACGGCGTTATTACCATTGAAGAGTCCAAGACTATGAAGACTGAGCTTGATCTGGTAGAAGGCATGCAGTTTGACCGTGGCTATGTATCTGCATACATGGCAACTGATATGGAGAAGATGGAAGCCGTTCTGGACGATCCGTACATCTTAATTACCGATAAGAAGATCTCCAACATTCAGGAGATTCTGCCGCTGCTGGAACAGCTGGTACAGTCTGGTTCCAAGCTGCTCATCATCGCTGAGGATATTGAGGGCGAGGCGCTGACCACCCTGATTGTCAATAAGCTGAGAGGTACTTTCACCGTTGTTGGTGTGAAGGCTCCGGGTTACGGCGACAGAAGAAAAGAAATGTTAAAGGATATTGCAATCCTGACCGGCGGTACTGTTATTTCCGAGGAACTGGGACTTGAATTAAAGGATACTACCATGGATCAGCTTGGTCGTGCGAAATCCGTTAAGGTTCAGAAAGAGAACACCATCATCGTAGATGGCTGCGGCGATAAGAAAGCCATCGCAGACCGTGTGGCTCAGATTAAGGCTCAGATTGAGGAAACCACTTCTGATTTTGACCGTGAGAAACTGCAGGAGAGACTGGCTAAGATGGCTGGCGGCGTAGCCGTTATCCGTGTTGGTGCAGCGACCGAGGCTGAGATGAAGGAAGCTAAGATGCGTATGGAGGATGCCCTGTCCGCAGCAAAGGCAGCTGTTGAGGAAGGCATCATCGCAGGCGGCGGATCTGCATATGTTCACGCAGCAGCAGAAGTTCAGAAGGTAGTAGACGGACTGGAAGGCGACGAGAAGACCGGCGGCCGTATCGTCCTGAAAGCTCTGGAAGCTCCGCTGTTCCACATTGCAGCAAACGCAGGTCTGGAAGGCTCTGTTATCATCAACAAGGTAAAAGAGTCCCCAGTAGGCGTAGGTTACGATGCTTACAATGAGGAATACGTAGATATGGTAGAAGCAGGCATCCTGGATCCGGCAAAGGTAACCAGAAGTGCCCTGCAGAACGCAACCAGCGTTGCATCTACCCTGCTTACAACTGAGTCCGCAGTTGCCAACATCAAAGAAGATGCACCGGCAGGTCCGGCAGCAGGCGCTGGCATGGGCGGCATGATGTAAGTAAGAGAGCCGGAAAATGGCGGAAGATGTTACATCAGAGATGCAGTATCGAATGTAGAAAATAAAAATGGTAATTTATAGAAAGAATCTCTGACAGGCAGCTGCCAGGGGAGAGAAGGACTGCTATGCGAAGGTGTGGCAGTCCTTCCTTTTTGGTAAAAAAATTGGCAGGGAAATGAGGCTAAGGATGACTGCATTATTAATACTTATCTGATTGGTATTATTTATAAGATACGCTAATTAAATGGCGTAAGTAAATTCTATCGTCAACCCCTTTATTCTCCGGTTGACATATTTCAAAAAACTTGCTAAAATCAATTATTAACATCAGACAGTTTTCAATGTCCAGTGTTTAAAATTTACGAAAGTGAGGGTAATATAATGGGTAAGATTATTGGCGATGGCATTACATTTGATGATGTCCTGCTTGTGCCGTCCTATTCTGAGGTTATTCCGAATCAGGTAAACTTGACGACACATCTGACCAAGAAGATTCAGCTAAACATCCCCCTGATGAGTGCCGGCATGGATACGGTTACAGAGCACCGCATGGCGATTGCAATGGCAAGACAGGGTGGAATTGGTATTATTCACAAGAACATGTCGATCGAGGCGCAGGCTGAGGAGGTCGATAAAGTAAAACGTTCTGAGAATGGTGTAATCACTGACCCGTTTTATTTATCCCCAGAGCATACATTAAAGGATGCGGATGAGCTGATGGGCAAGTTCCGGATTTCCGGTGTTCCGATCACAGAGGGAAGAAAACTGGTTGGTATTATCACAAACCGTGACCTCAAGTTCGAGGAAGATTTCTCCAAGAAGATTAAAGAGTGCATGACTTCTGAGCATCTGGTTACCGCTCCGGAGGGCATCACCCTGACGGAGGCAAAGAAGATTCTTGCCAAGGCACGTGTCGAGAAGCTTCCGATCGTGGACAAGGATTTTAACCTCAAGGGTCTTATTACTATCAAGGATATTGAGAAACAGATCAAGTATCCGTTCTCTGCAAAGGATGCACAGGGACGTCTGCTCTGCGGCGCGGCAGTAGGTATCACTGCAAACGTGCTGGAGCGTGTGGAAGCCCTGGTGAAAGCAAAAGTAGACGTAGTTGTTCTCGACTCTGCACATGGACATTCTGAGAATGTTCTTCACTGTGTCAGAATGATCAAGGAAGCATATCCGGATCTGCAGGTAATAGCAGGTAACGTAGCGACCGGAGAGGCAACAAAAGCTCTCATCGAGGCAGGTGTTGACGCGGTCAAGGTTGGTATCGGACCGGGTTCCATCTGTACGACCCGTGTCGTAGCAGGTATCGGCGTTCCGCAGATCACCGCTGTTATGGACTGCTACGCAGTTGCCAAAGAGTACGGCATTCCGATCATCGCAGACGGCGGTATCAAGTATTCTGGCGATCTGACGAAGGCGATCGCAGCAGGCGGCAGCGTCTGCATGATGGGTTCCATGTTTGCAGGATGCGATGAGAGCCCGGGAACTTTTGAGCTGTACCAGGGAAGAAAATACAAAGTATACCGCGGCATGGGTTCCATCGCAGCGATGGAGAACGGCAGCAAGGATCGTTACTTCCAGAGCGATGCGAAGAAACTCGTTCCGGAGGGTGTAGAAGGACGTGTTGCATACAAGGGAATGGTAGAAGATACCGTATTCCAGATGCTTGGCGGTCTGCGTGCTGGTATGGGTTACTGCGGCGCATCGGATATTCCGACTCTTCAGGAGACCGGACGTTTCATCAAGATTTCCGCAGCATCCTTAAAAGAGAGCCATCCGCATGATATCCACATCACAAAAGAGGCTCCGAACTACAGCGTGGATGAATAAAAATTGGATAGCATAAGCAATCGATAAGATTGTAAACGATATAAAAGCGGCGTTTCTGCTTCAGCAGGGATGCCGCTTTTTTGGCGGGTTACTGTTCACGCATACGTGCCCAGTGACGGAATTTGTCGTGGCTTCGCATTTAAATACGGCAAATTCCTGCTGCCACCACGTTTTCTTACGGCACTTTCGGTTCCAAAAGTGCCTACCCGTGAACAGTAACTTTGGCGGATTCTTTTTCTCAAACTCTTGTGAAAAAACCGGGGATACGGTATAATGATACATTAGAATAGTAGAAATATAACAATTATGCAGGAAAGACTGTGGATATTCAGAAAACGATTGCAGCGGATTACGAAAGGGATATTTGCGATACCGAGGCAGCAAATCGGGCGTATCAGACGGATAGAAACAGGTAACAGGAGGATTAGTATGACCAGAAGAGAACTGAGAGAACATTGCTTTAAGCTGCTTTTCTGTGCGGATTTTTACCCGACGGATGAGATGCAGGAGCAGGTGGATGTATATTTTACAGAGCCGAAAGAGGAGGACGATGTTCCGAGCGGAATCGGCGATATCATCCATAATCCGATGTTAGACACCTTTGACGGCGGATACGTAAAGAGCAAGGTTGAGAAAATTCTGGATGTGCTTCCGGAGCTTGACAAGGCAATCGATGGGGTTGCACAGGGATGGACTACCCGCCGTATGGGCAAGGTGGAACTGACGATCCTGCGCCTGGCATTATACGAGATCAAGCACGATGACGATGTACCGGAGAAGGTAGCGATCAATGAGGCGGTCGAGCTGGCGAAGAAGTTCGGCGGCGATGATTCACCGGCATTTATCAACGGCATTTTAGCGAAGCTGGTATAAGCGATGGCTGGCGTATATTCGGTTTCGCAGGTTAATGCATACATTAAGAATATGTTCGCACAGGACTTTGCCCTGAACCGGATTTCGGTCAAGGGCGAGGTTTCTAACTGCAAATATCATACGTCCGGTCATATTTATTTTACCTTGAAAGACGGTCTGGGAGCGATGCAGGCAGTTATGTTTGCCAGTAGGCGGAAGGGACTTACGTTCCGTCTGGAAGAAGGACAGCAGGTGGTCGTCAAGGGCAGTATCGAAGTGTATGAGCGGGATGGAAGATACCAGCTCTATGCCAGCGAGATCACGCTGGACGGCACGGGCGATTTATTCCGGCGCTTTGAAAAACTGAGAAATGAATTAGAAGAAATGGGGATGTTTTCCCCGGAATATAAAACGCCGATCCCAAAGTATGCAAAAACGGTCGGTATCGTGACGGCGAGCACCGGCGCAGCAATCCGGGATATTATCAATATCTCGGGACGGCGGAACCCTTACGTGCAGCTTGTCCTCTGCCCGGCACTGGTGCAGGGAGCAGGGGCAGCGCCGAGTATCGTGCGGGCGATCCAGATCCTGGATGCGCTGCATCTGGATGTGCTGATCGTCGGGCGCGGAGGCGGTTCGATTGAGGATCTGTGGGCGTTCAATGAGGAGAGTGTGGCGCGGGCGATTTTTGCGTGCCGGACGCCGGTAATCTCGGCGGTCGGGCATGAGACAGACGTTACGATCGCGGACTATGTGGCGGATCTGCGTGCCCCGACTCCTTCGGCGGCGGCAGAACTGGCGGTTTTTGATTACCAGCTGTTTGAGCAGCAGTGCATTGCGGCGGCACAGCAGATGACGAAGCGGATGGAGCAGAGGGCGGAGCAGTATGCCTATCGTCTGGAGCAGTTTCGTCTGCGCCTGCAGCTTCACAGTCCGCAGAGCCAGTTAAATGAGAGACGGCAGTATCTGGAAGATGCGAGAGTTAAGATGGCGCGCCAGATGGAGAAAAAGGTGTCCGATCTGCGCCATCGTCTGGAACTGGTATGCAGCCGGATGGATGGTCTCTCCCCGTTAAAAAAGATAAGCGGCGGATATGGGTTCGTGACGGATGCAGATGGAAAACGTGTGGAGACAGTGACAGGATTGCAAGCTGGGGATACGCTGACCGTCCGTCTGCCGGATGGACGCGTGGAGGCGGAGATCCGGGAGGTTTATCAGGAAAACCTGCCTGGGTAAAAAGTGGTTCATTGTGTTGCGTGTGAATCATAACAGAGAGATTTGAGAACACGTTTTCTTTCAGGAAAGATTCCAAGAGTATATTAGATAAAACAGGAGGCAGGATCGATGGCAGAAAATAAGGAAGAACTTTCGATCGAGGAAATGTTTGACCGTCTGGATGGCATTATGCGGACGCTGGAGGACAGCCGCAGTACGCTGGAAGAATCGTTTGCGTCGTATGAGGCGGGAATGCGTCTGGTCCGCGCCTGCAGTGAAAAGATAGATAAGGTTGAAAAACAGATTATGGTCGTAAACGGCGAGGAGACGGAGGCGTGACAGAGATGGAAAATGCAAAGGAACGGCTGGCACAGGCAGTCAAGGAAGCGGAAGAGATTGTATATTCTTATCTTCCGGCAGAGGAAGGGCATCAGAAAACGATCTTTGAAGCGATGAATTACAGTGTGAAGGCAGGCGGCAAACGCCTTCGTCCGATTCTGATGCGTGAGGTATACCGTCTGTTTGGCGGTCAGGGAAAAGAGATTGAGCCGCTGATGGCGGCGATCGAGATGATTCATACATCTTCTCTGATTCATGACGATCTTCCATGTATGGACAATGACGAGTACCGCCGTGGAAAAAAGACGACCTGGGTTGCATATGGGTATGATATGGCAGTTCTGGCGGGAGATGCCCTTCTGATTTACGCGATCGAGACGGCGGCAAAGGCATTTGCGATGACGCCGGATGCGGCAAAGGTGGGACACTGTATCCAGATTTTATCCGAAAAAACGGGTATTTACGGCATGATCGGCGGTCAGACGGTGGATGTGGAACTGACGAATCAGCCGATTCCGAAGGATAAGCTGGATTTTATCTACCGTTTAAAGACGGGAGCACTTTTGGAGGCGTCGATGGTGATCGGAGCCGTGATGGCGGGCGCGAGCGAAGCTGAGTGCGGGACAGTAGAGCGTATGGCGGCGGCGATCGGTCTGGCGTTCCAGATCCAGGATGATATTCTCGACGTTACCAGCAGCCAGGAGGTGCTTGGAAAACCGGTTCTGAGCGATGAGAAAAACAATAAAACCACTTATGTGACATTGGAGGGAATCGAGAAATCGAAGCATGATGTCAAACAGCTTTCGGAGACGGCGGTTGATATACTCTATTCTCTGCCTGGAAAGAATGAATTCCTCGAAGAGCTGATCGAGATGCTGGTCAGCCGTGAAAAATAAAAAATCCAATCGAAGACCGGGGACGACAGCGGATGTGGAAAACGGTTTGGGGGATGAAAGAATGGTATTAGATACGATAAAAGGACCGGAGGATGTAAAACGGTTGAACGAGGAAGAACGCAAGGAGCTGGCGGCGGAAATCCGCGAGTTTCTGATCGAGACGACAAGCCGGACAGGCGGTCATTTGGCGTCCAATTTAGGCGTGGTGGAACTGACGATTGCAATGTTCTGCGCGCTGAATCTTCCGAAAGATAAGATTATCTGGGATGTAGGGCACCAGTCCTATACGCACAAGATTTTAAGCGGGCGGAAGGATAATTTTGATGGGCTGCGCCAGTATGGGGGCTTGAGCGGTTTCCCGAAGCGGAAGGAAAGCCCGTTTGATGCGTTCGACACGGGACACAGTTCAACTTCGATCTCGGCGGGGCTGGGGATGGCGCAGGGGCGCGATCTGCTGGGCGAGGATTATTCGATCGTTTCCGTCATCGGGGACGGCGCGCTGACCGGCGGCATGGCGTATGAGGCGCTCAACAATGCGGGACGGCTCAAGACGAATTTTATTATTGTTTTAAATGATAATAATATGTCCATTTCGGAAAATGTCGGCGGTATGTCGCGGTATCTGAATAATCTTCGTGCAGATGAGGGATACAATCTGTTGAAGAAGAATGTGGCGGGCACGTTATCGCGGATCCCGATGATCGGTTCGGATCTGGTCGGCACGCTGCTCCGGACAAAGAACAGCATCAAGCAGCTTCTGATTCCGGGCATGTGGTTTGAAAATATGGGAATCACGTATCTGGGACCGGTGGATGGACATGATATTAAGGGGTTGATCCGTATTTTCAGCGAGGCGAAAAAGATCAACCGCGCGGTGCTGATCCATGTGATTACGAAAAAGGGCAAGGGATACCGTCCGGCGGAGAAGAATCCGTCGGCATTTCACGGAGTTGAACCATTTGATATTGAAACGGGAAAACCGCTCCGGAAAAAGGAACATCCGGGCTATACAGATGTATTTTCCAGAGAAATCTGCCGTCTGGCAGCGGAAAATCCGAAGATCGTGGCGGTGACGGCGGCGATGCCGGATGGAACGGGGCTCAAACGGTTCTCGAAAGAATATCCGGGCCGCTTTTTCGATGTGGGAATCGCGGAGGAACACGCGGTTACCTCGGCGGCGGGTATGGCGGCAGCCGGTCTGAAACCGGTGGTGGCGGTGTATTCGTCCTTTTTACAGAGGGCATATGATCAGGTCATTCACGATGTCTGTATCCAGAATCTTCCGGTTGTGTTCTGCGTGGATCGCGCGGGACTGGTCGGAAGCGATGGGGAGACGCATCAGGGTATTTTTGATCTGACATTCCTCTCCTCTGTGCCGAATATGAGCGTGATGGCGCCGAAAAACCGCTGGGAACTGGAAAAGATGCTGCAGTTTGCCATCTCCTACGATGGACCGATTGCGATCCGTTATCCGAGGGGCGAGGCGTACCGGGGTTTGAAGGAATTTCTGGCACCGGTCGAGTATGGCGTCAGCGAGCTGTTGTATGAGGAGAGAGGGACGGCGCTTCTGGCAGTCGGAAGCATGGTCAGCACGGCAGAGCATATCCGGGAGAAATTAAAGAGTGCCGGGCAGCCGTGTACGCTGGTCAACGGGCGGTTTGTAAAACCGATGGATACCGACGTGATCGACCATCTGGCAGGAACGCACCATACGATCGTGACACTGGAGGAAAATGTCCTGCGCGGCGGTTACGGCGAGCGGGTGACGGATTATGTACAGAAGCATTATCCGCAGATCAAGGTAGTTAATATAGCGCTGCCGGATGCCTACGTCGAACACGGAAATGTGTCGGTGCTCCGGAATGAGCTGGGAATTGACAGTGATTCGATTCTGGCGCAGCTGAAACGTGAAGGTGTGCTGGAGACTGACGCGGAAGCATGATGGGAAACAAAAGAGTGGCAGCAGCGGAAGGAAGAACATAGAATGAAAGAACGGTTAGATGTACTTCTCGTCAAGAGAGGTCTGGCAGAATCCCGTGAGAAGGCGAAAGCGATCATCATGTCCGGGATTGTATATGTAGAAGATCAGAAAGAAGACAAGGCGGGTACGACCTTCGATGAAAATGCGAAGATCGAGGTACGTGGATCTACCTTAAAATATGTGAGCCGCGGAGGTCTGAAACTGGAGAAGGCGATGACGCATTTCGGAGTGACGCTGGATCAAAAGGTCTGTATGGATGTCGGCGCGTCCACAGGCGGATTTACCGACTGTATGCTGCAGAATGGCGCGGTCAAGGTGTTTTCGGTCGATGTAGGACATGGACAGCTGGCGTGGAAACTTCGCAATGATCCGCGTGTGGTCTGCATGGAGAAGACAAACATCCGTTATGTGACACCGGAGGATATCGGCGAGCCGGTAGATTTCTCTTCGATCGACGTTTCCTTTATTTCCCTGACGAAGGTTTTAGGTCCGGTCAAGGAGATTTTAAGCCCGGGCGGCGAGGTGGTTGCACTGATCAAGCCGCAGTTCGAGGCGGGACGTGAGAAAGTCGGAAAGAAGGGCGTTGTCCGCGAGAAGAGCACGCATCTGGAGGTCATTCAGATGGTGATGGCATATGCGGCAGAGATCGGTTTTGAGATCCGGAATCTGGAATTTTCCCCGATCAAGGGACCGGAGGGAAATATCGAGTACCTCCTGTACCTGCATAAACCGGAGCCGGCATCGGAGGAAACTGTGACTGGTGAGGAAGCACTTGCAAAAGCGGAAAAAGAGTGTCCGGTTTCACCGGAACAGGTTGTTGAGGAAGCTCACAGGGAGTTAGACAAAACATGAGAAATTTCTATCTGATTGTAAACCGCGAAAAGCCGCGCGTAGAGGAGGCAGCCGGTTTGATTTGCAGCTTTTTTGCAGAACAGGGCTGCCGCTGCATCCGTCTGGATCGCCATGATGGACTTCGCAGGGACGCAGAAGTGGCTGCGGCATACCGCTATACCGATCGCCGGACGGTGCCGGAGGATACAGATTGTGTGATCTGTCTGGGCGGTGATGGAACGCTGATTCAGGCGGCACGTGATCTGGCGGGACGGAAGATTCCACTGTTTGGCATCAATATGGGGCATCTGGGGTATCTGACGCAGATCGGGCATGAGGAGGACATTCTGCCTGCCATGCGGGATCTGATGGAAGATCACTACCGTCTGGAAAGCCGGATGATGCTCAAGGGGTGCGTGATTTCCGGCGGGAAGGTCGTCATGGAGGATATCGCGTTGAATGATATCGTCCTGAACCGTATGGGAATCGATGCGTTCCGGTTTGAGCTGGCTGTCAATGGACAGCTGTTTAACGAGTATTCGGCGGATGGCATGGTGGTTGCGACCCCGACCGGTTCGACGGCATACAACCTGTCAGCGGGCGGTCCGATCGTGGCGCCGGAGGCGGATCTGATGGTCTTGACACCGCTCTGTCCGCATTCACTCAATTCGCGCAGCATCGTTCTGCCGCCGGATAACCATTTGAGCCTGCGGATTCAGACGACCGGGCGGACGAAGGTTTCGCTGAGCTTTGACGGCGATACGGTGGTTGATATTGAGCCGGGTGATACAATCGAGATAGCAAAATCAGAGATCGAGACGACATTGATTCAGCTCAAACAGGTGCCATTTTTGGAAAATATACGGAACAAAATGAAACAGATATAAAAGGAGTCAGAGCCATGAAAATGGAACGTCACAGCAAGATTGTGGAATTGATTGGAAAATATGAGATTGAAACGCAGGAAGAGCTGGCGGAATATCTGAATAAAGAGGGATACAATGTCACGCAGGCAACGGTTTCCAGGGATATCCGGGAGTTAAAGCTGTCTAAGATCCAGACAGAAAACGGCGGACAGAAATATGCGGTTTTCCATCCTCAGACGGCGTTCAATGATAAATATACCCGTATTCTGCACGATAGCTTCGTTTCCATGGATATGGCGCAGAACATCCTTGTCATCAAGACGGTGTCAGGCATGGCGATGGCAGTCGCGGCAGCGCTCGACGCCATCCATTTTTCAGAGATTGTCGGCTGCATCGCCGGGGACGATACGGTCATGTGTGCAGTCCGTACGGTGGACGATACGATCGTGCTGATGGACAAGATCCGCAAGCTGATTGCGGGATGAGGGAAGGTGGGTTCACACATTTTTTGCGGGAACCGCTGATAAGGAGGAACGGAAAGCGGATGCTTTATCATTTACGAGTGAAAAATCTGGCTCTGATCGATTCGGCGGAGGTGGAGTTCGGGGACGGACTCAACATTCTGACCGGTGAGACGGGAGCCGGAAAATCGATCATCATCGGTTCGGTCCAGATCGCGCTGGGCGGAAAAGCACCGAAAGAGATGATCCGCCGGGGCTGCGACAGCGCCTACATTGAACTGGTTTTCTCCATTGATGATGAGAGAAAGCGCGAGCAGCTGAAGGAACACGATGTTTACCCTGATGAAGAGGGAATTTTAATCATTTCTAAGAAAATCACACCGACCCGGAGCATCAGCCGCATCAACGACGAGACGGTAACGGCTGCAAGGCTGCGGGAGATCACGGGTCTTCTGATCGATCTGCACGGACAGCATGAACACCAGTCGCTGGTGAATGCGTCAAAACATCTGGAAATCCTCGATGCGTATGGCGGGGAGAAACTTCTCCCATTCAAACAGAATACGGAAGCTGCCTATCGCTTGTATATGCAGTTAAAACAGAAATGTGCCGCATTTGCATCCGATCAGGAGACGAGACTGCGGGAGATGGATTTCTGCCGGTTTGAGATCGAGGAGATTGAAAATGCCGCGTTAAAGGATGGCGAAGAGGAAAAGGTGGCAGCCGATTTTAAGCGGTTTTCCAATGCCAGACGGATCACTGAGAGTCTTTCACAGGCATATGACGCGGTGTCCGGCGATGCGGTGTCGCGGGCGTTCCGTGAGATCGATGGTGCGATGGCATTTGACGAGGGATTGAAGGGGATCCGTGACGAGCTGTGCGATGTAGATTCCCTTCTTTCGGATCTTTCCAGGGAGATCGCCGGATATATGGACGATATGACCTTTGACGAAGCGGCATTTCGGGAGACACAGGAGCGGCTTGACCTGATCCGGAGCCTGGAAACCAAGTATGGGAAGACGATCCCGGAGGTACTTCAGGCGTTGGAAGAAAAGAAAGCGCGACTGCAGGAACTGGAGAATTACGATGAACTTCGGGAACAGGCGGAAAAAGAACTGGAACAGGCGGAAGCAGTACTGAAAGAACATTCCGAGGCATTGTCAGCAGCGCGTAAGCAGTTTGCCGGAGAGCTGGTGGAGAAGATCGCAGACGGGCTTCGGGAACTGAATTTTCTTGATGTGCAGTTTGAGATGGAGTTTAGGCGGCTGGATCATTTCACGGCGGGCGGTATCGACGAGCCGGAATTCTTGATTTCCACGAATCCGGGCGAACCGGTTCGGCCGCTCGGTATGGTGGCGTCCGGCGGTGAGCTGTCGCGTATCATGCTGGCAATCAAGACGGTGCTGGCGGAGACCGATCAGGTTCCAACGTTGATTTTTGATGAGATTGACACCGGTATCAGCGGGCGGACTGCACAGATGGTATCGGAGAAGCTGCGGATCCTCTCCAAATGCCGTCAGGTCATCTGCATCACGCACCTGCCGCAGATCGCGGCGATGGCGGACCAGCACTTCGAGATCCGCAAATCCGCGTCCGATGGACGGACGGCAACCTCCATCCGCGCCTTAGACCGCGAGGCGATGGTGGACGAGCTTGCGAGACTGCTGGGCGGCGCGGAGATCACCGAGACCGTGCGGCAGAATGCGGAGGAGATGAAGAAGCTGGCAAAGAAGCGGAAGCTGGAGGTGTGATTATAAATTAAATATAAGATTCGGATTCAGAAAAATGTCGCGTAAGGCGGCATTTTTTTTGATCCCCAGATACCAATTAGGTCGAAGTTTGACCGTTTGCGTCGAAGTGGTTTTGGAATAGATGCATATATGATAAAGTTAAAATAGAAAGTATTGGGGATAAAAATAGAAAATTTGAGTTTTTGTTTCATAGGACGCAATTTTTTATAAAACAAGACCAGTGCATTTGTCCGATGACGAGCGTACCGAAGAAGCAGATAAGGTTTCGTCCCGTATTGCTGAAATTCTTTCTGAAACAGCGTTCTCATTTTCGCCAAACGAGTATATCTCTATCCACCGTAAACTCTTTCCGGGCATTTATAAACACGCCGGAAAGATTAGAGATTACAACATCACAAAGAAAGAATGGGTGCTTGATGGGGCAACTGTTATGTAAGGACGCTTGGGTTCTCTGCAACCAATGATATTTTTGCAGAAAATGCCTGGTATTTCAGAAATGCATTTGTGCGTGCAAACTATACGAACCTGCAAAAAGGTATTCACGAAACAACAGAGTATCTGGAAGCGTTTCTCAGAAATCTGCTTTTGAACGAGAAAAATGAGCTCCATAATCGAAATCTTCATATAAGTGGACTTTTGAATGAAGAAAAAGTGGACATTGGGGATGCAAAAGTGGATATTGAAAATGAAAAAGTGGACATTCAAGATGAAAAAGTGGATATTGAAAGTGTACTTTCCGAAAAAGGCAGCGACTTCTCGGTGAAAACGACGGTTCATATCCATAAACTTTTTGAAAAGTTTGGCTCTGATGAGGTGTTTGGAAGAAGTGCAGTTATGGAGCTTCTTGAGCTGAAAGGTTCAGGTGCTTCAAAACTTCTTTCTAATTTGCTAAAGGCAGACATTATTGAATCAGTATCCGGTCATGGAAAAGGAAAATATAAATTCAAGAAGTAGTTTAGGTATTGTAGAATTTCCACTCATCGAGTGGAAATTTCAGACTGTAGACAAAGCCCTGCTTTTGCAGGGTTTTGCTATTGTTGGAACCGCTTTTC
>NZ_QUFH01000009.1:0-146065 GCF_003478415.1 Clostridium sp. AF27-5AA
TGTATTTTATTCAAAAAATATCATTTTAAGGCTTGACTTTTAATAGTTAGTCTTCCTATTCATTTCACTATTGCCATAACCACCTAATTCTTTTATTTTTATTTCCAGCCCAGACGAGCAATGCAGACAATAAAAATGCAGACACACCAACAAACATAAATTTATGTATTCCTTCTGGGAAACAAACTGCTAATGTTGGAAAACATTCAAACGCTCTGACAAAAATATAATGGCACAGAAACAGTAACGTGCTCATAGATCGGAACCATTTTCCCAAAGATCCAATATGCAAAGGTAGCATAATAACTGACTCAACTACAAGCACCGACACAACAGGTAGCAACAGTTTTCTCCATTCGTACTGAAAGTACACTCCCACAACATAAAGTGTAAAAGCTGAGATTGTGCAAATGAATACTGTTTTTGTTTGAGGGATTTTCTGGATTAGCGTCCCAAGCATACAATAAAACATCCCCATAAACACACCATTTTTTATTGTCTTTCCCCAAATCATATAATACAATTTCCAAAATCCTGCATATCCATTGACAGATGCCACATCCAACTGTTTTTGAACAAAGATACCAGCAATAAAGAATACAACTCCTATCAACATAATCCAAGTATCGTTAATTTTCGATTTCTTCAATATCAAAATCAGAATCAATCCAATCAGTAATGCGTTCAAATACCATAGCTGCGCATCACCGATAAAAAATACGGTTCTGAACCACTTCAAAAGTACGCCAAGCATACTACTTTTACTCAGTATCAACCTGCTCGGTAAAAGCACAACTGACCAGACAAAATATATTTTCAATGTTTTCAACAGATAACTTATCGCATATTCTTTTTTCTGAGCTTCGTTTTCTAGTTTTTCAATTCTATTAAAAAAGAAATAACCTGCCACTATAAAAAAAAACGGAACCGCTAAGCTATCAAAAGAATTAACAATACTTGCTAAAATCGGATGTACGACCGTACCCCCCCCCCGCATGAATATGAATAACCGCAAAAGCGAAAACAAATTTAGCCAGATCGATACTATCCATTTCCTGCTTGTTTAATGCTTTTCCACTCATAAATACTCCTCTCCTCAAGTTTTACTTATTAAGTGCTGTATTTTTCGTTTTGCTCTTCTCAGAACCTTCTTTATATAATTTGCAGTTCCACTGTCCCCATATGCTCTGGCAATATACGAAAAAGATTTATCATTCACATCGTTCCAAAACTGTTCTCTTCCATCTGGTTTTGGAAATGGGGCTTTCAAAGGTGGTTGCATACTATCTTCAATTCTTGTGCTCTTCCACTTCAATTCAATCTTCACATTTTCAAAGATGCTATCAGCCTTTTCATTATTAACTAGGACCAATGACACTCCTTTATTATCATCGAATTCCGGAGCAGCCTTTTCGATTCCCCAATAATCTGCTATCGTAATATCTCCTGGATGCATGATGGACTTATATGGACATTCATAACAACTCGGTCTAAGAACCATGTGACCATAGAAGAGATTCTTAAAAATCGGGCTACTTACATTTTTTCCATTATCAAACCAAATGGTTTCAACATGATCTTTCCATCCGAAATCCTTCTTATTTCTAAAGTCAACCTTAACAACTTTTCCATGATTCTTATGTTCCTGCCATCTAAGGTACTTATCCCAAACAACAGGACTCGGAACTCCATGACAGACAATATCTATGCATATAAGGTTGTCATAATCTTTACCAAGAAAATACTTTAATCCAGCGACTTGACAAGAAGTTCCAGAGAATAGCACCTCTCTTTTTGCATTCAAATCTTCCTGTACTTTCTTATATGTATCTCCCATTTTACTTTGGATATACTTTGAACCACGCATTTGATTTCGTCCATCTCTGCTATCAGTTCTCACATGAACAGCATGAAAATCATCAGTTAAAACGCATCCATAAACAGTACCACCATCATCCAAAACCAAGTCTGACAATGCCGTGAAAATACCACCAGAACGTGAAGCTGCCCTGATTTCTTCGTCTTTATGCTTTACAGCATATACCTTAGGCTGCGACCAATTCATTATGCCGCCCTCCTTTCGGAGTAGTCAGCATAATAAATCAAATCAGGATTTAGGGTTTGCCCCCCCCCGATTGATATTAGTTTAACAATCTTGTTTTTGATTTTCGTTTTTAAGGGAGTTGTTCCATATTTTTTCATAACGAAATCCACTCCTTTCCTTTGATAATCATTCCAAAATTCATCTCTCTGCTCCGATCTTTTAGTAGGAGCTTCCAAGTTCGCCTGCCAGCATTGTTTTGTATCGCTTAGTCTATACTCCAACTTCACTTTGACTGTCTCAAAGAGCTGCTCTCCTCGGTCTGTGTGGATCAGGAAGATTGAGTTGCCTTTTTCATCATAGAAGTCCGGAATTGTTTCCTCAATATGCCAGAAATCTCCGATTGTCATATCCGTCTTTCGTTCAGTTGTCGCATACGGACATTCATAGCAGGACGGACGTAATGCACATTGGTTATAAAATACTTTAACATAATCCTTTATCAGATGCTCCTGACCGCCAGCTGTTACATATGCCGTCGGAGCTTTCCAACCATTCCGCTTATCCTTAAATGTCAAATATGTAATCTTCCCATACTTTTTCTCAGCAGACTCAGCATATTCTTTCCAGAGCCTTGGACTCGGCGATCCATGACAGATAATATCAACTATCCATACTTGTTCACGGAATCCCTTCATTTCCGCAAACTTGCGAAAACCATCGGCCTGACATCCCATGCCGACAAAAAGCAATCGTTTTTCCGGATGATTAATCAGCCAGTCCTCTGCGGTCTTATAGATTTTTCCTGGCTTGCTCTGCATATATTTAGAGCCAATAGCCTTGTCACGTTCTTCTCTGTTTTCGATTAGTTGAAACTCAGTGGCGTGATCTTCATAATTGTACACAGCGCAAACCACGGCATCACCGTTATCCAGAAAACAATCCGAAAGAGCCACAAAAGCTCCACCAGATGAACTGCGTAACAGAGAAGCCCTATCTTTCAATCTTCCAGCATAAACTTTCGTTTTCACTTCTGTTATCAAATTGCCACCTTCTTTCAGCGGTCTATTACTGCCGCCATTTTTATCTTGTCAACTATCATCAAAAAAATCAATGTTGTAATGTAAACCACAATTGGCACAATGAACTTACAGCAATTCTAGTCAATGCTGTAAAATATTCTCCAATTACTCCCGGAAACGGTGCATGAATACAAACAATCAGAAAGGCACAAATTGCTTTCAGAATGTCAATATTATCTGCTCTGCTCTCAAGATTGTCCTCCCCAACTCACACTATTTCAAGTCTTATTTTCCAAGACGGCTCTTCACCAGATTTACACCCGATTTCAGCATGTCCACATTAGTTAAAATTGCATAAACTGCAGTAATACAAAGTGCTGCAAACTGGATCATCCTATTTCCGCAATAGTATGTTCCTATGAGCATCCCACCAATAAGGACACTGCCAATAATAATAGGCTTTCTAATTTTCATGTGTACAGTTTTATTTACGTCAATATAACGAACAATAAACATTGAAAGAAAGGCAATCAGCGTTGAAAGGGATGCTGCAAACACTTGTATCTTGTTAATTAAAATCAAATCGACTGCGATGTTAATAATAGCCGCTGAGATTGATGTGTACGCAATCTTTTTTGCGTTTTTTTGTGCCACATAGACACAACTATATAATCCAACCAATACACGGAAAAGCATCGCATACATTAAAATCAAAATCTGATTATATGCAGCGCTGTATTTTAGATTAACCATTATGGGAAAAACAAAAGGCATACAGGCAACAATACCAAAACAAGCTGCTGCAAATAACTTGAACAATGATGTCATTGTTTCTGTCAAAAATTCATCCCTATCTTCATCACCATAGTGCAATGAAACTGTTTCTGTCCAAGATAAATTTAAGATATTATAAAAACTTATAAATACATTTGGAAATTTGTTTGCAACAGAGTAAATTCCATTTGCTGCTGTTGTAAGAAAATGTGCAATAATTGTTCGATCTGAAGCATTTACAACCCACCAAGCCAAATTATTTGGAATTAGCGGAATGGAGTACGTTCCAACACTTTTAAATATACTCAGGTGAATATTTTTTGGAGAAATATATTCCCAGCATTTTGATGCAAATATCAAATAAATTAATGTAACAATCTGTGCAGATAACGTGGAAACAAACAATCCTTGGAGTCCCATTTTCAAAATAACCAAAGCAATAACATTTAATATTGTCGTTGTTGTTGCCGAGATAAAGGATGCTACCGTATATTTGACACTTTCTCCTAATCCCCTTACAAACTGCAAGAACAGTGCTGTAAATACCTGTAAAATCACATAGAGCAAAAGGAAGTATGCATTTTCGATATGTAATTTGGGAGTAATTATTAGATACATACCAAAATAGACAACAGATTGCATCATACTAGAAAACAACAATGTTGACAAAAGTTTGCTTTCTTCTTCTTTGTTCCCACGGTAATCTAACATAAACCTAAATAGTCCTTGATCTAGTTGCCAGTTTACCAAAGGCAATAATAAAGCTGAATATGTGACTAATAAATCAAATGTACCATACTCTTCCGTTGATAAAATTGCCGTATATAAAGGCAGTAGGAAAAAGCTAATACACTGCGTACATAACTTTCCCACTGTCAGTATGGCCGTATTTTTTGCTAATTCTGTTTTACGACTCATTAGTATCTCCTATAACAAGTTCTGCCTTGATATGTGGCTATAAAATACCAAGGCAGAACTGCTTATTTTAATATCCTATCAATGTAATCCAGTGACCTGTGACGTTCGTTATCCAGTAGTAAATTCACTACATTCCATTCAATTTTTGGTATGTTCAATCCATTTGCAGATTTTCCTTTTACAAGTCCACATTTCTCTAACTTGAAAATATTGAGAATATTAAGAACCCTATCTTTTCTTTCAATCTCTGTTTCCACATAAAAAGGTGTGTTCAAGATAATAGAAAAAGCTGTAGCATGAAACGAATTTGTTACTACACATTTTGCACCTGCAATCCACTGCAAAAATTCTGCTGGGCCTGCAGCTCCAATGTGCTTAACATCACGATATTTAAACCACGTTTCCTGATCCCACAACATAAGAAGTTCATAGCCTGTTTCTTCGCTTAATTTTTTAGCAAACTCCAGCGCCGGTTCAGCGGTCTTACTATATCCCATTTTGAAAAAAAGAATGTAATCTTTTTTTACTGGCTTTGCCGCCAAACGCAACCAATTGCTTTTGGTTGTGAGGAAAACCGGATCTAATACAATTTCAATGTTTTTTTCTTTTAATCTTTGATTAAGAGCCTCTTTGGATGCACTTTCTCTTACCGAGATATTCTTAAACCTTTGAAGACACTGAATCATTTCATTCGATTCATCTGTTGAAAAATCAGCACCGCCTGTACTTGCTGCATAAGCTATTTTTTCTACTGAGTCATCGATCTCCGGCAGAAAGTAGTGCATATCATGCTCAGTAAGATTGTAATTCCATACCTGATCCGAACCTACAATAATTTTTTCAAAGGAGTTGCAAGTCTTCTCAAAAGAATCTTCACTTTGGCATTGTCCTGAACAAATTGTATTTTCTTCTCTGAATGACTGAAACTTTGAATTTCGCTTGATCTTATCCGGAATTCTCAGTATGCTTTTAATAATAACTTTCGGATGCTTACTTTTGAATGGGCTAATTGAATAATCCTTATAAATAAACTCTGGCTCATAATTTATAAGTTCACATTCTGTACCACCATGTTCTATAATTGTCTTTTGTAACGATACAGCCTGTAGCAATGCACCAAAATTATTTGCAGAATGAAAAGTTAATATACCAATTCTGCTCATACATTTTCTCCCACGAATTCTTTCTCACATTTCTCTAGTACAGCAACAATAACCTGATCCATATCGTAATACTTGTACTCACCCAAGCGGCCACCAAAAATCACTTTGCTCTCTGTCTCTGCCAACTTCTTGTACTCAGAATACAGCAAGCTATTCTTGGCATCATTGACCGGATAATACGGCTCATCACCCGGCTTCCACTCACTGCTATACTCACGGCTGATAATAGTTTTGGGCAGATCATTGCCGTTCTCGTCCTTACCAAACTCAAACCACTTGTGCTCAATGATGCGGGTCCACGGCGTCTCGCGGTCGGTGTAGTTGACTGCGGCATTGCCCTGGAAGCTGGGCTTGTCAAGCAGCTCATTCTCAAAGCGGACAGAGCGATACTCCAGCGTGCCCAGCTTATAATCAAAGTAGGCGTCAATGGGACCGGTGTAGACCACCTTGTCAGCCAGCGCATCCAGCTCGGACTTGTGCTCCAGATAGTCCGTATTCAGGCGCACCTCGATGCCGTCCAGCAGGTTGGCAATCATCTTGGTGTAGCCGCCGATTGGGATGCCCTGATACAAGGCATTGAAATAGTTGTTGTCAAAGGTCAGGCGCACGGGCAGACGCTTGATGATGAAGGCGGGCAGATCTTTGCAGTCGCGGCCCCACTGCTTCTCGGTGTAGCCCTTGATGAGCTTCTCATAGATGTCACGGCCCACGAGAGAGATTGCCTGTTCTTCTAGGTTTTTCGGCTCGCCGGTGATTTCCTTGCGCTGCTCCTCAATTTTGGCGGCAGCCTCCTCTGGCGTAACCACGCCCCACATCTTATTAAAGGTATACATGTTGAACGGCAGCGAGTAAAGCTCGCCCTTGTAGTTGGCTACAGGCGAGTTCGTAAAGCGGTTGAACTCGGCAAATTGGGTGATATAATTCCAGACCTTTTTGTTGTTGGTATGGAAGATATGTGCGCCGTACTTATGGACGTTAATGCCCTCAATGTTCTCGGTGTAAATATTGCCCGCAATATTGGGGCGTTTATCAACAACTAATACAGATTTGCCATGTACCCTTGCTTCATGTGCAAATATTGCTCCGTAAAGGCCGGAGCCTACTACTAAATAATCATATTTCATATTCTACCTCGCATATTTGATGTAAAAGAGATGTTAATTGCCACTGCGACTGCATAGAAACAAAAAGTCGAATCATATATAGGATTTCCTGTCATTCCATATAACAACACAAAAAATTGAATTGCAAACGAAACCGATAAGGCTAATTTTATACTTGTTAATTCGACATCACGTTCTTGATGACTAAGATAATTAATATTTTTCCATGTTATTACTATACTTGATGCCATTGCCATAATAAACACACAGAAACCAAAAAGTCCTGTTTCGCATAATAATTCAAGGTATATATTATGACACCCAGCAGTGGCACCCGTTAGCGCACTCAAGCCGGATTTATATCGAAATCCATACCATCCGATTCCCAATATTGGATTTTGATTAAAAATAGTGCGCGCCCTATCCCACATAAGAATCCGCAATAAACTTGCATTATCAGATCCGGCTGTTTGAAATCGTTCAAATACTCTTGCAATATCCGGAACATAATCCATAAGAAAATTCAATCCTATCAAAGCAGCCACCGCTGCCATCATGAGCTTGAAGGATTTTAACAACCTTTTTTCAGGATTAACAACATAATAAACGACTATTAAAGTTGCTACGCCGAAAAGCAAATGTGCTCTTTTAGATGTAAGAAGAAGTGCGATAAC
Organism: Clostridium sp. AF27-5AA; assembly: GCF_003478415.1. Taxonomy (NCBI): domain Bacteria; kingdom Bacillati; phylum Bacillota; class Clostridia; order Eubacteriales; family Clostridiaceae; genus Clostridium; species Clostridium sp. AF27-5AA. Next base: position 7,696 of record NZ_QUFH01000009.1, read on the forward strand.
TGTAGCAATACCAGCTATCATTATATATTTTCGCTTCTTTTCGTGACCATTTAAGGTCAAAAATACAGCCCATACAGTCAATAAAACTATTGTAATATATGTTCCATTTTGAGAGTAATGATCTGCAAGAGCCGCTCGATACCCATACAATCCGTCTTGTGTTCCATCTTGATATTGTTTGTAAGTTGTATTAATAAAAAGCTGATACAATCCATTATTCACAAAAAACAAAAGAGTTGCAATAACATTTGCTATTCCTACGGCTGTTATTATTTGGGGTGCCTTTTTTATCCAATCACAACTTTTAACGCTGGCAAATATGAATAAGTAAGCGCCTATTAATCTTATTGAATTGTAGTAGCCTCCACTCAAAAATTCTTGATTTCTAAAAAGCACAAAGAAAAAACAAAGCATCCAAGGTATAATAATACTTCTTTTCTTATAATACAGCGGTAATAATAACGGTATCGCTCCAGAAAGAACCAAAATATATAGTCTCGCTTTATAAGGCAAAACGAACTGAGCAATCCCCCAATAATTTCCTGCAATCAGCAGCGTAATTAAACTTAGCGTTATAAATAATGTGTGATTAATTTTTACTTTCATTTCTACTCCCGTCCTCTATATCGTATTTTTTTCTTTTCACCAATTTCAAGCAAGAGTAGAAGTATAACGCAATATTCTTATCATACAAAAAAAACTTCAGTCTCTTTTTGAACGGTTGAGTATTACGTCTGTTTAAAACATCGATCCATGGAGCAGTATGTAAAACTTTTGAAAATTCAGACACTTTCTTATTGAATGGGTCAGTATTTTCCTTTGCTAAATATGCTCTAAAACATATATGTTTTAGCTTCATAAGTAACCAATCTGTATATGCGGCATGCACAATGCCTGTTGAAGCGCCATACTTTTTTTCCAGAATATCCACTGGAAGAGTTAATTGTCCCACGATTTTAGGATTATATTTATTCAACACACTATAATCATTTTGAATATAATAATACCATTTTTCATAAAGCATTCCCATTCGGTAATCCTTAGAACTATTTAACATGGTTAATGCCCAAATAGTATCTTCGCCAACTGCAACTCCTGGGATAAATTGATTTTCCAGTGCAATCTCCTTCTTCATGAAATGCGCCCAACATCCTTCTCCATTAAATTCCCATCCATCCTGATCAGGTCTCCACCTCTCACAGCTTTTTGAAAAAATATGACACTCCAATTCTTTTTTCTTATGATCATCCAACAGTTCAAATTTTACGTTCTTTTCTCTACTTGGAAAAATACTTGGCCTTTTATCTGTTGTATTTATCATTCCAACTATAACATCACAATCATAATCCTCAACAGCTTGGATCGCGCTTTCTAGTAACCACGGAGTTAATATATCATCACCATCAACGAATAAGATATACTGTCCTATTGCTTTATTCACTCCAAAATTACGAGCTACTGAGACCCCTTCATTTTTCTTGTGAAACACACTTATACGAGAATCTAACTGAACCAACTCATCTAGTCTATTACCGTAATAATCTTCACTTCCATCATCAATAATAACCACTTCAAAATTGGGGAAAGTTTGAGCAAGGATACTATCCAAACATTTTAATAAATCTTCATATTTTGTATTAAAAACTGGAATAATTATACTTACTATCATCGGTTAACCCTCCCCATATCTTCTATTTGATGCGATATTCTGCCAAACCAATTCGCTCACAATTTTGTTTTCTACCGTTATACCACATCAGCAGTTTGTTTTTTTGTTTATTTAAAGCAACCGTAGGCTTGTAAACTGCATCTGCATCCCAGGAATTTTTTTCTGGTGAAATAACAGGGTTATCCGTACTTCTAACCCAATTATGTATTCCGTCATTTGACTCTGCCATACAAACTCTAGCTGTATCCACATTTTGATATCCAATGTAGAACATATAGTATCTATCATTTTCCTTCAAAATATCGCATCCGCCTACCTTGCATTGATCATACTTTTCATTCGACTTTTCAAGTATAGGGTTATTTGCATACCTTTCCCAGTTAACGCCGTCTTTACTTTCCGCATAGCAAAGAACATCTGGTTCAAATTGCTCACCAGCTGCATACCACATTTTAAACATTTTTTCATCTTTGTCCCAGAGAACACACGGATTCATAACCGAACCTTTTTCGTATGGCTCACTCGGAACAAGAATTGGTTTTTGTTGCATTCTTGTAAATCGAATACCATCATCACTTGTGGCGATGCCTATTGCACTATTATTTCTACTTTGTCCAGTGTACCACATCAACCATTTCCCATCTATTTCACAAACAGAAGCGCGATTAACCCGTTCTTCCCAACTTCCCTTATGCCCTGCTTCTAAAGCAACTTTCCATTTTTCCCATTCTGTACCATCCGTAGAATCAGTACATATTATTCCGCTATTTTTTCGTTCCGAGACAAAAAGGCGGTATCTATCTTCTATCATCACTACAAATGGATCAAACACGGAGGCCGTCGTTTCATCGCCAAACACTGGCGAGCCATATTTTTCCCACCCTCCCTGCTGAGGAGCGTAATCATAAGTTGCTTTTTTATTATGGATGTATTCAATTTTTCTTCTTACCTTTGAGAATACGCTGCTCATCAAAATTCTCCTATATTTCATCTAATGCTTGCTGCAATTTCTGAAATAATATTAATATAATTTTTTGCAAATTTTTCAACAGTGAATTCATTATTAAACATTTCAATTATTCCAGCTTTGGCCTCGCACAATTCATCTACTGGCATTTTTTTAATATCCAATATCCTATCTTGTGCTTCTTCCAACGTATCATAAAATTTTAATCCCGGTTGTTTGAACTGTTCAAAATACTTATTCCCGCCTGTGCGACTCATTACAACGGGTACTCCAAGTGAAAGAACCTCTAATAATATCAAATCAAAGTATGTTTCATGATTTGGCAATACAAAAACATCTGAAGCCGCAATAAGTGAATGTGGATCATTTGTCCATCCCACCTCAATCCAGTGATCGTTTTTCAATCCCGTCATCGGTTCTTCTTTTCCAGCTATTAGAAAATATACATTCTTATCCGCAAGGAGCTTTTCTCCAAGTTTTTTTAAGTCAGCGTATCCTTTTATTTCATTGTGCCTTCCGGCATAAGAAATCACAAAAGCGTTGTCTGGAATTCCGTATTTCTTTCTGAAATCTTCTCTATTTACTTTTGCTTTACATCCAACTATTCCAGTTGGCATATAACGATACTTTTTTTCTTCTCGAAGTTGTTCATAACCTTCCCATGTATGATAATATGGTTCCTCCGCTTCCTTACATGGAAAAATAATATAATCTGCGCGCTTAAAAGAATAGGCATCCATTTCTTCAATTCTGTCAACCCATTTTTTCAACATCTTATAATCAAACGGATTCAGCCACGCTAGTTTTTCCTTAAACTTTGCGCACGGAGAATGCGATGTTAGAATTACAGTTCCCTTATAATTTTCCAAAGTTTTTCTACATAAATACATTGCATCAATTGAATGGAAATGAATCATATCATATTGATGTAATTTCTCGTCCAATGGATACGCCTTTTTTTCATAAAAAATGTCATCAACTGCTCTTCTAAATTCTCGCAAACGTTTTGGTATTTTGTCTTTATTTTTGACAGTATCCCTTAAACTTTTAGGTGCCGCTTCATAAAAAGAAACATCTATCGGAAGTTCCTCCTTGTTCAATGTATCTAAGCCCTGTCTCAAATTAAATAGATACCCTGCCGGACCTCCTACTGGTTTAAGCATACTTTCTGGATAGTATATTAAAAGTTTCTTTTTGCTCATATGTTTTCCTCCGTTACCGTTGCCGACTCGCAATTACATCTTACCGTCTTTTACTGTAATCATGAAGGCCTGTGTCCCCCCCCCACGAACAATATACTTAACGATAGATTTTACTTTTTCTTTCGCCACAATTCCTGGTGCTGTTTTCACCAAGGCTTTTCCAAAGTTATTGTACCTGTTATAGTTTTCAAAGAATTGATCACGCGATTTACTGCATTTTGAAGGTTTATTTAACTGTTCATTATGTGAAATCGCGTTATTGATGTCGACATCTAAAAGGTTTAATCCAGCACTCTCAATCAGCTCTTTACCTTTTTCACTCTGACAAAGAATTAGTGACACACCATTTTTCACTTCTCCACTTAGTTCGGTTCCCCAAGAATCTCCCAGCGTTATATCAGATACTCTGTCTAAAGTAGCAAACTTACACGAATAGCAATTTTCTGTATAATCATATGAGTGAAGGAATGCGATAAGGTAATTATCCATAGTATGAAACGCTGCAATAGGTTTCCCGTCTCTATTCAACTCATATAAACTTTTTATTCGAAAATTGATATCTGTAAGGGTATTTATATCATGTCCATATTCTTGAAGGCACTTTTTAAGTAAATAAGGTGATGGAGTTCCATGACATATCAAATCAGCGGTAACTAAATTGGTCTTATCTTTAATAAATTGATTCACCGCTGCTACTTGACAGGGCAATCCAATGAAAAGAACTTTCTGATTTGCTTTCAATAGTGATTGAATTTTTCCGTAAATTTTTTCCGGATTACTCTTAACATATTTTGATCCTGCAAATTTTCTTGCAACTGCCATCTCATTTGTTACTTCAAATACAAATTTTCCGCTGTCAAACAAGCAAGATGCTACATATCCACCGTTTTTTATAAATGCGCGAATAATTGCAGATGCAGCACCCCCAGATGAAGCATGTTCTCTTATTTCAGAATCTGCCCATCCTTGATACCACCATTTCGGCTTACTCATGTCATTATCATTTTCTCGTGGACACACTTTCGTGCAAAGTCCACAGTCAACGCATTTTTTAGTATCAATCAGAGCATTATAATACTTCAAATCATCTTTGATTGTAATTGCATTTCTATGGCACTTTTCCACACAAGCCATACAGCCATTACACATATTCAATTCACATACTGTCTTCATTTTTCACACCACTCAAAGCATTGCTAAGCCATAGCAAAGAACGTTTTCTTTCTGCCGCAAGTATCTCATTTACACGGTTGTAATCAATTTTTGATTCAACAATGCTCAAATCTCTTTCATTTTTTGCAACTCGATTTGTTAATCCTAAAATCTCTAAGATGCTTTGCAATCTTGTACTGTATTTTCCCGGATATACAATTACAAATTCTTTGTTGAAATTCAAAGAAAATGCTGTCGCATGGAACGAATCTGTTATAACATAGTCTGCCCCATCAATTAAGGCAAGGAAATCTTCAACCGGTGGATTACAGAACATTTTTCCATTCTTGTAAAACTCATGTAATTGATAACTTAAATACCTAACTTCCAAACCTGTTTTAATCGAAAGTTCTTTTGCATACGCATCAATTCTTGGATTTCTGTTCAAATTGTAAATTAGAATATACCTGTCCTTCGTGAACTTTCTGGAAGAAATTTTTCTCCAATCTTCTCCACTTAATAACAATGTGGGATCTAAAACATTTGTACTATTCTCGATTCCCAATTTATCAACAATCTCTACTCCTGATAGTTCTCTCAAAGAGATACTATCATATCTTTTTAAAAGACGCCTCGTTTCATTTACTTCATCTGATTCTAATTTACTTTTTCCAAAACTTGCAGCATATGATATTTTTCTGGCTGACTCAGGAGCAAATGCCAGATAATACGGATATTCAATTCTTTCATTCCATCCATAATTCCAGACCTGATCGCTTCCTGTACAATAAACATCATAATCAAAATTTTCGCTTTCTAATTCTTTCTCACTTTTATATGTTTTAGGTGTCATATCAATATAATCATTGAGAAACTTAAAAAACATCCGAAATCGTATAATGTAAGATGGAATAATTATTGCTCTTGCAGCATTTCTAATCAAAAAACTCTTTTGGAATTTTTCTCCCTTGTTCTTTATTCTTTTTAGCATCCCGAGCGGAGTAAAACGTTCTGGATAATAATCAATGACTTCACATTCATAGCCCATATCTTTGATTTTTTCTTGTAATGCATAGGTCTGCAAAACCGACCCGTAATTAACCACTCGATGTTGTGTTATTATCCCAACCTTTTTACTCATATATCAATAATCCTTTCAACTATTACTTTGTTTCCACAAATCTATATATCTTTTTTCCATTGATTTTGCAGCAGTTCTTATATCAAACTTTTTCGTAATTAGTTCAATTCTATTTCGTTCCTTGTTTATTCTTTGTTGGCTGATAGCATCTACCCATAAGCCAAGATTTTCATTGCCGATTTTCAAAAATTTTGTGTCAGAGCATATCTTAACTTCCCTCGTCACCTCATCTGAAAAGAAACAAGGAAGTCCTGAATACTGCGCTTCTATTCCTGTTACAGGAAGTCCCTCAAACAAAGATGGTAAAACAAAAGCATCCATTGCCTGATAATAATTCTCTACATCTTTATGAACCCCGGCAAAGATAATTTTATCCTTGATTTCCAAATCCTCTGCTAAATTTTGAATCTTTGAAAACAGCTCTCCTTCTCCCAGAAGTAATAACTTGATATTCGGTGTCTTTTGCTGAACTTCTTTAAAAATCCGCAAAAGATACTCATGATTTTTCTGTAAATTAAATCTTCCAACATGACCAATAACATACTCGTCACGGATACCAAGCATTTTCCGCATTTCAATGCGCTTGTTTTCATCGAACGTGAATCTGTCCACATCTATTCCATTTGGTACAAACTCAAAAGTGTCTTTTCCATAAAGATACTTACCTGCTTCCGTTGAGCACGCCAGACGAACATTAGCATTCCATTTTGTTGTTCTGAATAACAAATATTTTGCCGTCCCTTTCAAGGTATGCAAAAAGCCAGCTCCATGGCTATGAGCTATTCTCCATGGTACATTATATTTCTTTGCTACTCCAAGATAAAAAACAGCAAGACTACTTAGATGACCATGAATGATTTGATACTCTTTATGCTCATCAAAGAACCTGTTCAATTCAGAAATATACTTAACGACATTTTTATCATCCAATACTGTAAAATGGTAAATTTTTCCACCCAGTTCATGTATTTCATCCTCATAAAGACCAACAGCTGCATGATGAACTACAAAATCAAACTGCACCTTTGATTTATCAACCATTCGGTACAAATTCATTATATAGTTTTCCATTCCTCCAGCATTTAATGATGCTACAACCTGTAAAACTCTTATCGGTTCTGTCATAATTATTTTTATCCCTATATTACTTTCTTAAAAATTTCATGTAAAAGCTTTTTCTCAATGAATTCGGGAGCACACAAACAAATGCTTGTCCCAGCCCACTAATACAAAAGTCCATCGACGACATATATCCTTTCCTATACTGTCCCCATTTAAACTTCAAAACAGTTTTTGCATATTTAATGCCACCACGGCGTTTAAAAAAATCTTCACTAGTTCGTATATAATACAGAGGTTCCGGAATATTATAACTTTTAATGTGATACTCTAGCACCATTCTTGCAAACAGATCATAATCTTCATACAACAAGACCGACTGATAATTGCCGCTTTTTAATACCGCACTTTTTTTATACATAACTGTTGGATGCAATACCGAACATCTACGGTGCATGAATCGTTCAATTTCATCATTCTCAGATGGCACTCTATGAATTGATATAACATTATCTACAGTATCTACAAATTCTGCCTCATAAGATCCAACCATTCCCAATTTTGGATCTTCTCTAAACTTCTCCAACTGCTTTTCGCATCTTGTACTGACCACATAATCATCCGAATCCATTCTGGCAATAAGCTCATTTTTAGAATTTTCTATTCCTTTTGCAAGTGCTGGTCCCAACCCAAGATTAGTTTCATTGACTATAATATTGAACATTTTAGGATACGCCGTCACAAAATTATTTATCACTTCATCGAGTTCAGTCGTGAGAGGACCATCTTTTACGATAATAAATTCATCTGGCTTAACAGTTTGATTCAGCATGCTTTCAATACTCAATGATAGATATTCCGGTTTTTCTTTATAGTATACCGACATTAAAACTGTATATTTTAAATTTTGCATCATTATCTCCCCTCATTTTTCCGTCATCTCGTTTTCATTTCTTTTTTAATCTATTTACACATCCAAATTCAGGATGATATCAGCGTGTTTTATGGTGCTGTTTTCGCCTAAGTGTTTTTCCTTACTGTCATACCCTTTCGGCGCAACAATCATATTTCTACTTTTCTCCGGTTTATTGAGTACACTCGTCTCTATTCCTCTATAACCGAAGTGTTGATTTATACAGTCGAACCCCGTATACCCTGCAATGACGTTTTTTCTAAGTGTTGGATTGTTAAATCGAACCCTGTCGGCGCATGAGTTTTGTTAAAACTGTATATATCATCCAGTCCAATTCTCACCATTCATTGTTCGTTATGAACAAATCATTCACTCTCACCGCACAAAACATGTATTTATCATCACCATCCACGCTCTACTCAACAGCTGTTTTATGAAGTAGAAATCATCTGTTTTTCTCTATTTTTCATGACTCAACAAACCGTTATGATGTAGGTGTCATTAGCGGGTCAGATAGTGTACTCAACAGCAGTTTCAGACGTTAATGATAAACTCATGGATTTTTGTTGTTTTCTCCTGTTTTCCGCCATTTCTATGATTCTTCTGAAAAAGATGTTCCAATTTTGTGCCGCACGGGCCAAAAGTTCAACATTTTGCATAAGTATCTAGCATTTATAGCTCATATAGTTGTAAAATATAGCCAATTTCAGCAGCTCAATTAGTGTGCAAAACAGGTTCTTTTTGGCAATGCTACGTCAATACGGTTTGTTGAGTAGACATTAGTAGGTGCCGCAATCACAACAAAATCCGCATCGCTATATGCTGCCTTTGCATCCAGCGTTGCGGTCAAATTCAAGTCCTTTTCTGCCAAGTATTTTTCAATATAATCATCCTGAATCGGAGATTTCTTGTTGTTGATCATATCGACCTTAGCCTGCACAATATCGACTGCAACCACCTGATGATACTGGCTCAGAAGCACTCCCAGCGAAAGCCCTACGTATCCCGTGCCGACCACAGCGATTTTATAATTTCTCATAGTTCTGTTCTCCCTCACCAATTTTTTATTTGATAAAACAGCAAACAAGCCCACGGCGGATTGCTCAATGGCAATCCACCGTAGGCTCGATTCGTTCTCCTTATTTTTTTACTTGCTGCTCATTTTGTGGGTCAAAACAGAGCTGCACCAAAACCTCCCACCTATAACCTCTGGATTTCAGCTTCTCCGCAGCCTGTCAGCAAATAAACACTTTTGTCGAACGAGTCGAGCCGCCAAAACCCTTTATTTATCGTGGTTTTTCTTGGTTGACCCTATTATATCTCCATCCCCAGTGCCAGCAACAGCGATTTTGAAATTCTTCATAATATTTACTCCTCCGGTCTTCTTTGGACCTAATTACCTCAAAAGGTGTTTTTATCTATGTACACGTATTTCTTGCCAATCGTATACTTTTACCCCCTCAACTTACTTCACAGCACAACAACAAGCCTGTATACAGATTGCAACAACAATCTATACGCAGGCTTGTCCTCGTACCTCCTTATTCTGTTTTCTGCTCTATCAGCTTTCGCTGTGGTGGGTTAAGTATAGAGCGCAGCCAGAAGCCATTAACCCCTGAAAGCACGCTGGCCGTAACGCACCATGACAGGCAGAAACAAGTTGAGGTGAAAAGGTCAAGCCGCGCAAACCCGCATGAAATCAGGCTTTTCTCTGCTCTCAATCAAAGCCTTCCACTTATGGATAACTTGTATTCCCTTACACCGCCCCATCTTTCCTCAAAACCACCATCACCGTCTTCATCAGAATCTTTATATCCATTCCGATATTCCAATTAGTGATATACTCCCGGTCGAGGCGGACAACTTCTTCGAAGTCCGTGATTTCACTTCGTCCGCTGACCTGCCACATACCGGTAATACCCGGCTTGATCGCCAGTCTGGCTTTATGGTGCAATTCATAGAGGTTGGTCTCTGAAATCAGCGGCGGGCGGGTGCCTACAAGCGACATATCTCCTTTCAGCACATTGAAAAACTGAGGAAATTCATCCAGACTTGTCCGGCGGATAAATTCACCGATTCCGGTCTTATGGCTTCCATCCGGCATGATTTGATTTCCGATCACGCGCGGGTCAAAATCAAGCTTGAACATCTTTCCATCGCCCAGCTTATTTTCTTTCATCAGCTCATCACGGCGTGTTTCGGCGTCCATGTACATACTTCTGAATTTGTACATTTTGAACCGTTTTCCGTTTTTTCCGACTCTTTCCTGGGTAAAAAAGATCGGTCCCGGTGATGACAGATAAATCGCAGGTGCAAGAAATAAAAAGAGTACCGCCGTCAATGCACAGCCGATCAGTCCGCCTATGACATCCATCATCCGTTTGAGAAAAAGCTGGAAAGACGACGCATAATTGATGCTCGTTGTCAGCACGGTATACGGTCCTATTTTCTCCACAAACTGTCTCTTTCCCGGCACACTTGTCACTTTTGCCAGGTTCAGATGCACCGTTACGCCGGTTTCTGTCAGCTGGTTCAGCAGCTTATCCGGATATGGCACCATCTCTGAGGTTACAACAATAACCTCATCAATCCATCCCTGGCAGACATAATGGGGAAGTTCTTCCTCCTCCACTATCACAGGGATTTCTTCGATTTTCTCTCCTACATGCGATTCGTGACCTCCGATCAGGCAGACCCCCGCAATCATGTATTGTGCATAATTGTTTTCCTTGATCGTTTTGACCGTCCGTCCAGCTATGTCCTCATTTGTCACAATCAGCAGAACGCGCTTGTTTCCATCGACTGTTTTTTTCCGCTGCAGATGCCATTTCCAGCATTCACGCACACTATACGCGGTTCCGATATAGAAGACAGCCGTCAGCATCAGTGCCAGCCTGGAATACCTCTGCCCTTCCTGCAGAAGGAACAGATATAAAAGAGCACTGCCTTCTATAAAAACGGCCTGCTTGACAGCTACTATAAATTCCACAAACTGGTCTCTTCTTATGACTCCCCGCATTGTCTCCCTGCAAACCAGCAAAATCAGATCCATCAGTCCTAAGAAAATCGCCATATTCCGATACAAAATCGGTGTATATATATCACATCCATATCCACTGCACGCATAGGCAAGTATTAATGCCGCCTGCAGAGAAATCACATCCAGGATGATGAAATCGATATGCTTCATCCATCCGCCTGAATTTCTTCTGTACATATCTACCGCTCCCCCCGTCAATGCCTATTGCAATCGACTTTGTAAATCAGCCTCTCAAGGTACCGGCAGGTACCTCTCTTACCAGGTACCTGCCGGCTTCCGCGGTCTTATCAATTAGTTCTTATGAACCAATGTAAAGACTGCATTGCCCGGAATTGTTACATTAACAGAGTTTGTTGCATGATCAATCCCGTTGACCGGAGCTAATTCCCACTTATGATCGGTTTCACTGTAGTAGTAGATTTCTACATTCTGAACATCGCCCAGAGCTGCTACTGCAATATTTACCGTGACCGGATCACTCACTACAACGCCATTTGCATCGGTTGTCATGAGCTGCTGTGCCGGCATAAGCGGAGAATATCCAACCAGTGCCGGATCACCCGTTACACGATACAGCGGAATACCTGCATTGATCTCAAACACTTTTTCTGCAACAGCCCAGCTATTGCCGTCTTTGATCTGCTGATCGGATGCGAACCCAACCGAACTGCCATTTGCAGTATTTCCCTGCGAAACAGTAATACCGTTGGAACCATTCTGACCACTATTCTTGATACCCGTAGATGTCTTGTTGGTAATGGTTCCCGCATTTACATTGAGACCTGCGCTCTTGGAAGAGGCAGAACCTGAACTGCTTCCTCCGTGACTGACTGTCACATTTGTGTTCGGGCTCGCTGCCATTGCCAGTGTGCCCGGCACTGCCATGATTGCTGCTGCCATCATGAGTGCTGCGTACTTCTTTTTCATTTGAACCTTCCTTTCCGGCTTTCTAAGCCTTTGCTTTTTAAGCTTTTTCTTTATAAAAAAGATTGATGACAATCTCTTTTAGCTCATCCATATCTGGGTAAAACTCTTCGAATTTTCCCTGATATATTTTTCCCGACAGTTCAATAAAATCACCGTCTTCCATGGCATCCGGACTGTTCAAAAGCGCCAGTCCCATGTCCATGTACTGGTCCTTCGCCATGTTGGTGATCGCCAATTTCTGTATTCCATCCACCAGCCGGGTTATGGTGGTTTTGTCTGCCGCCTGACTTTCCTTTGCCTTCTGAATAAACGCTTTCAGATATCCTTTCTGCCGGTGAAGACGAATACTTGCGGACCCCTCTTCGTCCACATCCCGGAAGCGGACATATTTTTCTGTCAGATCTCCGGTCAGGTTGACTGTTTCTCCCATCTTGAAATCTTCTGGATACTGGTTTGCGACCATCTCATCATCCACGGTAACCGGCACACCACCGACTGCATCATTAAAATAGGAAATCGAATCCATATTGACTGCAAAGTATCCGTCGATCTTAAGACCAAATAAAAGTTTAGAAAGGGCTTCTGCTGTCAGTTCACAGCTTTCTTCCCGCCCATCTCCAAACGCATACGCCAGCGTCAGCTGCTGTGTCTCGGTCCCCAGAGGTTCCCCAAAATAGTCAAATACCTCTATCTCCGTCATTGTATTTCTTGGAATCAGTACAATCTGAGCCTGATCTCTGGACGCGTCCTCGGCGATCAGAAAGATGGCATCGGCATCGCCGCCTTTTCCCGAAACTGCCTGTGATGCCATCTCGCCCTTCGTATCAATACCCATACAAAGAATGGCTCTCATCGCTGTATTCCGGCGATATTTCTTTCCATTCCAGGTCAAAATCCCATTTTTCTGGTCTTCTGCATCCTCGTTTTCCTGCTGCCCACGTGCTTCCATCTCCTGCACGGCTGCTTCTCTCTCTTCATATCTGTAATACGCATGGATACCGAATCCCACGCAGGCGATTCCCACCGCCGCTCCGGCAATCCATCGAATCATATTCTGCTTTTTCATTTATCCGACTCGTTTTCGTAATATTTACTATATTTGGAATATTTTCCATAATATCTATGATAGTATCCGCTGCCTGCCATATCGACACGATTCAGTACGGCTCCTAAAATCCGGCAGCCTGTCCGCTCAAGCTGGTTTTTTGCTTTCTGCACCAGGCGATAACTGAGCGCCCCGCTTTCAACTACGAGGATAGCTCCGTCACAGCGCTGGGAAATAATAGCTGCGTCAATGACACTTCCAAGAGGCGGCGTATCAATGATGATCGTATCATATTCATTTCTTGCCCATTCAACCAGCCGCGCAAATGCGTCCTCTCCCAGCAATTCCGCCGGATTCGGCGCCATCGGGCCAGAGAAAATGATGTCAAGATTTGGCAGATTGGTATGATACAGAATATCCCCCAGCAGTTTCTGTCCTGTCAGGTACTGCGTCAGACCGTAAATCTGCTGCCCGAATCCGAAGCGGGATACCAGCACGGATTTACGGATATCGGCATCAATAAATAAAACTCGTCCCTCTGTCTGTGCCATTGAAATCGCCAGCTGGGAAGATGTCTCACTTTTTCCCTCATCCGGCATCGTGCTGGTCAGCATGATCACTTTCAATCCACTGCCCGAAAACTGAATGTTGGTACGGAGTGTTTTCATTGCTTCCTCATATTGATAGTCTTTTTTTTCATCCTGTGTAACCGGGATGAACAGATTCTGGTTTGCCATGCTCTCCTACCTTCTTTCGTTTTTCTCTTTTCCGGCAAATGGATTGATGATATCCCAGATGCCGGAGGTACGTTTTACTTTTTTCTCGCCTCTTCCGTGAATCTTGCTCTCCGGAATCACAGCCAGTACCGGCAGTTCCAGATATTTCTCCACATCTTCCTCTGACTGAATCGTATCATTCAAAATAACAGTCAGGCTGATGTATGCACACACCAAAAAGGCTGCTATCAAAGCGCCAATCGCAGCATTTTTGGTATTGCTCGGACTGGTCTTTTTAACAGCTACCTCACCGCTCTCGATGAGTTTCGGCGGTGTCATCTCCATGATTTCTCCTACATAGTCCGATGCCACTTCTGCCGTCGTATCAACGATCTTTTTTGCCATTTCCGCATCCGGATCCTGCGCTGAAATGCTCAGAATACGTGTATCTTTCGGATTCTCCACTTCAATCTTCTTAACCAGCTTTTTATAGTCCATGTCCAGATGAAGTTTATCGACTACCTCTTCCATGACCGAGCGGCCGGTAATGATCGTCTTGTAATCCTGCGTCAGCTGCGTGCCAATCTGCAGGTCGGCCAACGATGTCAGCGTTGTTTCTTTTGTCAGTACATAGATTTTTGCGGTTGAAGTGTACTGCGGTGTGAGCAAAAAGTAACTATATGCCCCTCCAATTGCTCCTCCAATCACAAGCGCTCCGATGATAATCCAGAGTTTCCGGAGCAATGCATACAAAATCTCTCCGACATCAATTACATCCTCGTCATCCCACGCCTGTTTTTGACTCTCTTTCGTTTCCATACCTTACAAATTTCCTTTTCTTTCTTTTTTTCTGACCGGCATTCTGCCAATCTGTTTCAGATGTATTTTAGAGTTCCTCTTATAATCGTTCATCCAGGATTATTTTTTCTGGATTCTCCACTGACAATTGTCTGGCCAATGTATCCCCGCCTTTTTTCCGGATCCAGGCAAGCGCCCTGTCACTGTCCGGTGCACGGTGATGAACCCCATGCATATCGGTTCCCAGAAAACTGATATATCCCGCCAGCAGCACTTTACGGCACCAGCGCCGTTCCAGTCTCTCACGTAAATTCCAGACATTTCTAAGCTTTATCAGACTTCCGTAATTCATCTGAAGATAAGCTCCCTCCTTCTGAAGCTCTGTCAGACGTCCTGTCTTTCTTAGACACTGATAACGCTCAATATGCGCCAGCACTGGGAAATATCCCGCCAGCAGCAGCTCCCGGACTGCATTCTGTATCTGACTCCACTGCGACTGGGGAAGGAATTCTACCAGAACATAATGACTTCCCGCCAGTGTCAGCAGTTCTCCCCTCTGAAGCATATCAGCCATGCCTTCAAAATATTGTATTTCCTGCCCGCTATACAGTCGCAGCTCCGGCATCACCTTCTGAACCGCTTTTGCCATCTGCTCCATAAGTCTCTGTATCTGTTCCGGTTTTGTCCGCCAGTGATAAACGGTATAATGAGGGGTTGCTATCACATTGCGCACACCTTGCTGATATGATTTCCGAAGCATCCGAACACTGGCGCCTATGCTTTTCGAGCCATCATCAAGTCCCGGAAGAACGTGTGTATGTATGTCCGAAATTCTTTGTTCTTTTTTTTTCGGCTCTTCCTGCGATTTTTGCAACATTCTATTCTCTCCCTTCGCTCTCAGCGCCGCTTTGTTCTCCATGATATTTTTTTAGGAATGTATCATAATACTGTTTTTCTGCATTCGCGCCCTTGTTTCTCCCGTCCATGCCAGAATTTCCGTCTTTGACCATATCCAGGTAAGGAGAATCTTCTTTCCATGGTCCCAGAGCCAGAAGCCGTCCATAACGTTCTCCCGTCAGATCCAGCCATCCATGCGTCTGCTTTTTTCTGCGGTAACAGCCACAGCTTTTTGTATGTCCACTTTTTAAATGCGTTCCGTAAACCAGACAGATGTTTCCGCAATCGCATTGGCACACCCAGTATCGGTGAACTCCTGTCTTCTTCTCGCTCTGTCTTATAATCAAAAGATGTCCATATTTCCGCCAACCAGATTTTCCTGCTTTATATATGTCCCTGTATATGACATAATATGTATTATGTCATTGCTGCATTCCTTTTTTTTATAAATTCTTTACTATTGTACTTTAAAATATTACAAACTACAACCGCAACGCAAACTGGAATATTGCGTTTTTTTTGTTTTGAAAATAATATAATCAGAAAATCAACGTTTTCCTTTTTTCTTTTCTCTCATCGGCTGTAAAAGTCCTCATATCACGGCACACTGTATATGACATGATACATATTATGTCATTGCCGTATTCCTTTTCATTTTACACTCTCTGATTTCCGAATATTTGCCTCTACAGCATTCACTGCAATCGGATCACTTACGTGATTTCCATTTGCATCCGTTGTCTGGCGAATGATCTACCGCGTAAATTTCTCCGCGATCGCACCGCTATAGTACGCATTCAGCAGTTTTTCCAGATCTTTGATCTTCTCTTTCAGTTCCCGTCCGATATCGGTATCCCCGACGCACTTGCGCTCCGGCACCCATTTGACCATACGGCTCTCGGAGTGGATATCACTCTCCTTCTCGATCGCCGCCTCGGTGGACTCAAACGGATCGTGCGCTGCCAGAATCAGACCGTAGGAGTTGTAAATCAGCGTATACCCCGCGATACCGGTTTCTTTCTGATATGCCCTTGAGAAACCACCGTCGATAACGAGAAGCTTACCGCCGCATTTGAGCGGGCTCTCGCCGTCTTTGGATTTGACCGGGACGTGACCGTTGATGATGTGCGCGCCCTCCGGCTCCAGGCCAAACTCACGGAGAATGCGGTCAAGCACTTCCTCATTTTCCAGCATATCGTAATACGGATTTTTTACTTCTTTATGTGTCTCTTTTTCTGCCAGAAAATAGCGCTCAAACGTTGCCATCTTGTCCTTGCCGAACAGCGGGGAATTTTCATTCAGCCAGATATACCACATCATGTCCCTGCCTTTTTCCCGCTCTGCCTTATCGACCGCGACAAACCCCTTGCGGACATAATTGTCCAGAATATCGTATAGCGCCTTTCCCTTATATTGCTTGCCGTAGATCTCTACCTCCTTGAAGGTACCGTCCTTATTTAACGGAACGCAGCCATGGTAAAGAAGATTGTTGTTGTATACTTTATAGAGGCTTCCCTTCGCCAGCAGAAACTTCATATGCTGCTGCAACTTCTCGCAGTTCATGAACGCACGTTCCAGACGTTCCATGATATCCGCTTCTTCTGGTGTAAATGCATATGGATCCTTTGGATCCACCGTCGGGAAATTCATATCAAGCATCTTGTACTCTCTGCCATCCATTTCCAGAACGCCGCGTTCAAAATCAATATGATGCAGAAGATTTCGTTTCTCCAGACCAAATTCCGGATGGCGCTTGATGATCTGCCCTTCCGCCTTGAACTGGATGATCGAGATCGCCTTGTGCATCTTCTGGTTCATCTCGCGCTCAGACGCACTGTAAGAGTCACTGCCCTTTAACTGGAAGCAGGTGCACGGGTCATCCCCATATGTATTGATCGCAAAGGTTGCCAATGGAAGAAGGTTGATGCCGTAACCATCCTCCAAAATATCCAGGTTTCCATATCTCGCGCAGATACGGATTGCGTTTGCAATACACCCCATCTGTCCCGCTGCCGCGCCCATCCAGAGCACATCGTGATTGCCCCACTGGACATCAATCGAGTGATAGGTCATCATCTTGTCCATGATGATATGCGGTCCCGGACCCCTGTCATAGATATCGCCTACGATATGAAGATGATCGACCGTCAGGCGCTGAATCAGCTCGCTTAGCGCTATAATAAAGGCTTTCGCCCGTCCCACACGGACAATCGTCTGGACGATGGCATCGTAGTAGGATTCCTTGTCCTGCAGATCACCGCGCTCAGTCAGAAGTTCTTCCAGCACATAGGCAAATTCCTTCGGAAGCGCCTTGCGGATCTTCGAACGCGTGTACTTGCTCGCTGCCCGGCGGCAGACCGCAATCAGACGATAGAGTGTGATCTTATACCAGTCATCCGGGTTCTTCTCCGTCTGCAGAATCCGGCTCATTTTCTCCGCCGGATAGTAAATAAGGGTTGCCAGTGACTGCTTATCCTGACGGCTCAGGGTATTTCCAAATACATCGTCAATCTTTCGCTTGACGGAACCGGAACCATTTTTCAATACATGAGAAAATGCCTCGTATTCCCCATGGATATCGGTCAGGAAATGTTCCGTTCCTTTCGGCAGATTTAAGATCGATTCCAGATTGATGATCTCCGTCGATGCCGCTGCAATCGTCGGGTAAAGCTCTGCCAGTCGATCCAGATAACGCGCCTGCAATGATTTCATGTTTTCTCTAACCCCTCCTGTTTGCGGACGCCCCTTTTGACCCTTTTTCACCCAATCCCGTGCAGCCTGCTTCCGATGCCCGTTATGCATATAAAACACACGCAAAAGATACACGCAGAAAGATGGAAAAGAATTTGTAATGCTTGTTGCAAACAATTACAAAAAATCGAAATGGCGTCTCATTTTTAATTCTGATACTTGTATCTTATCACACTTCTATTAAAAACGCCATTTCGATTCCTATAATAAGTATTATTAGTATTTGCGGGCAATCACGTATTTCTTCTTAAATTTAAAACTTATACCGCATCTGATACCAGATCACGTTTCCATGCACCGATTCCGAGATCCCCTCATTCACAAATCCAAACTTGGCATAATAGGCTATCAATTTTTCCTTGCACGTCAACACAAGTCCCTTCCTCCCCTGTTTTCTGGCATCCTCGATGGCGCACTGGAGCAACTGTCCCGCATAGCCATGTTTCCGGTATGCCGGGATCGTATTGACACCAAAAATCATCTGCCATGCGCCGTTTTCATCGTGCATTTCTGCCCGTTCGTACATCTCATCCGTCAGATCCGGCTTGTCTGTGACGAAGCCGTCCACAAACGCAATCAGCTTTTCGCCTTCAAACATGAGCCAGAAATGATTTCCATAATACTTAATTCTCTCCTCAAACTCCTCTTTCGTTGCGGCTTCCGCTACCGGAAAGCATTCTGCTTCCACGGCTGCAATCTGAGCCAGATCTGCTATTGTCGCTGTTCTTATCTCCATAATATCTCGTATAATCCAATTATCCTCGTTCGAGGATAAAAAAATAATCTCCTTTCTCTCTTCAAAGGCATTCGCCCATATAAATAAAAAACAGAATAATTTCGGTTCTTTCTTTGCAAATAAGCCAATGCATATAGTTTTCCCCATACACATCGGCTTATTTCACGCATCAGGCGGATCTCTCGATCCTGCCTTTTACTTCATATTCAACTATTTCCGCAGCTGTGCCAGGCGCTCCTGTACCTGTGCCATCATCTGGCGGTATTTCTCCAGCTTCTCGCGCTCTTCGGCAATCTTTGCCTCCGGTGCGCGGCTGACGAACTTTTCATTGCTTAACATACCCTCGGAACGGGCAAGCTCTTTTTTCAGCTTCTCTTCTTCCTTGCTGAGGCGTTCGATCTCTTTGTCCAGATCAACTAACTCTGCAAACGGCATATAGATGGTTGCCTTTGCAGTCACAGCCGATACAGCATCGTCTGCGATTCCGCTCTTGTCCTTCTGAAGAATAACATCGCTCGCATAGCCAAGAGTTGCAAAGAAGACGCGGCTGTGCTCGAAGATGGACAGAACTTCCGGATCTTCAGATACAACGTATACTTTTGCCTTCTTGCTCGGCGGTACGTTCATGGATGTGCGGACACCGCGGATCGCGCGGACTGCATCCTTGATCGTCTCAACTGCCTTCTCTTCCTCTGCAAAGTTCCACTCATCCTTGTAGACCGGCCAGGAAGAAATCATGATGGACGGTTCCTCATCCTGCAGATTGCAGAAGATTTCCTCGGTAATAAACGGCATATATGGATGCAGCAGTTTCAAGGACTGGATCAGAACCGTTTTCAGGGTCCAGAGTGCAGCTGCCTTGGTGGTATCCTCCTCGGACCAGAGTCTCGGTTTTACCATCTCAATGTACCAGTCACAGAATTCCTCCCAGATGAAATCATAAACCTTCTGGAGGGCGATTCCCAGCTCGTACTTATCCATGTTCTCGGTGACATCTTTTGCCAGCGTGTTGACCTTGGAGAGGATCCAGCGGTCAGCCATCTGCAGGCCAGAAAGTTTTACATCCGTTACCGGCGCTTTCTCAATGTTCATCATGATGAAACGGGATGCATTCCACACCTTGTTTGCAAAGTTGCGACTTGCTTCTACACGCTCCCAGTAGAAACGCATATCGTTGCCCGGTGCGTTACCGGTCATCAGGGTCATACGGAGTGCATCGGCGCCGTACTTGTCGATAACCTCCAGCGGATCGATACCATTTCCAAGGGATTTACTCATCTTACGTCCCTGAGAATCACGTACCAGACCGTGGATCAGGACGGTGTGGAACGGCTCTTTGCCAGTCTGCTCCAGACCGGAGAATACCATACGGATAACCCAGAAGAAAATGATATCGTATCCGGTTACCAGCACGTCGGTCGGATAGAAATATTCATATTCCGGTGTGTCCTTCGGCCAGCCGAGCGTGGAGAACGGCCACAGGGCGGAAGAGAACCAGGTATCCAGCGTGTCCTCATCCTGATGCAGATGGGTGCCGCCGCATTTCGGGCATACCGCCGGTGCGTTCTTGGCAACGGTCATCTCGCCGCAATCATCACAATAATATGCCGGAATCCGGTGTCCCCACCAGAGCTGACGGGAAATACACCAGTCACGGATGCCCTCAAGCCAGTGCAGATAGGTCTTTCCAAAGCTCTCCGGAACGAATTTAAGTCTGCCGGATTTAAGTGCCTCTACCGCCGGTTTCGCCATCTCTTCCATCTTGACAAACCACTGCGGTTTTACCATCGGTTCTACGGTTGTGCCGCAGCGGTCGTGGGTACCTACGTTGTGGGAATGCGGAACAACTTTGACTAAAAGTCCCATTTCCTTCAGATCTTCTACCATGGCTTTTCTCGCCTCGTAGCGGTCCATGCCCTGATATTTGCCCGGTACGCTGATAGTTGCATCGTCATTCATGATGCAGATCTCTTCCAGGTTGTGGCGTTTTCCTACCTCAAAGTCGTTCGGGTCATGTGCCGGTGTGATCTTTACGCAGCCGGTACCGAACTCTTTATCTACATACTCATCCGCGATGACCGGAATTTCACGGTCGGTCAGCGGCAGTTTTAACATCTTGCCTACGATATCTTTGTAGCGCTCATCCTCCGGGTTGACAGCTACCGCAGTATCACCTAACAGTGTCTCCGGACGGGTGGTTGCGATCTCGACAAAACGTCCCTCTTCGCCGACGATCGGATAATTGATGTGCCAGAAAAAGCCGTCCTGCTCCTCATGCTCTACCTCGGCATCCGAAATCGAAGTCTGGCAGACCGGGCACCAGTTGATGATACGGGATCCCTTGTAAATATAACCTTTTTCATACAGTCTGGTAAATACTTCCAGAACCGCCTCGGAACAGCCCTCGTCCATCGTGAAACGCTCGCGGTCCCAGTCAGCGGAGGAACCCAGCTTGTGAAGCTGTTTTACGATACGGCTGCCGTACTCTTCTTTCCACTCCCATGCTTTCTCCAGGAAGCCCTCACGACCCAGATCATGCTTGTCAATGCCCTGCTCTTTCAGCTTGTTGATAACCTTAACCTCCGTTGCGATCGCCGCATGGTCGGTACCCGGCTGCCACAGTGCCTCATAGCCCTGCATTCTCTTGTAACGGATCAGGATATCCTGCATGGTGTTATCCAGCGCATGTCCCATATGAAGCTGTCCGGTAATGTTTGGCGGCGGCATCACAATCGTGAACGGCTTCTTACCGTTTCTGCGTCCGCGCTCTGCATCGGCGTGGAAATATTTGCTGTCCAGCCATTTCTGATACAGGCGATCTTCAATATCCGCCGGATTATATGTCTTTTCCAGTTCTTTCATTGATCGATTCTCCTTTTGCGTTTTAACTCATCAAATGCTGTTTATCCCTGCATTTTATCATGAACCGCATCTTGTTTACCTTCATTTCGTGTAATTTCCGATGCAGTTTCTTACATCTGTTTCCGGACAATCTTGTACTCATCATCCGTCTGGTAGTACGGGCAGACAAAACGCTGGTTGCTTAAAAATGCCGCCATCTCGTCCTCATCCAGATCTGCCTCGCACAGATAATACCCATAATCATCGTCATAGACATAATTGCCGCACGTATCACAGCTTGTCAGCGGACCCTGTTTTTTCATCTGTTTTGTCCTTTCCGAAGCGCGTTTCCTATGAAAAAGAATGCGCCTTGGCGCATCCTCGCGGAGCGTTTTTTGTTTCATAGGACGTAATTTCCTATGAAATGAAAAAGCCCCTTGCAGACATATCATCTGCAAAGGGCGTCATATACGCGGTACCACCTTAATTCAATCAGGATTTTCGTCTGCCGGTGTTTTCTTTGCACACATCCAGACTTTACCCCAATCCTCTTGATTCTATAACGGGAACTCCCGGGATCTCTTATCCACCACTCTCTTTCACAGCATTCCTAAGTCATAGCAGAACGCGGTTTTTCAGAAATCCGGCTCCGAAGCTACCTTCCACATCCGTTTCCCGGAACCGTCTCTCAACCTGCGCGGTTCTCTCTGTCAGGGCTTCTATGTGTACTCCTCTTCTTCACTGCCTTTCATTTTTCAGTTCCTTGTTATCATAGAGGTTTTTCGGGAAAATGTCAAGGTTTTCGGCACAGGTTGGTAAATGATATATGCCCGTTACTGGGCACGTATGCGTGAACAGTAACATATGCCCTGGCTCCCCCCACTTTAAAGACGCCCACCTGTAACAGCTGCACAGCCCCTACTTCGGCAGCGTATCCTTATACTGTGGGTACGTCCCATCTGTCACCAGCTTTGCGTATGCATCATATGCCTCCTGCAGATTCTTATACTTTTTATCCTCCGAAAGACATTCCCTATACTGTTGTGGAGTTAGATGATCGGCGATTGCTACATAATTACCAGCTGTATTCTTTCGAATAGCGGTAGTTGTTTCTGAAATATAAAACCTTCCATCTGCTGTACTGATAATAACCGGTATCTTCTTTCCTGCACCAACCGAATCTGAGGATATATCTACAGATGTCCAAAATAAATATCGCTTCGACTTATCCGTTGCATCTCCCAGATAGGCCCAAGTTCCCTTTTTTAACAGGCTGTCCCCCTCAATCTTCGCCTGTATCTTGGGAAGCATATTGGATTTTGTACAGTTGGAATCAATTTCAAAATTGTTGTTATTACCCAGCATTTTCAATATGCCGCTGTCATTCAAGGGCGCATGTACATCGCAATTGATATTAAACGCGTATTTCTGTTCCGAACCGCCTGTACCATTTCCGCTTTTCCAGTTAAAAAGCACTCCCGAATCCGGCCGATAGGAAACTTCACACTCCCCACCCGGAACCGGATAACCAATCCAGTTGGCCGTATCACCCTGATCATTATAATGCATCACTCCACCTATCGTCACCGGGTCATGCGACTGCCATTTTTCTTTTTTCTGTTTCAGCTTTACAACCTTCACTTCATTCTCTGTATCCTCAATCATGACCGCTGCCATCACCTCTGCATATGCAGAACGGACATTGGCAAGATCCGTGGCCTCCCGGCTGGTCTCCAGCTGCCTGGTAAAAATGGGAATAGAAATTGCAGCTAAAATGGCAACTATCGCAACGACTACCAAAAGCTCCGCCAGCGTAAAGCCCTTTTTCCTGTTCTGTATATGAATTTCCATTCTTATCACCCGCCTGTCACCTTTATCCTTTTTTTATTCTATCACATGATTCAAAAAAATTCACGCAAAACATTTTTCATCTGACGCACATTCCCATAAATCGAAAGAAGAGACCCCCGCCTGCGGTTTTCACCGCAAAGCATCCGTCTCTTCCCAATTTCGTTGCTGTAATCAGGTTCCTGCCGTCAATTAAAACAGCGGAACAACCGCTCCATCATACTTCGTCTCGATAAATTCTTTGATATCATCGCTTGTCAGGACTTCCATCAGAGCTTTTGTCTTGTCGCTCTCCTCGTCACCCTCACGAACTGCTACAACATTTCCGTATGTCTGGGCTGCCAGAGAGTCAGAAGCCTCTACTGCCAGAGCATCGGTTACCTTTAAACCAGCCTCGATTGCGTAGTTGCCGTTGATAACTGCGATATCAGCATCCTGTAAGGAACGCGGAAGCTGTGCTGCCTCAAGCTCTACGATATCCAGGTTCTTTGGGTTCTCTGTAATATCATTGATAGTTGCGGTCAGACCTGCATCCTCTTTCAGTGTCAGAAGACCCTGATCCTGAAGAAGCAGAAGTGCTCTTGCCTCGTTGGTTACATCGTTTGGCACCAGAACCTCTGCGCCGTCAGCCAGCTCATCTAAAGAATCGCTCTTGCCTGCGTAGATGCCGAATGGCTCATAATGGATTGCACCTGCACTTACCAGGTGAGTGCCATTCTCCTCATTGAAGGTATCCAGATATGGTTTGTGCTGGAAGTAGTTTGCATCCAGATCGCCGGACTCCAGTGCGTTGTTCGGCTGTACATAATCAGTATACTCTACGATCTCCAGATCGTAGCCCTTGTCTGCCAGAAGGTCTCTTGCAGCTTCCAGGATCTCAGCATGCGGTGCCGGGCTTGCGCCTACTACCAGCTTCTCCAGATCGCCGTCTGCCTCTTTTGCCTCTGCGGTAGTCTCCTCTGCTGCCTCTGCAGCGGTCTCAGCAGTTGTCTCATTCGAGCTGGAAGAGCAGCCTGCTAAGGATGCAGCTGCCAGCAGTGCCAGGAATGTGGTTCCTAAGAATGATTTTTTCATAGTGATTTCCTCCTCTTTGTGTGTTTAAACAGTTCCTTTAAATTTATATTTCAGAAATGTCCTGCATCTGCCACAGACGATAGGCTGCATTTCATTTCTGTAAATATCTTATTAACGGATTCTCTTATCACTTCTTCTCGAACTCCGCGTAAAGATCTCCTGAATCAGCTGTGCGATAATAACCAGAATCACAACGGTAACCAGCATCATATCTGCCTGATAACGGTGGTATCCATATCGGATCGCCACATCGCCCAGACCACCGGCGCCGACGCAGCCTGCCATCGCGGAATATCCGAGGATCGTCGTGATTGAAATCGCCGCGCCAACTAACAGGGACGGCTTGGACTCCGGAAGCAGCACCTTGAAAATAATCTGCCAGATCGAAGCGCCCATTGATTTTGCTGCCTCTATCACGCCTGCATCAATTTCCTTTAACGATGCCTCTACCATACGGCTGATGTACGGGAACGCCGCGATTACCAGCGGTACAACTGCCGCATTTGCTCCGATCGTCTTTCCCACGATCGCGCGGGTCAGCGGCATTACCATCGCTAACAGGATGATAAACGGCACCGAACGGAGCAGGTTGACAATCACACCCACCACTTTGTTAAACAGCGGCACAGGACGGATGCCATCTTTATCGGTTACAACCAGCGCCACGCCGAGCGGTATTCCGATCAAATAAGAAATCAGGGAAGAAAGACCTACCATATATAAGGTTCTCCAGGTCTCTTTTACCAGCATACTAACTGTCCTCGCATCAAATATCATCTTAGCGCACCTCCTCATAGGTCACACCGACCGTTTTTAAATAATTGCAGATACGCCCTGCATCCACCTCGTCCTCCGGGAGCTGCAGAAGCATCTGTCCCATCGCCTTGCCCCCGATATCGTGGGTATCCGCGAGAAGGATATTGACCGGAACCTTGCAGGCTAATACCATATTGGAAATAATTGGCTCCGAGGATTCCTGTCCATTGAAAATAACGCGGATCTGGCGCGCTCTGGCAAAGCTTGTCTTCTGCCCTACCGTCTCACCGAGAATCAGCTGCCGCCCAATCTCCGACTTCGGACCGGAGAAAATCTCTGATACCCTGCCAGACTCTGCAATGTGGCTGTGGTCGATGATCGCCACACGGTCGCAGATAGACTCAATCACCGCCATCTCATGGGTAATCACGATCACAGTAATGCCGAGTTCGCGATTAATCTTCTTGAGAAGCTCCAAAATCGATTTTGTCGTGTTCGGGTCGAGCGCACTCGTCGCCTCATCGCAAAGCAGCACCTTCGGGTTCGTGGACATCGCACGTGCAATCGCCACACGCTGCTTCTGTCCGCCGGAGAGCTGTGCCGGATATGCCTTCATCCGTTCTTCCAGACCGACTAATTTTAAAAGCTCAGCCGCCCGTTTCTTCGCCTCTGCTTTCGGGACACCGGCAATCTCCATCGGAAAGCACACATTCTGGAGTACATTTCTCTGTGCCAGAAGATTAAACTGCTGGAAAATCATTCCCATCGACTGTCTGGCTTTCCGAATCTCCGCCTCCTTCATCATCGACAGGTTCTGTCCCTCAAAAATAACCCGTCCCGCCGTCGGTGTCTCCAGATAATTGATACACCGGACCAGCGTACTCTTTCCTGCACCTGACAGACCGATAATTCCAAAAATCTCACCTTGCAGGATTTCCAGGTTAATATCATCTAACGCGGTCACCGTTCCGTTAGTTGTCTGGAATTGCTTTCCCAGTCCTTCCAGGCAGATGATCGCTTTCTTTCTCTGCTCCATTGTCTTTTCCCCTCTCTTTTTTCGAATATACAGCATTGATACCCTGTCACATAAAAGATGCCACTACTGTTTTTCTGTCACAGGAAGCAGTTAGTGCCTTTTTGTGTCATAAGGAATTCCAAGGAATTTCTTATGACACAAAAAAGCCGCGAATCCAGTACGGATCGCGGCTTCCTATGCTATACTTACAGGTCTATCCGACCAGCCCGTTCCGTCTTTCATGCACACAAATATGACAGCACATCATACACATGCCGTTCATCATCATATTCATCTGCATGGCTTTACTCTGACGCATCGGATCTGTCCCCTTTCAGCTTATATTCCCTTATTCCTGATAGGAATTATTTGTTTATGAAGATACACCCATTTTCCGGGTTTGTCAAGTGTTTCCTGAATTTTTAAGAGCTGTTACTGTTCACGTATACGTGAACAGTAACGGAATTTGCCGTGGCTTCGCATTTAAATACGGCAAATTCCTGCTGCCACCACGTTTTCTTACGGCACTTTCGGTTCCAAAAGTGCCTACCCGTGAACTGTAACTAAGAGCCACTTCACTCCTGCTCCGGTTTTTGCACAGCTTCTCTTCTTTTTGATGTCTGGAGTTCCCGTGCTTCTGCACGGCTGCGGCGCAAATTTTCTCCCGGCATCTCCTGCCTCCGGCTGCGCCCTTTCTCACGTTCTCGGATGCGATCCGACGTGCGGCTCTCGATGATATAGCGCGGGCGGTGCTTCGACTCCAGATAAATCTTTCCGACATACTCTCCGACGATTCCGACCGAGAGAAGGAGCAGTCCGCCGATAAACCAGAGCGACACCATCATGCTCGCCCAGCCGGTGATCGTATTGCCCCGGAAGAAATCAACCACTGCCCAGATAAGGAATCCAATACTGACAAAAAATGCCGCAATTCCCATGAACGTAATCATCCGGATCGGCTTTGTACTCAGCGAAGTGATGCCCTCGATGGCAAAAGCCAGCATCTTTTTCAGCGGATATTTGCTCTCCCCTGCTGCCCGCTCTTTACGGTCATAATATACCACATCGGACGGATAGCCGATCATCGGGACAATCCCGCGCAGAAACAGATTGACCTCCGAAAATTCCTCCAGTCCTTCCAGCGCCCTCCGGCTCATCAGGCGGTAATCCGCATGATTATACACAGTGTTCGCTCCCAACGCATTCATAATCTTATAAAATCCCAGTGCGGTTGTACGCTTAAAAAATGTATCCGTCGTCCTGTGGCGACGCACACCGTACACGATGTCGCAGCCAGCCATATACCGCTCGATCATCGCGTCGCATGCGTCCACATCATCCTGCAGATCGGCATCCATCGAGATCGCCGCATCACACCGCCGTCTCGCCGCCTCAAAAAGTCCTGCTAAAAGCGCATTCTGATGGCCGCGGTTGCGGCTCAGCTTCACACCTGCAAACCGTTCATCCTTCTCATGGAATTCTTCGATCAGCTTCCACGTTTTATCCTTCGAACCGTCATCTACCATCAGCACCCGGCTTCCCGGATGAATCCGGCGGCTGCGGATTAAATCATCTAATTTTTTTCCTAAAAATTCTGCCGTCAATGGCAGAACTTCCTCTTCGTTGTAACAAGGCACCACGATATAGATAACCGGTGCATTTCTCATACTGTCATCTCCTGCCCGGGTCACTGTCCCTTCTATGCAGACAAGTCCCCTCGTATTTTCAAAAGCAGGTTTCCAGATACAGGTATCTTGCCAGAATCCTCCCTGCAGCTGAAATCTGCTTTTTCCATGTTTTTTTATTATATAGGAACTACATTAAAAAGAAAAGTAAATTTTTGACACACCCACCCGATTCCGGTATAATAAAATGGATTTTTCTATCACTTTACTATATAAAAAATCCAAAAAAGCAATCTATCAGGAGGTATTCATATGTCAAAAGCTGAAAAAGCAAAGGTATACTTTACAGATTTCCACACCATTGCATTTGGCGATGGTCTCCCTGCCAAATTAAAAAAACTGATCCGTAAAGCCGGGATCGGTTCCATCGATATGGACGGTAAATTTGTCGCTATCAAGATGCACTTTGGTGAGCTTGGAAATATCAGTTATCTGCGTCCGAATTATGCCAGGGCCGTTGTTGATGTCATCAAAGAGCTGGGGGGCAAACCATTTTTAACAGACTGCAATACGATGTATCCAGGCAGCCGCAAGAATGCGCTTGAGCACCTGGAATGCGCCTGGGAAAACGGTTTTACCCCGTTGACTGTCGGATGTCCAATCATCATCGGTGATGGATTAAAAGGCACCGATGACATCGCTGTTCCGGTGGCCGGAGGCGAATACATCAAAGAAGCTAAGATCGGCCGTGCCGTCATGGATGCCGATGTTTTTATCAGCCTGACCCATTTCAAGGGACATGAGATGACCGGCTTCGGCGGCACGATCAAAAACATCGGCATGGGCTGCGGTTCTCGCGCCGGTAAGACCGATCAGCACAGCAGTGGAAAACCACACATCAAGGAAAAGCTCTGCCGGGGCTGCCGCCGCTGTCAGAAGGAATGTGCCAACAGCGGTCTCGTTTTCGATGAAGCCTCCAGAAAAATGCACGTAGACGGTGAGCACTGCGTCGGCTGCGGACGGTGTCTCGGCGCCTGCAACTTTGACGCGATCGAATTTGACAACAACGCAGCCAATGAGCTGTTAAACTGCCGTATGGCGGAATACACAAAAGCCGTTGTGGATGGACGTCCAAACTTCCATATTTCCCTGGTGGTTGACGTCTCCCCGAACTGCGACTGCCACGGTGAAAATGACATACCGATCCTTCCAAATCTTGGTATGTTTGCTTCTTTCGATCCGCTGGCACTCGATCAGGCCTGTGTGGACGCCTGTCTGGACGCTGCTCCGATGCCGGGCAGCCAGCTTGCAAAACATCTTGCCGATCCGAATTTTCACGATCACCATGACCATTTCACAAATTCCACACCAGAATCCGAGTGGAAAAGCTGTCTGGCACACGCAGAGAAAATCGGTCTGGGAAGCCGGGAGTATGAATTGATCACACTATAATAACATCAACCCCATCTGCCAGCTGTGCCGCCGGTCCTTTTGCGACCGCAGAGCTGCAAAAAACGGAGCCGCCCCTGCCTTTCTGACTGCCGGTCGGCTCCGTTTTTATGCCCTTCTTTATTTCTGAATCCAGACACCATTCGCATCGACTCTGTATCCGTCCGGTGTCGTTCCATTGACAAACAATGCTCCGTCAGCACTGACATAATACCAGTATCCATTCGTCTGAATCCAGCGGCTCTTCGCCATTGCCCCGCTTTCGGTATAATAATGCCAGGAGCCGTTTACCATCTGCCAGTCACGCGCCATCCACGCATCTGCATGGAAATAGTATGTCTCTCCCTTGATCAGGAGACTCTCTTTTGCCGCGTAGGTTCCGTTTGCTTTCAGGTATTTCCATTCATTTCCAAACTGCTGCCACGCACCGTCGCCCTGAGCAGCTGTATTGCCAGATCCAGAGCTACCCGGTCCGCCCTGGCTGCCGGAAGACGATGTACCCGTGCCGGTCGTATTGCCGGACGGCTTGCTGGAATTTGACGTACTGTTGTTCGCCGCATCCGATACCGAGGTATTCGTGCCAGCCGGTGTGCCGGATGCACTGCCCGCCACTGCAAAACCATAGTCCAGCAGCTTCTTCGTATCGTCATAATGGGTCTGCGAACTCTTTAAAATAACTGCAATCAGGCGCACGCCATTCCGCTCTGCACACGTTACCAGCGTGTTGCCTGCCAGGGAGGTATAACCGGTCTTTCCGCCTATGATTCCCTCATAATACTGGGAATTTGCCGGATTGAGCATCTTATGTCCCATCGTAAGCGTCCGCACCGTCGGCACGCTGGCAGTCGCCGGAAAATCGTAATGCAGGGTCGATGCAACCTGACGCACCGTCGCATTATTGAATGCAGCATTTGCAATCAGCGCCATATCATGTGCGGTTGTAAAATGGTTCGCATTGTTCAGACCGTTCGGGTTTGCAAAATGCGTATGCGTGCATCCTAAGGACGCTGCCTTCTCATTCATCTTATCCGCAAACGCGCTGACACTGCCGGACACATGCTCCGCCAGTCCGTTTGCCACCTCATTTGCCGATTTTAAAAGCAGACCATAGAGACAGTCCTTAACCGTAAAGGTATCGCCCGCCTTGACCTGCAGCGTCACCGCGCCCGATTCCAGATTCGAAACTGCCGTCTGGGAAAAGGTTACCGTATCACTCAGATTACAGTTTTCCGCTACCAGAAGCGCCGTCATCAGCTTCGTGATGCTGGCTGGATAATACTGCGTATCCGCATTCTTGGAAAACAGGAACTGGTTGTGCGTCGCATCATAGAGCACTGCGCCCTGCGCTGCCACCGTCGGCTGAGCTGCATTCTGTGAAGTAACCGT
This sequence comes from Clostridium sp. AF27-5AA, assembly GCF_003478415.1. NCBI lineage: Bacteria > Bacillati > Bacillota > Clostridia > Eubacteriales > Clostridiaceae > Clostridium > Clostridium sp. AF27-5AA. The sequence goes on from NZ_QUFH01000009.1 coordinate 38,703, forward strand.
TGCTCCCGAAGGAACTGCGCCGGAGACCGTGCCTCCTGCCGCCTGTCCCGGACCGGTCGCCCCGTCTGTCGCAGCAAATGCCGTCCATGACACAGACATCATAAGTGCCATTCCCAGGCAGAGGGAACGCACGGATTTTTTCCATTTATTCATCGTATATTGTCCTTCCTGTATGTATTTTCGCTTTTCTCCTACCCACCAGCTCCCGCAAACGTAAAGTTACGTTCACTCATTGCGCGGACTTTAACGGATTTTGCCAGTGCTGCGCAGGTACAAATCATGCAAATCTGTCTTACATTTTACTTCATTTTAAGCGACAATACAAGTTGAAAGGAAAATTTGAAATTATTACAGATACTTCTTCCGCAGATCTGCCCCACTCTCTGCCGACAGATACGCCGGTGCCACATCAAAGACGGTCTTGCAGCCCTTCTGGCCTTCCTGGTTCATCTTGTATGCCGCGCGTGCGTATGCCACGATGATGGAGGAAGTAAATTCCGGGTTGGAATCCAGCTTTAAGCTGTACTCGATGATATGGTGGTTCTCTTTGTTCCAGCCGGTCTTACCGCTGCGGAGTACGAAACCACCGTGCGGGAGACGGTTGTGATCGCGTTTCAGTTCTTCTTCGGTGATGAAATGAACCGTTGTGTCATAATCAGAAAAGTAGTTCGGCATGGTCTTGATCTCATTCTCGATCTTTGCCTGATCCGCTCCCTCTTCTGCCACAACAAAGCACTCTCTGGTGTGTTTTTCGCGGGTGGTCAGCTCTGGGCTGCTGCCGCTTCTGACTGCCTCCAGTGCACTTTCAACTGGGATTGTGTACTGTCTGGCATCCTTGACGCCCTCGATCCGACGGATCGCATCGGAATGTCCCTGGCTGACGCCCTTGCCCCAGAATGTATAATTTTCGCCCTCCGGCAGGCATGCAGCTGCATAGAGACGGTTCAGGGAGAACATACCCGGATCCCAGCCAACGGAGATGATGCCAACCTTTCCGGATTTCTGTGCGGACTCATCGACTGCTGCGAAATGCTCTGGAATCTTTGCATGGGTATCGAAGCTGTCCACTACGTTAAACCACTGTGCATATTTCGGGGTCTGAACCGGCAGATCCGTAGCCGAACCGCCGCAGAGAATCAAAACGTCGATCTCGTCTTTCTTCGCCTCTGCCTCATCTACATGATAAACCGGTACGCCCTCGGTCAGGATCTTGACCGTTTCCGGCGCACGCCGTGTAAATACTGCTTTCAGTTCCATATCCGGATTCTGGCGGATCGCACACTCCACGCCGCGTCCCAGATTTCCATATCCTAAAATTCCAACTCGGATACTCATAGATATTCCTCCTAACGGTACAAAATTTGCCACGGATCCGGCTCTATTTTCCAGCTTACGTGATCCGATTTTACTTAAAAATTTCAAGTGTTCCCATTATACACTAGATCCATCCGTTTTTCAATATAGGTGAGTTCACGCGTACAGGAAACAAATTCTCATTTAATTCTCAACGAAAGCCTTATTCCAGCTCTTTCATTCCGGTATACAGCTCAAAATACCGCCCTTTCTGCGCCAGCAGATCTTCATGGTCGCCGCGCTCAATGATCTGCCCGTGCTCCAGCACCATGATCGCATTGGCGTTGCGGACTGTCGAAAGCCGGTGGGCGATGACAAAGGTCGTCCGGTCCGCCATCAGCCGGTCCATGCCGTGCTCGATGTGCTTCTCCGTCCGCGTATCGACCGAACTCGTCGCCTCATCCAGAATCAGGATCGGTGCTTTAGAAACTGCTGCCCGCGCAATGTTTAATAGCTGGCGCTGTCCCTGGCTTAAGTTTGCACCGTCGCCCTCCAGCATCGTGTCATACCCATCCGGCAGACGCATGATAAAGGAATGCGCCGATGCCGTTTTTGCCGCCTCAACAACTTCTTCATCCGTGGCATCCAGCCGCCCGTATCGAATATTTTCCCGTACCGTGCCGGTAAAAAGATGCGTATCCTGCAGAACCATCGCGATATTTTCCCGCAGCTCCTTCCGGTGCATCCGGCGGACATCGGCGCCGTCCACCGTGATCGAGCCGCCCTGTATATCATAAAAACGGTTGATCAGATTCGTGATCGTCGTTTTTCCGGCTCCCGTCGAACCGACAAAGGCGATCTTCTGTCCCGGCTTCGCATAGAGCGAAATATCCTTCAAAATCACCTGCCCCGGCTCATAGCCGAAAGTCACATGGTCAAGCACCACCTCACCGCGGATCGGCGCGATCGAAACCGCATCCGACGCATCTGCCGCCTCTGGTTCCGCATCCAGCACTGCAAACACGCGCTCCGCGCCTGCCAGCGCCGAAAATACGTTTCCAACCTGCATGGAAAGCTCGTTGATCGGTCTGGAAAATTGCCGCGAAAAACCTAAAAATACGGTCAGTCCACCGACATCAAAGTTCCGGAACACACTGAGCAGACCGCCAATGCAGGCTGTCAGTCCATAATTTAACTGGCTTAAATTGTTCATGACCGGTCCCATCACACCGCCGAAAAACTGTGCCCGGATCTGTTTTTCTTTCAGATCCGCATTGAGCCATCCAAATTCTTCCTCTGCGATCTCCTCATGGCAGAATACCTTGACGACCTTCTGCCCCTGCACGGTCTCCTCAATATAGCCGTTCATCGCGCCAAGCGCCGCCTGCTGGGCAGAGAAATATTTCTGGCTCCGTCCGGCAACAAATTTACCGGCACGCAGCATCACCGGCATCATGGCAAGCGTAATCACCGTCAGCCACACGTTCGTGTAAATCATCAGCACCAGCGTTCCCACAATACTGAGTACGCCGGATAAAAGCTGCACCAGCGTACTGCTGAGCATCATGCCGATCGTATCCACATCGTTTGTAAAACGGCTCATCAGATCGCCGTTGCTGCCGGTATCATAAAACCGGAGCGGAAGCGTCTGCATATGGTTAAACAGCTCTTCCCGCAGCCGCTGCAGCGCGTTCTGCGCCACCTGCAGCATGATGCGCGACTGCATATAGGAAGCGGCAACGCTGGCTAAATAAACCGCTCCCATCACGCACAGGGAACGGAACAGCCCCGCCACATCGCCCCGGCTGCCATCTAAAGGCACAATATACCGGTTGATGATCGGGCGCAGCATATAGGCGCCCGCCAGATTTGTCACCGTCCCCAGGATCACACAGAAAAAGGCGGCTGTCATCGCCATCCGGTCGCGTTTTAAGTATGAAAGCAGGCGCAGCATCGTCTGACCGCCCGCCTTGGGCTTTCCGCCCTTCATAACCGCCATCCGTTCCGGTCCCCGGCGGCGTTTCGGTGCGTCGGCTATGCGGCTGCCATATCGGCGTTTCAGGCTTTCAATCTGTTTTTCATCCATCATGCCATTACCTCCCCGCCAGCCCGTTTTCCATATTGCGTCTCATAGATCTCCCGGTACGCCTCACAGGACGCCAGCAGCTTCTCCTGCGTTCCCTCTCCGATAATCCTGCCGTCCTCAAGGACGAGAATCCGATCCGCGTATTCCAGCGAACTCAGCCTCTGTGCGATAATAAATTTCGTCGTATCTTTCAAATCTTCCCGGAATGCCGTCCGGATCGCCGCCTCTGTTGCCGTATCGACAGCACTGGTGCTGTCGTCGAGAATCAGGATCTTCGGCTTCTTTAAGAGTGCCCTTGCGATGCACAGCCGTTGTTTCTGACCGCCGGATACATTGACGCCGCCCTGTCCCATCTCCGTTTTGTAGCCTTCGGCAAACGAATTCACAAAGGAATCTGCCTGCGCATACACTGCTGCCCGCCGCACTTCTTCCTCCGTCGCCGTCTCATCACCCCAGCGCAGGTTTTCCTCGATCGTGCCGGAAAACAGGACGTTTTTCTGTAAAACCATGCCAACGCCGTCCCGGAGATTTTTCAGGGAATACTCCCGCACATCGATACCATCCACCCGCACACTCCCCTCTGTCACATCATAGAGGCGGGGAATCAGCTGTACCAGCGACGTTTTTCCGCTTCCGGTCGCACCGAGGATGCCGATCGTCTCCCCCGGCTCTGCCGTCAGGCTGATGTGGGATAGAACCGGCTCACCGCCTTCGCGGTAGGAAAAGGAAACATCCTTAAATTCCACGCGCCCCTTCTCAACCTTCCGGTCCTTCTGTGATGCATTTTCATCGCTCAAATCAATCGGCTCATCCAGCACCTCATCGATTCGCCGGATGGACGCCATCGCGCGGGAACTCTGCAAAAATACCATTGAGAGCATCATAAGTGACATCAGAATCTGTACAATGTAGGTCGTAAATGCCGTCAGATCTCCGACCGCCATCCGTCCGCCGATAATCAGGTTTCCGCCGAACCAGACAATTGCCAGTGTCGTCACATTCATCGCGAACATCATGACCGGCATCGTCGCAATTACGATCTTCAGCGCCCGCAGCCCTGCCTCCTTGAGCTCCCGGTTCGTGTCGGCAAACCGCTTTTCCTCGTAGTCTTCCCGCACAAAGGATTTCACCACCCGCACGTTCGTCAGCACCTCCTGGATGCCGCTATTGAGCGTATCCAGCGCTTTCTGCATGGCTGTAAACCGCGGGTAGGCAGTCCGTAAGATCCAGACGATCGCCGCCGTCAGAAGCGGAATCACCACCAGGATGACAGCTGCCAGTTCCGCATTCATCCAGAACGCCATCACAAGCGCCCCCAGGAACATGCCCGGCGCGCGCAGCATCATCCGAAGTCCCATCATAATCAGGTTCTGTACCTGCTGGATATCGTTCGTCAGACGGGTTACCAGCGATCCCGTGCTGAACGTATCGATATTTTTAAATGAAAACTGCTGCACTCTGGCAAATAAGTCGCGGCGCAGATCGCTGGTAAAGGAAATCGACGCCTTCGCTGCAAAATATGCCCCCAGAATGCCGCCTGCCGCCATCAAAAAGGAGGTAATCGCCATCACAAGTCCCATTTTGAGAATGTATCCGCCGTCTTTCTGCGCCACGCCATGGTTAATAATCATCGACATAAATTTGGGCAGCAGAATCTCACCCAGCACCTCCGTTACCATCATGAGCGGTCCCAGAATAAAGGCGCTCTTATATGGCAGTATATATGATTTGTATCGTTTCCATTGCTTCACGCTTTTTCCTCCTGCCCGTTATTTCTGCAAATTTTTTTATGGATTCTGTTCAAACAGCTCCATCAGTTCATTCTGGCTCAAATCGCCCAGTGAAACCATTCCCTCTGAAACCACCTGCGCCGCCAGCGCAAGCTTCGCATTCTGCAGCTTCAAAAGATTTTCTTCTATCGTATCCTTTAAGATCAGTTTGTATACCGTGACCGGCTTTTCCTGCCCGATCCGGTACGCGCGGTCGGTCGCCTGGTTCTGCGCTGCCACATTCCACCACGGATCGTAATGAATCACGATATCCGCCGCCGTCAGGTTGAGTCCCGTTCCCCCGGCTTTCAGGGAAATAAGGAACACCGGAACCTCATCCGAGGCAAACGCCTGCACCATCCGGCTGCGTTCCTCCTTCGGGGTCGCGCCGACCAGAAGATGGGACGAAATGCCCTCCTGTAAAAGGCGTTCCCGAATCCGCTCCAGCATCGAGGCAAACTGGGAAAAGAGCAGGATCTTATGTCCCGCCGCAGACGCTGATGCGATCAGCGAAACACAGGTCTCCAGCTTCGCCGATTCCCCCGTATAATCTTCAAAACAGAGTGCCGGATCGCAGCAGATCTGGCGCAGCCGCATGAGCTGGGAAAGCACTTCCAATTTTCCATTACCCGACCACGCGCCGCCAGCCAGCGCCTCTTTCAGTTTCAACGCCGACGCCGTATAAAGCTTCTGCTGCCGCCCCGACGCCGCCGAATAAACGATCCTCTCTTCCTTGGTCGGAAGCTCCCGCAGCACATCCTTTTTCAAGCGGCGCAGGACAAACGGTCCCGTCATCCGCCGCAGTGCCGTCAATGCTTCCGGATCCTGATTTTTCACGATCGGCAGCTCATACCGCTCACGGAACTTCCGGTAACTGTATAAAAATCCCGGCATCAGGAAATCAAAAATGCTCCAAAGCTCGCTGAGCCGGTTTTCCACCGGCGTTCCCGTCAGAGCGAAACGGGCATTCGCCGAAATCTCCTTTACCGCCTTCGCGCCCTGTGTCTTTGCATTTTTAATGACCTGCGCCTCGTCAATAATCTCATATTCAAACGTGCGTCCCAGATACGCCGCCCGATCCCGTTTCAACAGATCATAGGACGTGATGATCACCTGCGCCCCCTCAGACGCCTCCATCCGCATCTGCTCCTCCAGCTGTTCCTGCCGTTCTTTCGCCGTCCCGGCAATCAGAAGCACGCGGATCCCCGGCGAAAACCGGGCAAATTCCTGTCCCCAGTTGTAGACGAGCGACGCCGGGCAGACGATCAAAGACGGAAGAGGTAATTCTGACCCACTGCCTTCATTTCCAGCCGCTTTCTGCTCGGTTTTTTCCTGATAAAATGCCGTCAGAAGCGCAATCACCTGCAGCGTTTTTCCCAGTCCCATATCATCTGCCAGGATCCCACCGAAATGATACCGCGCCAGCGTCCGCATCCACGTATATCCGATCTTCTGGTATTCCCTCAGCGTCTTTTCCAGCACCGCCGGAACCGCATAGCTGACACTCTGCGCCGTTTTTAGATCGCGCACCATCATCCCGTAGGCTTCATCCCGCTGAAACAGTTTCATCCTGCCGTCGCCCGAGAGACTGTCCAGATAAAAAGCACGGTAGGCAGGTATCTTCGCCTCCCCCGCCTGAAATTCACTCTTTGTCAGTCCCAGATCCGCAGTCAGGCTGTCAAGCGCCTGCAGGCCGCCGCCCGAAAGCTGCAAAAATTCGCCATTTTTCATGCGGTAATATTTCTTTTTTTGGCGGTATTCACTGAGTACCTGCAAAAGCTCCGCCGGGTCGATTCCCGCCGTCTCAATCTTCAGATCCAGCCAGCCGCCTCCAAGAGAAACCCCCATCGACACTTCCGGCGGGGGCAGGACGCGCAGATGGCGGACAGACTCTGACAGCCATACCTCGCCCACCTCCTGAAACTGCGGCATTCCCTCGCTCAGAACCTGGTACAGCGCTTCTTCATCCCCGCGGATCACCAGCTCGCCGCTCTCATCCTCCCAGTAAGAGAAGTACCGCGTGATCAGGCGGCTGATATAAAATTCCGCCGGTACATCCCGGCAGATCTCCCGCGGAACATGCTCGTCCGCCAGCGGCGAAAACGTAAAATCTCCGTAGGAAAGCGTCGGACGCAGACGCAGCTCGTCCGGCGAATCACTGTCAAACTCAAACCGGGCTTTCAACGCCTCTGGGCGGTATTTCTCCCAATCGATCTCCGGGCTCTGCAAGATCCCAAGTGCCTCCATGCCTTCCAGCACCCGCGCATAAAAGAGCGGAATATCCCGGCTTCCAACCAGCAGCTCCCGCTTCTCTTTCCGGCTTCTGCACTCTCTTCCGCCCTGTTCCATCTGCTCCAGAAAAACGCCCATCGTTTCTGTATACAGTTCACTGCATCCAAACAGATGCAATCCATCTGCCACATACAGACGCTGTTCTCCCCGGAACGAGGTTAGAGCCGATGGAACCGTAACCGCAATTCCATCGCCCCTTGCTTCCACCTCCACCGGGAAACGTGGATCCTTGCGCTCAACCCGGCACACACGTTCAGCACCTTTCTCGTCCTCCGTCTGGACTTCTTTTCCCTCTAAAAGATCAAACAGCCGATCCCTCGCTGCAGATCCCAGCGTTAACGCCCGCATCACCGGAAGCGGCAGCCCCGCATGACCGCGCATCTCCTCATAATGGCGTATGTAGGCGTCCGCCTCCTCCAGCAGAAGATCTAAAAATGGGCGGCTTTCCGGCGCAAAGGCAGACGGGACGTGTTCAAACGCCATGCCTTTTCCGTATTCCACCCGTTTTCCGCTGTGAACCGCCTGTGCAAATTCCAGCAGGTTTTTCACAATATACCGTTTTTCCCGTCCGATCCGTGCCTCCAAAAGCACTTCGCCGCGCCGGATCTGTAAATAGGGATGCAGATAGACCGGTTCCCGCTCTTCCTCGCCCAGAATCCGCGCTACTTCCCGGTTCGTGTACTCCCGGATCATCATCCGGATCTCCGGCGAAGTCGAAACCGGCGGTGTATGCTCGGCTTTCTGCTGGCGGGCAAACGCCTCCTGAAGCGCTTTTGCATGCACGCAGGAACCCCGGAATGAATTTCCCTCCGCACAAGAACAAGAGTAGTCATAGATCTGACTACCCTTGATAAAAATTCTTGTCTGATATACCTTTGTCTCATCCTCAATCTGTCCCTGTACCCGTACTTCGCCCTTCCAGAAGGTATCTACGGACATTTTTATTATTTTCATGAGGATTCCTCCATATTACAGATTACATGTGTTCCGGCGATTCCATTCCGAGCAGATCCATACAGGTATCCAGCACCCGCTTGGTCAGCGTGATCAGGCTGATAAAGGCTGCCTGCTTCGCTGCGTCCTCCTCGGAGAGGATCTTATTTTCCAGATAGAATGCATTGAACGCATCCGCCACTGCCGCCATGTATTGGCAGAGCTTATGCGGCGCCGTCTCGTAGAATGCAGATTCTGTCACCTCGCCGAAACGGCAAAGCGCCATCTGAAGTGCTTTCTCTGTCTCGCTCTCAGCCGGACGGATCGGAACCACTTTAGCATCCGCACCGCGCAGTTCCTTGTATTTCTCCAGAATGGACTTGATGCGGACGATCATATACTGGATATGTGGACCTGTATTTCCCTCGAAGGAAATAAAGCGGTCTACATCGAAAATGTAATCTTTGGTCGCCTGATTCGAAAGATCGGCATATTTAAGTGCCGCCAGACCGACAATCTCCGCCGTGCGTGTCATCTCGTCCGCCGGAACCTTCTGCTTCTCCTGAATCTTCTCATATACCTTCTCATCGATATTCTTGATCAGGTGCTCCAGACGCATAACACCGCCCTCACGTGTCTTGAACGGACCACCGTCCTTGCCGTTCATCGTACCGAAGCCCAAGAAGATCATCGGCGTATCTTCTTTGACGATGCCCGCCTTCTTCGCCACACGGAATACCTGGATAAAATGAAGCTCCTGGCGCTTGTCTACGACGTAAATGTAGCGGTCCGGATGGAAATCCTGCTCACGTTCGATGATCGTCGCCAGATCGGAAGTCGCATACAGCGCCGCACCATCGGATTTGCGGACGATACAAGGCGGATATTCCTTCGCATCCCCTTCCTGTGCGATATCGACAACCAGCGCGCCATCGCTCTCATAGGCAAGACCTTTTTTCTGTAAATCCTCGATCAGTCCCGGAATATATGGCTGCGCATCGCTCTCGCCCTTCCAGAGGTCGAACGATACATTTAAATTGCCATAGTTCTTTTTCAGATCCTTCAAGGACACGTTCATGATGTGCTTCCAGATCGCATGGAACGGTGCATAGCCACTCTGCAGTTTGAAGGTTGCCTGCTGTGCCCGCTCACGAAATGCCGCATCTACCTTGGATTTCGCGCTCGCTGCCGGATAGATATCCTCCAGCTCGGAAATCGTAAACGGCGGCTCCGACGGATACTCGCCGGTATAATCCGGGTCAAAATATACCAGATCCGGCTGACGGTCATGCAGCTCCTCGATGATCAGTCCCATCTGCAATCCCCAGTCACCCAGATGCACATCGCTGATGACATGGTGTCCCATATAGCGGCTGATGCGCTTGATGCTCTCTCCGATGACCGCAGAACGTAAGTGTCCGACATGCAGCGGTTTTGCTACATTGGCTCCGCCGTAATCGATGATGATCGTCTCCGGCTTCTTAGCTGCGTTGAGTCCCAGCTTTTCATCCTCTGCCACCTGCTGTACATAGGATGCCAGGTAGCACGGATTCAGGCGGATATTGATAAATCCAGGCATCACGGCATTGATCTCAGAAAACATCTTGCTTCCGGCTGTCTTTTCCACCACCTCATTGGCAATATCGATCGGTTTCTTTTTATACGCTTTGGCAGCTGCCATCGCGCCGTTACACTGATACTCGCAGAGATCCGGGCGGTTTGATACCGTTACGCGGATGTACTTCTCATCGTACCCGCAGCCGGTAAACGCCGGTTTCAGTTCTTCCACGATCAAATCTAAAATCGTTTTCATACTAGATTCCCTTTCATAATTTATATCGTATATTATATATCTTTCCGCATTGCCTTTTTCACATCCTTGCGGAACTGCTTCCAGGCATCCTCATGATCCACGAAATACTTCGGGCACGCCTTTCCAGTCACATCATAATGACGGATCACGTCTTTCGGACTTAAATCGAGCTGCTTGCACAGCCATGCAGTCAGTTTTACCAGCGAGTCATACGTCTCGTCTGTGAACTTTCCGTCTGCCGCCGGATGGCAGCACTCAATCGAAACGGTGTCCGCATTCCTCTCATTGGAGGCATATGCCTTCTCCCCGACCGGAACGCACTCAATGATCTCGCCGTCCAGACCGATCACGAAATTGCTGCTGACGGAAACAGTGTTACTGCCGCTCTGATCTTTCAACCCCTCAAAATAATCATGGTTCTGCTGTGCCGTCGTCCCAGGATTTGCCACATAGTGAATCACGATCCCGTTGATGACCGGGATATTCGTCCCCGGTCTGGAATATCGGTTGACCGTGAGAAGCTGCTCATCAACCCAGTTTGGCATCTCGATCGTGGACGGATCGATCAGCTTGCGGATCATTTTCCCGCGCAGCGTCCAGCCTGTTCCCGCACCCAGGAGGAAAATAAGCAGACACAAAAACAGCCGCATCATCACACGGCGCTTCTTCTGCTGCCTCGTCCGCTCCCGGCGGATTGCCGTCTGCCTGCCGGATGTACGCCTCTTCCTGCCACCAGATCTGCGCCCCGGCTCATCCTCTTCCCCCAGACGCAGACGGTCTTCTCTTCCGTTCTCCATATTTATCACTCCCCATGAGCACCGCTCACTCCGAACCCGCTCTCTGAGATGAACCAACGGACGCGTCATAGACGCCTCCCCGATATGTTAAGCAAAAAAACTGTTGTAAAATCTCGACGTTTCCTCCGGATCTTACAACAGTTTCTCTGCTTGCTACTGTTCATGCGCTGCATAACCAGCAAAGGAAAATGCCTGCCACAAACAGTAATCTCTGTTTCCAGTCAGAAACCTGTCAGTGACACGACTGCCTCCCCACAAGGGTACAAACGGTATCGTGAAGACCTTTCTGACGTATATGTTATAACTTAGACTCTGGACAGATATTCACCAGTACGTGTATCGATCTTGATCTTATCGCCCTGGTTTACGAATAACGGTACATATACAGTAGCGCCAGTCTCTACAACTGCCGGTTTGGTAGCGCCTGTAGCAGTATCGCCCTTGAAGCCCGGCTCTGTATCTGTGATCTCAAGCTCTACGAACAGCGGCGGTTCTACGGAGAATACCTTGCCGTTGTAAGAACAGATCTTGCACATCTCGTTCTCTTTTACGAACTTGAGTGCGTCGCCGATTGTCTCCTGGTTTAAAGCTACCTGCTCATATGTGTTTACATCCATGAAGTTGTATAAGTCGCCATCGGAATACAGATACTGCATATCAACTCTGTCGATTCTGGCAGACGGGAACTTCTCGGTCGGACGGAAGGTTTTCTCTACAACGCCGCCATTCATTACGTTCTTAATTTTAGTACGAACGAACGCAGCTCCCTTTCCCGGTTTTACGTGCTGAAATTCCATGATCTGGTATACGTTGCCATCAATCTCCAGTGTGATGCCGTTTCTAAAATCGCCCGCTGATATCATAAATGATGCTCCTCCTTGAAAATACTCGCTTTATCTTTTTTATTTTATACTATAAAATCCTCTTTTTCAACTACTTTTTTGAAAACACAGGGCACATCATGTCAATTCCGCCCCTTATTTTTCTAAAATTGCCGATATTTTTTCTGAAAACAACTGATTTTCCACCGTTTCCGTCACTCCTGTCAGCATCCGGTTCTGCCGCCTGGCAAGCTCTTTCAAACCGTTCAAAAACACCCGGCTGCAACCTTCCACTATTTTTTTCTATCTTCTCACATAGAACCACAGGACAATTTTCTCCAGATACCGCTTTAACACAATCTGGATCTCTTCCTTCGGATTGATCGGCTTTACAAGAATCGAATAGATGCCTGTCCGCCTCGCCCCGTACACATCCGTAAAGAGCTGATCCCCGACAAACATCGTCGAGCGCTCGCCCGTTCCCATCCGGAGCATCGCCTGCCTGTATCCGCTGCGCTTCGGTTTTCTGCCCTTGTAAATATAATCCGAACCTACCTGTCCGGCAAACGGGGCGACCCGCGCCTCCTTATTATTCGAGAGCAGACAGGTGTGGAACCCGATCGCCCGCAAACGTTCAAACAGCTGTACTGCCCGCTCGTCCGCCGGGGCACCGTGCGGCACCAGCGTATTGTCAATATCAAATATGATACCCCGCATTCCCTTCTGGTAAAACTGCTCATACGGGATATCATACGCAGAATCCAGCCATTCATCCGGATAAAACGCATTTCCCATCATCTGGTCTCTTCCCCGTTCTTTCCAGACTCATACGACGGCACATTCCGCTGCTGTATCTTCTGCAGTTCCTCCATAAATGTATCGACGTCTTTAAACTCCCGGTATACCGATGCAAACCGCACATAGGTAACCACATCCAGATCCTTTAACCGCTCCATCACAAGTTCCCCGATCACCGCGGTCGAGATCTCCCGTTCTTCCCGGTTAAATAAATTGTTTTCCACATCGTCGATCAACGCCGAAATCTGTCCCTGAGAGACTGGGCGCTTGTGGCAGGAATGCAGGATTCCTGCCTCTATCTTCGCCCGGTCGTACATCTCCCGGGTATTATCCTTTTTGACAACCATCAGAGGGATCGTCTCAAGTTTTTCATATGTGGTAAAACGCTTTCCACAAGTCTCGCACTGTCTCCGGCGTCTGATAGAACTGTTGTCATCCGCAGGCCGTGAATCGATTACTTTCGTGTCAGCCGCGTTGCAAAATGGACACTTCAATCGCTCTTCCCCTTTTCTGGTTTTATTGATATGCCCCCGCCAAGTTTTCATAACATATCATACTTATTATAATATCGCAGGAAGTGCGCTTCTGCAAGCAGAAGTTTTCCGCTATTCCTTCTTTATTCCTTCTTTTCTCTCTCTTCTTTCAGCCTCACCAGAATAATGTCATCCCCTATCTGGCAGATGTCGCAGAATGGAATTATGTACTCTTTTTCCCGCCCCAGAAAGCCCCAGACACAGCCCGGTCCTGGCACGATGATCGCAAGCATTTTTCCCGTGCTGATGTCAAAATCGACGTCGCCCACAAAACCAAGGCGCTTGCAATCTTTTACATTTATAACTTCCCGCTGTTTGAGTTCACAGATACGCATAGACATAAACCTCCCGGATCCTTCTGTAATCAAAATATGTACAAAAGGACCGGGAGGTTCTTCCTGGACAGGTATTTCTATCTACTTTTATTTCGTAACTTCTGATAACGTCACGCTGTCAAAATGCAGCGTATAATCAATCAGATGCGGCTGGCTCATCGCCACCGTCAAGGCACTGACCGCTACATCCTCATCCAGCGTTACCGGAATCTGGAACTCGGAATTGCCCTCGGTCTGGATCGGATCATACTGCACGTCATCCACCAGCATATACTCATAGTTCGGGCTGCTCCAGACAATATCGGCAGTCACCTTTCCATCCTTGACGATAATGGTCGCCGGGCTGTCCACCGATGCTCTGCCGGAACCTCCCTGCAGGGTTACCTCACAGGTATAAGTGCCGTCTGCCACATCTGCAGTCTGCCCTGCCGGTTTCTGGGCATCTGCCGCATCATCGCTATTCTCCGTCTCGGATGATGCCGCTTCCGCGTCCTCTGCCTCTCCGGAAACCGGATTTTCTACCTTTACTTTGTGGTCGTACCAGGTGCCCTTCTTACCAATCAGAGCCAGATCAAATTCTTCTCCGAGCGCCGGAACCGGCACATCGAAGCCGTTGACCTCCTCGCTCAGACCGTCGCTGTAAGTAACCGTGTCTACGGTTGGCTGCAGCCAACCGGCTTCATCTTCCTTTGCCTCGTCCGCAGTACCCAGATACAGGTTCACGATGTTTTTCGAGGTCAGGCTGATATGAAGTATCGCCTCGCCATCCTTGACCGTCAGGACACCTTTTCCATTTTTCGATTCATTGACCTTGAACATACTGCTGTCCGTCTTAAAATCGACGGTGTAGATGCCGTCTGCAAGGTCAATGCTGCTTTTCTGTTCGACATTCTCGGTTTCTGCGCTCTCTGTCTGCGCCACGGTGTCGGCTGCGTCCTGTTTCTGTCCTCCGCACGCTCCGAGAAGAGCGGCAGCAAGCAGAAGCGCCGCTAAATTTAATTTCTTTTTCATATACATTATTTCACAATAGAATCAATGGCTGTCCGTGTATGAGCAACATAGAATGATTCTACTGCTTTAATTCTGCCCAGACCGGAAATCTGAGTATCTACCTTGTCAAATGCACCTGATGCCTCAAACTGGCTCTTCCAGGAATCCTCGTCATCGCCTGCCATGTCGTTGTTTGCGTGATCACCTGCAACTACCATCAGCGGACGAAGAACGACATTCTTATAACCTGCTGCCTTCACTGCCTCGATAACAGACTCACAGGAGGTCTCTTCCGGCTCGCCCTCTACGGTACCGATAAATACATTGCTATATCCAAGATTCTGCATCTGGGTCTGCATCTGGCTGTAGGTTACCTTTGCAACGTGTGCGGTACCATGCCCCATCAGAACGAATGCAGTTCCCTGATCGGCTGCGTCAGCTGCATCTTTAAAACCAGCTTCCGAAGCTTCTTCTGCTACAACTGCTTTTGCAACTGCCTCTTTATCTGCATTGATAACGGTTGCATCGTCGCCAACCTCACCCAACAGCGGCTCTGCGACAGCTATCTGCTCGAATTTATCCTGATACTTCTCGAGCGCCTCAACCATCTCGTCATACTCAGCACCGTGCATCAGGTGGGTCGGCTGGACAACCAGCTCTTTAACTCCGTTCTCCACGGCGCGCTCCAGTGCCTGATCCATATTGTCGATGCACTCGCCGTCACGAGCCTCAACGTGGTTGATAATGATCTGTGCGGTAAATGCACGGCGGACTGCCCAATCCGGGAATGCATCCTGGATGGAATCCTCGATACTCTTGATATCTTTCACACGGCTGTCGTTGAAGGAAGTACCAAAGCTGACTACCAGGATCTCCTTGTCGCCAATCTCATCCTGATTGCGCGGATCGTCCAGGCTCGCGTCGCCGGTATCACGACCAAAATAATCTGGATCTGCGTTCTCGCCTTCTACCAGCTCCTTCTGCTCGTCAGTCAGGGCATCCCATGCCTCTTTGGCTGCCTTGCACTGCTCATCCGTGTCATCGGTGCGCTCCTGTACATAGATGTCATCGATCAGCTTTGCCACCTTATCTGCTGCTTCCTGATCGGAATCGGCGCTCTCAGCTGCCTCGGTCTCTGCCTCAGAAGCCGCCTCCGTCGAGGTTGCCTGGCTGGATGTACTGCCACCGCAGGCTCCAAGCAATACGGACATCGTAACTGCCGCTGCACTTACAACTACTTTTTTGTTTTTTCTCATGTTTTCCTCCTTGTGTGACTCGCACAAAAATAGTTCTAACCGATATGTTCACGACAGCCGGCAGGTTTCCTGGCTTTCGGGTCATCATGCACGCCGCGCCTTCTCACTTTCGCAATGGCATCTGCGGCGCCACTCTCCGGTTCACAGTGACGAGATCGCACAGGTTTTGCACCTGTTTCCCTTTTACCCCCTGTCCGCGCCTGCCAATCCGAGCAATCTGACTGGTCTGGCACAAACAGCGGCACCCACTGCCCATATCAGCTTGTTTCATTATAGATGGGGTATGTTTAAAAGTCAATTTATCCTGGAAATTATATTGAAAAAGAATGTGCCTTGGCACATTCTCGCGCCGAGCGCGGTCGCTTGCGACATGTTTCTGCTTCGCGCGAGTGCGCATCATTGGCACGTTAGTGCCTTTTTGTGTAATAGGGAGTTCCAAGGAATTTCCTGTTACACAAAAAAGCACCTCTCATCCGGATAAAAGGTGCTCTCCTCCTCTTAATGATTTTATATCTTTTATGGCATAAATTTCCGGTAAATCGAAATAATTTTCTCATTCTTCACCGTCACAGCCGTGTTGTATGGCTTAAACTCCCCGATCAGCCGATCACGGATCGCGAATAATTCTTCCGCGGTATACACCTGCGGCGGTGTATCCGGGTCAGAATCATCTGTCAGGACAAAGTTCTCATCCATCTGCAGCGTAACCTCTCCCAGCTTATGGTAACTTCTCCCGACTGCCATCTCCGAGCCATAAAAGGAATCCTCCTCTACCATTCTCAGCTCTTCTCCCCCCTGTGCCGGACCGCCATTGATCTCGATCCGCCCAGACTCCTGTCGGTCAATCGAAGTAATGAGACATTCTTTCCCATCGATAAGCAGCGTATCTCCCGCCTGCAGTTCATCGATATCTGCCTTATGAAAATGCTCATAGTCATAGACCGTCAATGTGATGATAACATTGCTTTCATCCTGATGGATCTGCTGCGGTTTGAACCCAGCTGCAAAGGTACAGTTGTCAAAATGCGTCATATTGAGGGTTTCCCGGACTGGTTCAACCGTGAGCGGTTCCGTCCGCTCAGTTTCCTGCGTTTTATCCCGTTTGGGCTGCTCCTGCGCCTGATCATTTTCAGCCACAGCCTCACAGAGCGCCCCCTGGCTCTCCTCATCGACAGCCCCTTCCTGTGTGGCTGTCTCCGATGCCGCGCCCGCACAGGCGGTCATCCATACACTCATCCCAAGTGCTGCGGCGATCCATGTTTGTTTCAATCGTCTCATGTTTGCTGCCGCCCCTTTCCCACTTCTCCTTTTTCCTGGCATTTTCGTAACTGTTCAGTACCTTCACAGTCACGCGCAAAAATCCATCAAAAATTGCCTACGGCAATGGGATTTTTCTGCTTTTTCTTCGCCGCCTCAACCAGCTTCTCCATCTCCCGCATTACCTCTTCAAAATCCAACTCAGAAGTATCCAGTAAAATGGCGTCCTCCGCCTGCTTGAGAGGCGACAATTCCCGGTGCATATCACGGTAATCGCGCTCGATAATATCCTGCTCGATCGCCTCCAGGGAACAGCTTTCCCCGCGTTCGGTCAGCTCTTTATAACGGCGTCCAGCTCTCACACGGCTGCTCGCGGTCAGATATACTTTCAGGGTCGCATCCGGCAGAACCGCCGTTCCGATGTCCCGGCCATCCATCACGACATCCCGGCGTCCGGCTAATTCACGCTGCAGCTCCACCAGTTTTTTGCGGACCGGCGCATAGACAGAGGTATTCGAAGCCATATTTCCAACCGCCTCCGTCCGAAGCTCGCTGCTGACATTCTCCCCATTTAAATAAACCTGCTGGATCCCATTTTCATATTCCAGTGAAATGGAAACCGTCTCACAGGCGCGTCCGATCGCCGCCTCATCATGGCTGTCGATGCCCTGGCGCAGAAAATACAATGCCATCGCCCGGTACATCGCCCCCGTATCTACATAAATATATCCATAATCTTCCGCCAGCTTCTTTGCCACTGTGCTCTTCCCAGCCCCGGCTGGTCCATCAATCGCTATATTAATCGGCATTTCGTTTCCCCTTTTTCATATCGTTATAATTCATGATTTTCCGCTGCGCTCCGTCCTGCCAGCACACCGGTCGACCACGCAATTTGTAAGTTGTAGCCGCCGGTGACTGCATCGAGATCCAGCACTTCCCCGGCAAAATAAAGCCCTGGAAGCTTCTTCGACTCCATCGTGGATGGATTAACTTCTTTTACCGTCACACCGCCCTGGGTAATGATCGCCTCATTGAAACCTCGCAGCCCGGTCAGCGTCAGTGTAAAATGCTTTGTCACCTCCGCCAGCCGTCTCCGCTCTTCCTTCGTCACGGCGTTGACCTGCTTGTCCGGCTCAATGCCGCTGCGGCGAATTATGACCGGTATCAGTTTTGATGGGTACAGATGGTTCAGCGCATTTTTAAACTGTTTATTCTTCTCCGCCTCAAAATCGCGCAGAATCCGCGCATCGAGCTGTTCCATGGAAAGCGCCGGTTTCAGATCGATCATCAGAGTCAGCGGAGCCTTTTTCAGTTTTTTCGCCGCATAACTGCTGGCACTCAAGAGTACCGGACCCGAAACGCCGTAATGGGTAAACAGCATCTCACCAAATTCACGGTAAACCTCTTTCTTTCCATTTAAAACAGCAGCTTCCACGTTCCGCAGGGAGAGTCCCTGCAGCTCCTTCACATCTTCCTTCGTCTCAAACGGAACAAGCGCCGGCGAAAGTTCCGTTACCTTGTGCCCTGCTGCCTCCGCAAACCGGTAACCATCGCCGGTTGAGCCGGTCGTCGGGTAGGACAAACCGCCCGTCGCCACGATCACTGCATCCGCAGCTATGTAGGAGTCCTTTTTCCCACGCTCATTACCGCCCTGCGCCAGAATCACACCTTTTAATACACCATCCTCCAGCCACAGTTCCCGGACTCCCTGATTCAATTCTACTTTCACGCGCAGTTCCCGCAGCCGTCTTGCAAGCGCCGATGTCACATCCGACGCTCGGTCAGACACCGGAAAGACACGGCTGCCGCGCTCCACCTTAACATGACAGCCGTTCGCCTCCAGAAAATCCTTCATATCCTGATTGGTAAAACCATAAAATGCACTGTACAAAAAGCGGCTGTTTGTCACAACACTGTCAAACAGCCCTTCCATATCACAGTCATTCGTCACATTGCAGCGCCCTTTTCCCGTGATATAGATTTTCTTTCCCAGTTTCTCATTCTTTTCATAGATCGTTACCGCGCAGCCATTTTCCGCCGCCGCAATCGCAGCCGCCATACCGGCTGCCCCGCCGCCGATCACGATTATTTTTTTCATATTGCTATCCTTTTCGTTTTTATATCGCTTGGTGCTATCAATCCTGTACCAGGTGAATCGCAAATCCGCCGACTTCTTCTTTAAAACAGGCGAAAATGCAGCGTCCCTGCTCATCAAAGCGCTTCGTCTTTCGATTTTGTATTGATTCCCTCATGCTTCACATGCATATGAAATAATTCCATCGGAGTTGGATCCCCGGCATGCTCTGCCATAATTGCAAGCGTGCTTTCTTTTGCTGTCTGCTCCATTTTGTCCGCTTCCTTTCTATCGTTACACTTAATGCAAAGTTTAGACAAATGTTTGTATTTTTTAAATTGCCGTCTATTTTCTTTAAATATTGATTTTACTGTATCTTACGAAGAATTGCAACCGCGCTTCTGCATATTTCCACACATGATTGCCAAATCGACAGCCCGCTTTTTTCTATCACTTACGCAGCTTTTTTACCTCACGGATCTTCTCCTCCATGGCCTCCACAACCGTTTCCAGCACCTTGACGCGCGCGTAATATTTGGAATTTCCTTCTACGATCGTCCACGGGGCATAGGTGGTAGAGGTCCGCACCAGCATCTCATTGACTGCCTGCTCGTATGCGTCCCATTTTTCACGGTTGCGCCAGTCTTCGTCCGTGATCTTCCACTGTTTTGCCGGATCCTCCATGCGCTCCTTAAAGCGGCATTCCTGCTCATCTTTATCAATATGAATCCAGAATTTCACGATCACCGCGCCAAAATTCGCCATGTGCTCTTCCATCTCATTGATTTCCTGATACGCCCGTTTCCAGTCCGCCTCACTGCAGAAGCCCTCGATCCTCTCCACCATCACACGCCCGTACCAGGTGCGGTCGAAGATCGCAATATGCCCCGCTTTCGGCATCTCCCGCCAGAAACGCCACAGATAATGGTGTACCTTCTCCACATCATTCGGTGCCGCCGTCGGATTGACCTTGTAGCCGCGTGGATCCAGGTGGCTTGTCAGGCGCCGGATCGCACCGCCTTTTCCCGCCGCATCCCAGCCTTCAAAGCCGATCACCACCGGAATCCGCAGCCGGTACAGCTCGCCGTGCAGCACCTCCAGCTTTTTCTGCAGCTTATCCAAACGTTCCTTATATTCCTCGCGTGTCAGCGTTTTCGTCAGATCCACGCCGGAAAGCACGCCATTTTTAAACCGCTCATCTGGAAGTTTGACCGGCGGATGCACCGCCCCTTCCTCGCGTTCCATTCGGCGGCGGTTCAGCTCATACTCCAGCCGGTCTGTGACGGTGGATAAAATCTTGACTGCCGCATAATTTTTATCAGTCGCTTCCACGATCGTCCACGGCGCGTACCCGGTATCCGTCCGCTGCAGCATTTCCTCATTCATCTCCAGAAATGTATCGTAATCCTTGTTGCGCTTCCAGTCCGCCTCCGTCACACGCCACGCAGTCTCTTTGCTTTCTTCCAGCCGTTTAAAGCGCTTTTTCTGCTCGTCCCTGGAAATATACAGAAACAATTTGATCAGAATCATGCCGGAATCTGCCAGCTGCTTTTCAAATGAAAGGATATCCCGGAACGCCCCGTTTAGCTCCTGCCGCTTCGTCTCTTTGTCAAACCGGTCAACGGTAACCTTATCGTACCAACTCTTGTCAAAGATCATCATACGTCCATCTTCCGGTGTCTTCGTCCAATACCGCCAGAGAAATGGACGCATCCGTTCCTCCTCCCCCGTCTCCCGGCTCGCATAAACATCAAAGCCGCGCGGATCCAGCGGCTGGATCAGGCGGTTGATCTGCGTTCCCTTACCGCCTGCCCCGAATCCGTCAAATACGATGACAACCGGGATCTTTTCCTCCTTACAGGCGCGCTGCAATTCTCCCAGCTTCACATCCATCTCTTCCCGAAGCTTCTTGTAGTTTTCCTTATCCACTGATTTATTCAAATCAACTTTTTCCAGCATCTTTCCACCTCCACATCAAGCAGTAAAATGACCTTTCAAGCCCGCTCTTTCCTCCTGAACACCCTTTCACCAATCCCATGGCATCACAATGATTCGTCTTTACCTTTCCCCGTCATCATCTTATGCTCTTTTTTGATCTCTTCATATAATTGTACCGAATCCCACTTCATATTATACGGTGTCAGGACTGCTTTATAATCGATCCGTCCGACTCCCTTTTTTCGAAGTGCATAGATAAATGCATCGATCTGGGCGGAAGAAAAGCCTGCCATGATCGCCATCTCATCCGAGAAATCCCTTTTCCTGGAAGAATCGTTCTCCGGCACCTCTCGCTGTAGCCTCCCGTCTGCCAGTTTCTGAGCGGACTCTTCTTTTTGCGTTTCCTCCACAGCCTCTATTGCTTGTCCGGCTTCCTTGAGGACATCCTCATTCAGTCCTTTCACACCAGCCAGCACGCCCACCGGCAGCCCGTACTCCTCCTTTGTCACTGCCCTTAAACGGAATCCCAGCGGCATAAGCGCCTGCTGCACCTTCATTTTTCTTTTGGAATCAGTAAAATTATACAATAATACAGTTGGTTTCATCGTAATTTATCGATTCTCCTCTCTGTTTCTTATTCCCGCCTCATCAATTCTCCGGCTTCTCAATATGATTCTCTATTATATCCTTTTTCCCCCCTTCTGTGCAAGAAAAACAAAAAACAGCGGCATCAGCCACTTGCTTTCGCTCGTCCGCTGTCTGCCGCTGTCTGATTTTTATTTCATTTATGTATGTTTCCGCATCTCAGATCCTCTTCCGGTCTGCTGCCAGATAGCTCCCTAGTGAAGAACACCATTTGCATCCGCTACCATACCGTTCGGAGTTACCATGTTCGTCCAGAGTGCTCCGCTATTCAGGTCAAACAGATACCATGCGCCATCGATGAACTGATAGCCTGTCTTTCTTGCACCGCGAGTACCGTCGGATACCGGATTCAGATAATACTTGTACGGTCCAATCTGCTGCCAGCCGGTCAGCATCTTGCCTCTCGTACCATCGGATACCGGGTTTAAATAGAACCAGTTATTATCAGTATAGATCCAGTCTGTATCCATGAATCCGTTTGCATTCAGATGATACCACTCATTATCAACATATACCCAGTTGTTCTTAACCGGTACACCATTGATGTAGTAAGACCAGCCGTAAATGCTGTTTACCCACTGACCATTCGCATTTGCCGGAGTGGAACCACCAGAAGAATTATCGGTCGGAGGTGTACCTGTATACACATCTGAAGAATTCATATAATATTCATCGGACTCGTCACTCCACTCACCCTTATCGCTTCCGTCAACCGCGCGCACCTTAAAGGTATAATCGCCGGATTTCGTCATGTATGGGTAGAAATTGTAGCTTGTGCCTGTAGTTGTAACAGTCGTTACGGTAGAGCTGTTGCGGTACAGCTTAACTTCATACTTGCCTGCATCCGATACACTGTCCCAGGTTGCGGTACGATTGCTCCAGCTAAGATCCTCGACCGTATCCAAATCGCCGTCAACAGCTGACATCGTAATCTTAACTTTCCACTCGCTCTTATCGCCAGATCGCTTCGTAACTTTGTAAGCCGACTTGGTTGCAGAAAGCTTTGTGCCGGATAACTGATAACCGTCCTTTGCCTCGATCGTCAGGTAGATGACCGGCTTATCACCTCTCTCCCACTCGCTGTCGTCATTGTCAAACTCCTGCTCGGTAATCTCAACATTACCCTTCGTAACTTGTACATCCGGATCCCCGATGCTGTCGCCCGCTTCCGGTTTCGCATTGACACGGAACTTAACTTCCGAGATCTTTTTGTCAGCCGCGTATGCCGGAATACTCATCGCCAGTGCCGCCATGATAGCAAGAGCGGAAACCGCCGCTGCCTTCAGGTTATGTCTCATATCCCATCCTCCTTTTTTAATGTACTCTCGCGTACAAACTCTTGTTTCCATTATAACAAACATATCTGCCTGCGTCAAAATAAACTGTCGGTATTTTCAAAATTTTTACCTTGTTTTTTGAAGTAAATGTCTGTTTTCTGTTATTGACAGGATAGCACACTTTTATTACCTGAGAATAACTTTTTGTTTAAGGTTTTCTGACATTTTCGTCAATGATAAAATTTATATCATAATTGCTATTTTCTGTGACATAAAAAGAATGTACCTTTTTGTGTGATGGGGAATTCCAAGGAATTTTCTATCGCACAAAAAATAGACCGGGGCAGATTTCTGCGGTCCGGTCTATTTCTACCTTGCTTAAAAGCAGGTGTTCATTTTATTTGAAATACTCCACACCTGAAGCAAACAGCTGCATATCCTGATTTCCATAGATATTCATGCCTGTATCGCTCCAGCAGCGCTCGTTGTGACCCATCTTACCAAGAATACGTCCATCCGGGCTTGTGATACCCTCGATGCACTGGTAGGAACCGTTCGGGTTCCACTCCTCGCTGACGGATAAGTTTCCGTTCGAATCGCTGTACTGGATCGCGATCTGACCATTTGCGCGAAGTTTTGCAAGCCACTCCTCGTTGGCTACGAAACGTCCTTCACCATGGGACATCGGATTGCAGTATACGCCTCCCAGCTCTGCTTTTCTGAGCCACGGGGACAGGTTAGATACAACCTTTAAGTATGCCATGCGGGAAATGTGGCGTCCAATGTTGTTGGTTGTCAGAGTCGGGGAATCTGCTTTCTGCGGCTCAATCTTGCCTCCGGTTAAAAGTCCCAGTTTGATTAATGTCTGGAAGCCATTGCAGATACCCAGTACCAGGCCATCCCGGTCATGAAGCAGTTTGTCGATCTCCTCCATCATCGCCTCGTTGCGGAATACCGTAGCGAAGAATTTAGCCGAACCATCCGGCTCATCACCTGCGGAGAATCCACCCGGGAACATAATGATCTGGGATTTCTTGATATCCTCTTTGTACTGCTCGATGGAAGAACGGATATCGGATGCATTCTGGTTGCGGAATACACGCACAATCGTCTCCGCTCCGGCTGCCTCAAACGCTTTCGCGCTGTCCAGCTCGCAGTTGGTACCCGGCATTGCCGGAATAAATACGGTTGGTTTTGCCACTTTATGTTTGCATACATATATCTTATCGGTATTGTAAAGTGTCTCTTCTGCTGCCTTCATCGGTGCGCCGGAAGCGGTCGGGAACACTTTCTCCAGGGTTCCGGTCCATGCTTTCAGAGCCTCTTCCATAGAGATCACGGTACTGCCATACTCGAAGGTTCCCTTGTCGGTTACCTCACCGATCACAGTGTACGGGATGGACAGCTCGCCTACCTTGCCATCCGGAACCTCGCAGACGATATTGCCCCAGCCAGCGGCGAAGAAGTCTCTCGGATCTACATTGTGCTCAATCTTTACGCCCAGGCGGTTACCAAATGCCATCTTGCTGACAGCCTCTGCCACACCAGCACCCTCAACCGCATATGCGGAAATAATCTTTCCAGCCTCCATATCGCGATAGATTTTCTCGTAACCATCCATGATCTGGCTGTAAACCGGCAGGTCATGTGCATCCTTCTCGATGGTAAAGAGAACAATCTTGCTGCCCGCTTTCTTAAATTCCGGAGATACCACGTGTTTGGTATCGGAAATATCAACTGCAAAGGAAACCAGTGTCGGCGGTACGTCGATTTCGCCGTGCTCTTCATCATAGAAGCTACCGGACATACTGTCCTTGCCGCCGATGGACGGAAGTCCGAATCCGAGCTGTGCACTGTAAGCACCGAGCAGAGCGGAGAACGGTGTGCCCCATCTCTTCGGATCTTCAGTCATACGTTTGAAGTACTCCTGGAAGGTAAAGCGGATCTTGTGGAAATCACCGCCGTTTGCCACGATCTTGGCAACGGAATCCAGCACTGCGTAAGTAGCGCCGTGGTACGGGCTCCAGCTGGACAGGTACGGATCATAGCCGTAGCTCATCATGGTAACGGTATCGCATTTGCCCTCGCTCATCGGCAGTTTTGCCACCATCGCCTGTGTCTCGGTCATCTGGTGAACGCCGCCGTATGGAAGGAATACGCTGCTTGCGCCCACGGTGCTGTCGAACATCTCAACCAGACCCTTCTGGGAGCATACATTTAAGGAAGAAAGCATGGACAGCCATTTTTCTTTGACATCCTTTACTTCCTGTTTATCAAATACATTGCCTTCCTTGGTCGGAACCTCAACGGTAACAGTTGTCTCCTGATGTGCACCGTTGGTATCCAGGAATGCACGGCTTAAATCTACGATCGTCTTGCCTCTCCAATTCAGAACCAGACGCGGAGACTCGGTAACAACGGCAACCGGAACTGCCTCCAGGTTCTCTTCTGCTGCGTAAGCAAGCATCTTATCAACATCTTTCGGATCTACCACCAAAGCCATACGCTCCTGTGACTCGGAAATCGCAATCTCCGTTCCGTCCAGACCTGCATATTTCTTCGGAACCTTGTCAAGGTCAATCTGAAGTCCGTCAGCTAACTCACCGATCGCTACCGATACACCGCCGGCGCCAAAGTCGTTACACTTCTTGATCAGACGGCTGACCTCCGGGCGGCGGAACAGTCTCTGTAATTTACGTTCTGTTGGTGCATTTCCCTTCTGAACCTCTGCGCCGCAGACCTCGATGGACTCCTCGGTATGTACCTTGGAAGAACCGGTTGCGCCGCCGATACCATCACGGCCGGTACGTCCACCCATCAGGATGATTACATCGCCCGGATCGGAAGTCTCACGGATGACATTTTTGCGCGGAGCTGCTGCCATAACAGCACCGATCTCCATACGTTTTGCCACATAATTCGGATGATAAATCTCTTTTACATAGCCGGTAGCAAGACCGATCTGGTTACCGTAGGAGCTGTAGCCATGTGCTGCATCCTTTACGATGCGCTTCTGCGGAAGTTTGCCGTGCAGTGTCTCCGACATCGGACGGGTCGGATCAGCCGCACCGGTCACACGCATAGCCTGATATACATAGGTACGTCCGGAAAGCGGGTCACGGATAGCACCGCCCAAGCAGGTGGCAGCGCCGCCAAACGGCTCAATCTCGGTCGGATGGTTGTGGGTCTCATTCTTAAAGTTTACCAGCCACTCTTCTTCCTTGCCGTCGATGGTAACCGGAACTACGATACTGCACGCATTAATCTCCTCAGACTCCTCCAGATCCTCCAGCTTGCCCTCACGGCGAAGCTTCTTCATAGCGAGAACAGCCAGATCCATCAGGCAGACAAACTTGTCATCGCGATCTTTGTAGAGAACCTCGCGATCTGCCAGATACTGTTTGTAGGAAGCTTCCATCGGCTCATTGTAATCGCCCTTTGTAAAGGTAACGTCCTTTAACTCAGTCTGGAAGGTCGTATGACGGCAGTGATCGGACCAATATGTATCCAGCACGCGGATCTCGGTCACAGACGGATCTCTCTTCTCTTCGTTCTTAAAGTAGTTGTGGATATGCTCGAAATCCTTGAACGTCATCGCAAGGTTCAGGGAATCGTAGAGTTCTTTTAACTCTGCCTCGCCATAACCGCAGAAACCATCGAAAATCTTGACATCCTCCGGCTGCTCAAATACCGTTACCAGTGTTTCCGGCTTTGCGTTGTTATTCTCACGGGAATCCACCGGGTTAATGCACAGGGACTTGATGCCCTCGATCTGCTCCGCGGTCAGTGTTCCGGAAATAACATAAGTTGTCGCGGAACGGATTACCGGATTTTCCTCTTCATTCAGAAGTTTCACACACTGTTCTGCGGAATCGGCTCTCTGATCGAACTGTCCCGGCAGGAACTCAACGGAAAAGATCGTATCGCCTTCCTTGGACGGGAATGCCTCCTCATAGACAAAATCAACCGGCGGCTCAGAGAAGATAGTAATCAGCGCTTTCTGATATGCATCCTCCGATACATCCTCAATATCATAGCGGATCAGTACGCGGACATCGGTGATCGTGTCGATCCCCAGATAGCTTGCGATCTCCTCTTTCAGATCGTGAGCCAATACGGCAAATTCCGGTTTTTTCTCAACGAAAATACGTCTTACGCTCATGTTTTCCTCCTGTTTTTTCGTATTTTAATGTTTCATGTTCTGTAAAATACATTCATTTTTTAGCATAAAAGGCAAATGCCTTCTTCTAGCATCTGCCTTTATCATACACAATTTTTATAGATTAGTAAAATTAATATATTTAATATTTTTTATTAACACATCTTATTGGTTACTGTTCACGCATACGTGCCCAGTAACGGAATTTGCCGTGGCTTCGCATTTAAATACGGCAAATTCCTGCTACCACCACGTTTTCTTACGGCACTTTCGGTTCCAAAAGTGCCTACCCGTGAACAGTAACTCTTATTGTATCTCTTGCCTTATTTCATTCCTGCTTTTTTCATTTTGAAATCATTCTTTAAAACGATTTTTTCTGTTCCAACGTCCCTGTCTCATTCAGTGCAAGCAGCTTTCCCATCCCCGTCGAACGGTCATACGAAACAACCGACAGACTGGCATTCGCCACAATGATCTCCTGCGGCTCCCGATGGAAACGGAGCAGATAATTCATCAAAAAGACGAGGATCCCACCGTGCGCCACGATCACC
This sequence comes from Clostridium sp. AF27-5AA, assembly GCF_003478415.1. Taxonomy (NCBI): domain Bacteria; kingdom Bacillati; phylum Bacillota; class Clostridia; order Eubacteriales; family Clostridiaceae; genus Clostridium; species Clostridium sp. AF27-5AA. The sequence continues at coordinate 66,320 of NZ_QUFH01000009.1, forward strand.
GCATCCCCGGCTGTCTCCTCCAAAATCTGTCGGATCGCCCGTTCACTCCGCGCCTCGCAGGATTTTCTTGATTCTCCGCCGGACGGGATGCCGACCATCGGCTGTTCCCTCCACAGATGAAATTCATCCGGGTACTCTGCTTCCACCTGCTGCCAGCTTTTGCCTTCCCAGCATCCAAAATCGCGCTCCCGCAGCCCCGTCAGGCGGCGGAGCGGTAATTTTCCTTCCTTTGCCAGGATCTCCGCCGTCTGGAATGCACGCGCAAGCGGGCTGGCATAGACCGCATCTATCCGCGTTTCCGCCGGATAGCCGCTCCTTTCTTTCAGGACAGTGGCAAGCTGCTCCGCCTGCTGCCGTCCTGTTTCGTTCAGCGGAATATCCGTTGTTCCCTGTATCTTTCCCGCCCGGTTCCAGTCGGTCTGACCGTGGCGTACCAAATAAAACAGCATTTTCTATTACTCCTGTTCATCTATCTCTTTCTGAGCCATCTCTGCCGCCTGACCGCTGACCTTCATCGCGTCCATCGTCAGCTTCATGATGTCACGGATCTCATCCTCGCTCATCTTCATGCGCTCCGCCAATTCCGCAAGGGTCGCCTCACGTCCCAGCTCCCGCGCCATGCTCGCAGAAATATCCTTGAGGACATTAACACGCGCCGCCATCTCCTCCTCGATCTTCGTCTCGCGGTTCTGAATCTGCAGCGCATCCTCGATCGCCGCGCGCACCTTTTTCTCCATCTGCGCGTCGAAATCACCGTTTTCGTACTCACTTGCGAACAGAAACAGCGCCATATTTGCCTCCTGCACCAGATCGCCCGCCGGAAGTCCCCGATCGTGGTACTCCTCCGCGATCTGAACCGCCTTCGCCAGTTTTAACTCCGTCAGACGGGAAGCCGCTGTCTTGTCCCCCTCCGTCAGTTTTTTCAGAAGCGCCGTTTCCTCCTCCGGCGTGCCCTGCGGGAGATTTTTCAGTTCCTCTAAGTAAATATCATAAAATGTATTAGATTCCATGTGGTGTTCCCTCCTAAAAAATAAATAGTAGCTGTTCAGTACAGTTACAATAAATATTTCTAAATGATTCCGTCATTTTATCACAAACAAGACGCAGATACAATCATTATTGACTCCGCCCTCCAATCATGTTACACTGAATACAGTTCTATAAGGAGGACTAATAAATGGATATCAACTATGAATTATATAAAGTATTTTACCACGTAGCCTCGACGTTAAGCTTCTCCGAGGCATCCAAGCAGCTTTTCATCTCCCAGTCGGCGGTCAGCCAGTCGATCAAGGTACTGGAGAAGAAATTGAACCAGACTCTTTTCATCCGCAGCACAAAAAAAGTACAGCTTACCCCGGAAGGCGAGATCCTGCTCAAGCACGTGGAACCGGCGATGAACCTGATCCGTCAGGGCGAAAACCAGCTGCTCGACTCTAACAGCTTAAACGGCGGTCAGCTCCGCATCGGCGCAAGCGACACGATCTGCCGCTATTATCTGGTGCCATTTTTAAACGAATTTCACAAGCGCTACCCGAATATCCACATCAAGGTTACCAACCGTACCTCCATCGAATGTGCGCGGCTTCTGGACAACGGACAGGTCGATTTTATCCTAACGAACTATCCAAACTCCGGGCTCGGTGGAACGCAGAATATCCATGTGCTGCGCGAATTCAACGATATATTCGTTGCCAATGAAACCTATTTCCCGATGAAAGACCGCCCGGTTACACTGCACGAGCTGCAGGCGCTCCCGATCCTCATGCTGGATCGCAAGAGTACCACCAGCGAATTTCTGCACAACATGTTCCAGAAGCACCAGCTTGACCTCGTACCGGAGATTGAATTAAGCAGCAACGATCTGCTCATCGATCTGGCGCGCATCGGTCTCGGCATCGCATTTGTCCCGGATTTCTGTCTCCCGGCTGGCGAAAAAGAACTTTATGCCCTGACCCTGACTGAAGCCCTGCCGCCGCGCCAGCTCGTCGTCGTCCACAATGAGACAATGCCGATCTCACAGGCATCGCGTGAATTTATTGAACTTCTGGAAAACGGCTCCAAAACGCCTGGAGCTCCTGCTCCAGAGACGAAAGACTGACTCGTTTGACATCGCTCCATTCCCTTGGAAATAATTCCCGGTACTCCCGACGCCAGAACCGGTCATCCAGTAAAAGGATGACGCCCTGATCGGACGCGGTCCGGATGACCCGCCCTGCCGCCTGGAGTACCTTATTCATGCCTGGATACTGGTAGGCATATGCAAATCCATCTTTTCCCTCTTCTTCAAAATATCCCTGCAAAATTTTCTGCTCCGTGCATACCATCGGGAGCCCGGTTCCGACCACGATCACGCCGATCAGCCGGTTGCCTGTCAAATCGATTCCCTCCGAAAACAGACCGCCCATCACGCAGAACGCCACCAGGGAGGTATCACGTTCAGCTGTTCGTTCGGGAGAAAATTTCTGTAAAAATGCTTCTCGTTCCTCCTCGGTCATGTGAGAATCCTGGACCAGGATTTCCATGCTTTTTCCGTTTTTCCCGGAATGATTTTTCATTTTTTCATTATCATCCAATTCAACATTCTGATACGCATATTCCCCTTCACACACCTCACGTACCCGGTTCATATACTGATACGACGGAAAAAACACAATATAATTGCCCTTTTTCACACTTGCCATCGTCTGGATGTACCGCAGCACCCGCCGGTATTCCGTCTCATTGCGCCGCGTATACCGGCTCGTCACATCCGTCGCCGCCAGCAGAAGACGCCGCTCCTGCGGAAACGGGGACGCCACATAGACCGTATAGTCCTCCTCCTGATCCGACAGAAGCATCCGGTAATACCGGAGCGGCAGAAGCGTTGCCGAGAAAAAGACCGCCGCTTTCCCCTGCGACAGGCACTGCGCCAGATTTTCAATCGGATTGACACAATAAAGCCGGATGACAAATTCGCCGGACGGCAGAAGTTCCGTATAAATCCTGTAATGCTCATCGACCCGCTCATACATATTTAAAAAATGTCGCACCGAAAAATAAAAATCCAGAATCGTGTCCCGCCCATCTTCCCCGCCCGGCTTTTCCAGATACTTTTCCATTTCTCCAAAAACACCGTTTAACACTGAAACCAGATGTCCGGCATCCTTGAGCACCTGGTAGCCGCTGCACTCCCGCTTCATCCCCAGAAGCGCCTTATTTAACCTTGTAAGCTGCCGCCCCAACGCCGGCGCACGATGTCCCAGTACCTTTTTCGTCAAAAGCACTTCTTCCTTTATAATAGAAGCACTATACATTTCCCGCGCGCGCGATACCAGATTGTGGGCTTCATCCATCAGGAAGAAATAGTCCCCATCCGCAAAATAACGTTTCAAGCGCACATCCGGGTCAAAGACATAATTATAATCACAGATGATCCCATCCACAAACGAAGAAATATCGAGGCAGAACTCAAACGGGCAGACCTGAAATTTTTCCGCATACTCTAAAATTACCGAACGCGTAATTCCAAATTCCTGATGCAAAATTTCATACACCGCATCGTTGACACGGTCAAAATGCCCTTTCGCACGCGGGCACATTTCCGGATTACACACCGGTTTTTCCAAAATACACAACTTTTCCTTTGCCGTGATCGTGACCGAACGAAAATACAGCCCGCGTTCCCGCAAAATCGCCAGCGCCTCTTCCGCCACCGTCCGCGTGATCGTCTTCGCCGTCAGGTAAAAGAGTTTCTGCCCATGTCCTTCCCCGATCGCTTTAAGCGCCGGAAATACCGTCGAAAGTGTCTTTCCAATCCCGGTCGGGGCCTGGACAAACAGCCTGCGCCCGCGCTCCAGCGTCCGGTAAACCGCCACAGCCAGCTCCCGCTGTCCCGCCCGGTACGGATAGGGAAATTCGAGCGCTTTGATTGATTCATCACGTCGCAGCCCGTTGTGATAGAGGTAACGCGCCCATTTGACATATTCATGGATCAGACCAGCAAACCATTCAGAAAGTTCGTTCATCGTCTGGATCTCCTGAAAGCGGCGGATCTCCTCCGTCTCCAGATTACAGTAGGTGAGCTGCAGTGTCACTTCGTCCAGCGCTTCCTGTAATCCATAGATATAGCCATAACAGCGCGCCTGCGCCATATGCACGCCAACCGCTTCTTCCAGACAGTTTACATCCTGGTAAACACACTTGATCTCATCGATCGTGACATCTTTTCCATCCCGGATGATTCCATCCGCACGCCCCTCGACCACGATCTGGAATCCGTCCTCCTCCACCGAATGGCGCAGCGACACCTCCGCCTGATACCCTGATCCCATCCGCCGCTGTATCTTCCGGTGCATCCGTCCTCCAGCTAACATCGCCTCTTTCTGTGCACCCGCCGTGCGCCGGTTATCAATATCCCCCGAACGCAGAACGAACTCAACCAGATTGCGGACGGAGATCCGTATCTGCCTGCCGGTCAGCTCCATGTGTGGTTCCTCCCTTCCCCGTACATGTACTCTCGGAATCTTTCTGTGCTTGATTTTGTGAAATGATTTTTTGTCAGTTGTGCCCAAATTTCTGAGGCGTACGCGGTGCGTACGTTGATGAAATTCGGGTGCGGCTGGCGGAAAATCAGCCACAAAAGCACGTGCAGAAAGACTCCGAGAGTACATATATATGTCTATCAAAAAGACTGCAGACACCATCTTCTCTCCGGCACCCGCAGTCTTTCTTTATTTTCGTACTATCAACTTTTCTTTCATCATGCCGATTCGAGCCATACATATCCTTCCAAAATATCTATGATATCTATGTTCCACTTGAACCAGCCTTCCAGCCCTTTTATGCCGCTGTCACATTGTCCGCTTCCATCGTGTCAAGGAACGCCTCATACTCTGCATCCTCGCCCGTGTACTCAACGGTCAGAATCTGTGTCAGATCCAAACTCATAACTCCCAGAATCGACTTGGCGTCAATGACAACACGGTTATAAAAAACATCAATATCAAAATCGCATTTCATAGAAGCATTGACAAATTTCTTTGCATCTTCTATCGTTTTCAGCATAATTTTTCTCTGTTTCATAATAAACAACTCCTTTTTCCTGAATGTACCAACAGAATTTTTCCCTCCGTTTTTTAGGCACATTTAAAACCATAAAGATTTATTCAGTGTTTATAGCATGATTTTTGTCGAATGTCAATTTGATTTCTTTTATACCGCATATTTTTAATACATGATTTTTACCAAAAAAGCAGCGTGTTTCTTGGTAAAATATTCCGACGTCTAGAACTATCGTCGTATTCATTTCATGATATATTGTCATTATTTATATACATCAAATGGTTTAGCGGATTATTTTTGGGCAGTTGAACTAAATATTCATTGTGATTTTCCACCCAGCATGAGCACACAAATTCTCTTTTACCAAATTATCCTGATCTCTAGTTTCCATATAAAATGATGAATGATACTTAATAAATGGAAAAAAATATATTAAATCAAAAAAAATGAAAAATTATAAAAAAATTGTTGACTTTTCGTTATGGCTATGATATCATAACTGAGTCAGCAGCGAAGGGGAATAGTTCAATGGCAGAGCAACGGTCTCCAAAACCGTTAATGGGGGTTCGAATCCCTCTTCCCCTGCTTCTAAAGGCGTCAGTGATTCAGAGATGAGTCATTGGCGTTTTTTGTTTTTTTAAACATTCAAGTCGAACGTCCATGAGACTTGGCGCGTGATTCTGGTCAGAGAAGCTGACATATTCCTATCAGAATCACTGCGCATCCTCGCGGAGCGTTTATCTCAGTCGGAGACCTAACTCCCACTGAGACAAATTTGCTGTTACTCACATTACGCTAATATTATTTTTCTTAAATTTTCCCAAAATCCAAGCAACCTACAGCAGCCCAATCGCCTCCCGCACATTTGCCACCCCTTCCAGCCGGATATCCGACCTTGGTTTCAATTTACTGACATTGACCATCGGAAGAATGCACCTTGTAAATCCCATCTTGACTGCCTCATGGACTCTCTGCTCTGCCATTGAGACGGCGCGCACCTCTCCGGAGAGTCCGACCTCGCCAAATACGATCGTTTTCTCATCCAGCGGACGGTCTTTATAGCTGGAAATCAGCGCCATCACGATCGCAAGGTCAAGCGCCGGCTCGTTCATCTTCATGCCGCCTGCAATGTTGACATAGGCATCGTACCCGGACAGGGCATAACGGCATCGTTTTTCCAACACTGCCATGAGCAGGTTCACACGGTTGTAATCGACGCCCGCTGCCGTCCGCCGCGGCAGTCCGAAATTCGTCTTTGACACCAGCGCCTGCACTTCCAGAAGAATCGGGCGGGTTCCCTCCATCGAGCAGGCAGTCACCGCACCGGATGCCTCCGCCGGGCGCCCTTCCAGCATAAATTCGGATGGATTCGGCACCTCCGCCAGTCCTTCCTCCCGCATCTCAAACACGCCGATCTCATTGGTCGAACCGAAACGGTTCTTCACTCCCCGCAGAATCCGGTAGGACGCATGGCGATCGCCCTCAAAATATAGCACTGTATCGACCATATGTTCCAGCATACGCGGTCCCGCCACAACACCCTCTTTCGTCACATGACCGACGATAAAGACTGTCACACCCAGTCCTTTTGCGAGCTGCATCAGGACGCCGGTGCACTCTCTTACCTGGCTGACACTGCCCGGTGCAGAACCTGCCGCCTCGATAAACATGGTCTGGATCGAGTCGATCACGACCACATCCGGGCGTACCTCCCGGATCACCTCCGCAATCGTATCCAGGTTCGTCTCACTCAAGAACGAAAGTGGTCCGCGCACCGTCCCGATCCGGCTTGCCCGCAGTTTGATCTGTTTTAATGACTCCTCGCCGGAGACGTATAAAACCTTTTGTTCCTGTCCTGCCAGGTTCCGGCAGACCTGCAGAAGCAGGGTTGATTTTCCGATTCCCGGATCTCCGCCGACCAGCACCAGGGAGCCACGCACCACGCCGCTTCCAAGCACCCTGTCAAGTTCTGCAAATCCGGTTCTCGTCCGATCCGTATCGGAAAGCTCAATTTCATCTAAGCTGACTGGCTTTGCCTGCGCGCCAACCCGTTTCCCCGGTGCCGCCGTCAGCGAAGCCGCTACCGCATACCGCCCTGCTGCCGTACCGGATGATGCCGGTGCGGACGGCGCTTCCACCATCGTATTCCACGCCTTGCACGCCGGGCACTGCCCCATCCATTTGGAAGATTCATAACCGCATTCCCTGCAGAAAAATCCCGTTGATTTTGCCTTTGCCATTCTGATTCCTTTCCAAACACTTCTTCTCATATTTCTTATTACACAAAAAGCTGCTGCATGGCGGAAACCGGCTTCCGGCGCACACGCCCGCCATTCCTGCCATGCAGCAACTTTCATCTCACTCATTGTAACTTGTACGTAACGCTTTGTTTTTCTTTTCCTTATCTGGCTTCAATCCGGATTGCGGTTGCCTTGCCCGGGTTCAGCTCCACGCTCAGTACCAGTTTGCCGCTGACGTTGGTCTTCATGCCACCGACCGATACGCCGTCTACATATACCTCATACTCACGCTCATCCTCTAACTGAATGGTAATCTGAGCATCCTTCTCGCCCTCAACCGAAAACTGTACGGAAGTATCTCCCGCCTGGAAATGATTGACTGCCGTGCCCGGTACCGACTCATATACGAACATTCCGTTGCGCTCCAGCTTGGTAATCTCGCCGAATGTTTTTACCTTATAAAGATCGCCCTGAAATTCAAAATCCTGCAGCTTGGACTTTGCTGCTAACATATAATTGCCAAAACTGATGGTTCCGTCATCCTCGATGCGGATTAACTCGCTAACTACTGGCATAATGCTTTATCCTCCTAGTATCCTTTTAATCAATATCGCAACTGCTCCGCACTTACACAGTTACTCAGTAGTATCATTTTAACACACTTCGACCGGGTTTACCAGTCTTTTCGCTTCCAGCCCTTTAGACCGTCTCAAATTTCAGCTGATCGCCATCTTTTTCAATCCGAACCTCTGTTTTTTTCCGGATCGTGCCTTCCAGGATCTTCTCAGAAAGCTGATCCTCGATCTGCGTCTGGATCGTCCGGCGCAACGGTCTTGCACCATATTTGGAATCATATCCCTTGTCTGCCAGAAAATCGATCGCATCATCTGTGATCGTGAGCGTCATTCCAAGCTGATCCTCCGTCCTTTTCTTGATGCCGCGCAGCAGAATGCCCGCGATCGTCTTGATATTCTCCTTCGTCAGAGGATGGAATACTAAAATCTCATCGATTCGGTTTAAAAACTCTGGCTTAAACATCCGGCGCACTTCCTCCATCACGCGTTCTTTCATAAACGCATAATCCGCTTTCTCACCGCTCTCCGACGAGAATCCAAGCCGCTTCGGGGAAATAATATTTTCAGCGCCCGCATTGGAGGTCATAATCAGAATCGTGTTCTTGAAATCCACCTTCCGTCCCTGTGCGTCCGTAATGTGCCCGTCATCGAGGATCTGCAGCAGAATGTTAAATACATCCGGATGCGCTTTTTCAATCTCATCAAAGAGAATAACCGAATATGGATTGCGACGCACCTTCTCGCTGAGCTGTCCGCCCTCCTCGTAGCCAACATATCCTGGCGGCGAACCGATCATCTTGGAAACGCTGTGTTTCTCCATGTACTCCGACATATCAACGCGGATCATCGCATTTTCCGTGCCAAACATCGCCTCCGAGAGTGCCTTGGAAAGCTCTGTTTTTCCGACACCCGTCGGCCCCAGGAACAGAAACGAACCGATTGGCCGCTTCGGATCCTTGAGTCCCACACGACCACGGCGGATCGCACGCGCCACGGCGGATACAGCTTCCTCCTGTCCGACCACGCGCTCATGCAGAATGGACTCCAGTTTCAACAGCCGCTCTGACTCTTCTTCTGCCAGCTTGCGAACCGGGATCTTCGTCCAGTCAGAAACAATGTCCGCAATCTCATTTTCACCGACCACTAACTTGCGTGAATTTTTCTCTTTTTCCCATTTTTCACGAATCTTTTCAATCTTTTCCTGCTTTTTCTGCTGCTTCTTCTTGATCTCACCGGCTTTCTCATAGGCTTCAGCCTTGATCGCCTCTTCCTTCTGGCCTTCGAGTTTTTTGATCTCCGCTTCGAGCTTTTTGATCTCCTCCGGCTCCGTATATACAGTCAGACGCAGCTTCGAGGATGCTTCATCGATCAGATCGATCGCTTTGTCCGGCAGGAAACGGTCATTGATATATCGGGCAGACAGGCGCACCGCTGCCACCAGTGCCTCATCCTGGATCGTCACCTTGTGATGTTCCTCATAGCGGCTGCGAAGCCCCTTCAAAATCTCGATGGATTCCGCCTCCGTCGGCTCATCCACCATAACCGGCTGAAACCGGCGTTCCAAGGCCGCATCTTTTTCGATGTATTTGCGGTATTCTTCCAGCGTCGTCGCACCAATGAGCTGAATCTCGCCTCTCGCCAGCGACGGTTTCAGGATATTGGAGGCATCGATCGCGCCCTCCGCGCCGCCTGCGCCGATGATCGTGTGAATCTCGTCAATAAACAAGAGCACATTTCCACTCTCCCGCACCTCGGCAAGTACCTTCTTAATCCGCTCTTCGAACTCACCGCGGTACTTGGATCCTGCGACCATGCCGGACAAATCGAGGCTGACAACCCGCTTTTTCGCGATCGTCTCCGGTACATTGCCGGAAACAATGAACTGCGCCAGACCTTCCACAACCGCCGTTTTTCCGACGCCTGGTTCCCCGATCAGGCACGGATTATTCTTCGTCCGGCGGCTTAAAATCTGAATAACACGTTTCATTTCCCGTTCCCTGCCGATGACTGGATCGAGCTTTCCGTCCCGCGCCATCTGAGTCAGATCCCGGCTGAAATTGTCCAGATTCGGTGTATTGCCTTTCTCCGGGCGCACCCGTCCTGCTGCCGCATCTTCCGCCGCCTCGGACGGCGCATCATCGCCCATAGCCCCCATCAGATCCACATATAATTTCTGAATATTAACATTCATTGTATTGAGTAAACGGCACGCAGTTGATTTTCCATCCTTGATGATGGCAATCAGGATGTGCTCCGTTCCAATCAGAGGCGCTTTGAAAAAAACCGCCTCATCATAACTCGCCTGCAGCACGGCGCGCGCCCCCGGCGTATATTCAATCTGTCCCTCTACCTGAGTCGCCACTGCCGGGCTTATCAGACGCTCCATCAGTTCCATGACACGCTCTTCTGTCACATCATGTTCTGCCAGAACCGCTGCCGCCACGCCAGTTCCCTCTTTTATCAGTCCTAAAAGCAGATGCTCCGTCCCCACATAGCCGTGTTCCAGCTCCTGCGCTGTCTCGACTGCCAGACGGATCGCTTCTCTGGCTTTCTGAGTAAAACGATCGATCATTTTACTGTTCCTCCTGTTTCTTTTTACTTTACACCAGCTTCGGCAGTTCCTCACGCAGATACCGCGCCCGCTCTGCCTCCAATTCCTCACGTCCCAGCGGCTTGCTCGAACGTTTCTGTAAGTTTGCCGGCTGGATGCCGATCATCAGGCGGTAAATGCTCACAAATTCTGCCGGTTTTAACAGCCCGTCCGCGATGCCCGCCCAGACATGAGATAGAAATGTCATCGCTTCCTTGAGCGTCATCCGGCGCGCATATTTCAGAACGCCGTAGGACTTGTACGCCTCGTCCTCCCGCTCCAGGCGGTGCCTCGACAGAGAAACCTCGCGGAACTGATTTTCCTGCGCCGAGAGCTGCCCCGCCACGTTGACTACCAGCTCCAGAATCTCTTGTTCGGTGATTCCGAGTGTCTTCTGATTGACTACCTCGTACAGATCGCCATAGTTTTCATTGCCTCTGCCATAAACGCCGCGCACGGTCGTGCCGAAACGTCCCATATCGCCCAGAAGTTCCTGAAATTTCTTATTCATTGTCAGAGACGGCAGATGCACGACCACGGACGCCTTCATTGCTGTTCCGACATTCGTCGGATAGGACGTCAGATACCCATATTTCTCATTAAATGCATACGGAATCTTCTCGTTGATATAATCATCCAGCGCATCCGCTTTTGCATAACATTCTTGCAGATCGAGTCCCGATGCCAGCACCTGTAAACGGATATGATCGTCCGCATTTAATACCATGCTGACCCGCTCATCCTCCGAACAGAGGATCCCGCCCGGCGTCGTCTTCTCCGCCAGCGTGCGGTTTAAAAGCCGCCGTTCCCGCAATGCGGTGCGGTCAAGCTTCTCCATCAATTCCAGATCTTCATATTCATAAAACTGACCGTCCCGGTCACCCAGATCGCGAAAATTCTGTTTTAAACGGGCAATCATCGTCCGCGCCTCATCCGGCTCCAGACGGCTCGGAAATTTATATTCCTCCCAGTTCCGAGACAGACGCACCCGGCTGGAAACGATATTGGACGCATCATTCGCCACTTCCTCAAACCATTTCGTCATGTCTCATCTCTCCTTCCAGACTGTGTATCTTATCCCGGCAGGCAGCAGCCGTCTCATAGTCTTCTTCCTGCAACGCCGCTTCCAGCCTGCGTTTCAGCTGCTTAATCTGCTCTTCCGGGCTGAATTCCAGTTCTCCTTTCTTCGTCACCTCTGCAGCCGCCTGACTGCGCGGCTGGATCTTCGGATGTTTGCCGGTATGGCTCGAATTTTCCTGCAATTTCTTAATTTTCTCTCCAAGCAGCGGATCAAACACATGATAACAGTCCGCGCATCCGAAACGGCTGTTCTTGATAAATTCTTCATACGTCGTGCCGCAGGTCGGGCATACCACATCCTCTTTCGGTGCCTGGCTGGCAGACGCATCCGTCAGTCCCAAAAGGCTCGAAAGCAGTTTTCCAAGCGGAAATTCTCCCTCAATCAGTGCCGAGTACGGTCCCAGATCCATCTCCTTCGCGCACTGGGCGCAGAGATTATGCTCTGTCTTGACGCCGTTAAACACTTCTGTATATTTAATATTCGCTTCGCGAATCCCACATTTCTCACACAGCATAATTTATCCTCCCAACATACACATCCCGCAACGGTTCCAATACACAAAAACCATCGCCCGCAGCCGGAACCTGCTATTCCGCTGTAAATGCGTCATAAATGGAATCCACCAGATTGTGAACCTCCTCGCGGCTCACATTTTTACAGACACCTCTTGCCAGAATCACACTGAGATCCCGGCGCATCTCCGAGATCGTCCGCATCTTATCCGTGTCAAGTGCAATCACTGCCCCGCGGCGGCGGTCCACACGCAGAAAGCCTTCCTGTTTCAGTACAGAATATGCCTTGTTGACCGTGTGCATGTTAATTCCGATGTTATCCGCTAACTGGCGCACGGATGGCAGCGTATCGCCCTCCCGGATCTGGTCGGTCGCAATCCCGATGATGATCTGGTTTATGAGCTGAATATAAAGCGCTTCCTCACTGTTAAAATCAATCTCTACAATCATACTCCACCATCTTTCATTCTGACGGCAGACCCCGTTTCTAAATACAGTCAGCCGCCTGTTTTATCATTTGTTATATAGATTGTATAACAAACAGGTGTTTTCGTCAACTGTAAAACTGTGTTAATTGTGTGAACTTGTTACTGTTCACGGATAGGCACTTTTGGAACTGAAAGTGCCGTAAGAAAACGTGGTGGCAGCAGGAATTTGCCGTATTTAAATGCGAAGCCACGGCAAATTCCGTTACTGGGCACGTATGCGTGAACAGTAACGTGAACTTGTTACAAAAAAATCGATATAAAAGAAAAGACAGATACCCGCCAGAAATCTCCTGGACAGATATCCATCTTTTCCTCTTTTATTTACTGCGGATCGTCGATATACTCAAATCCATCCTCATCACGCCGATCCCGCTCTAACCGGGCTTTTGCCTCGCGGGCGCGTCTGGATCGCTCTGATTCCGACTCATATCTCGTTGGGCGATCACCGTATTCCTCCCGTTCCAGCGTGTAGTAAAGCTCCGAGCGGGATGCCGGGCGCACATAAATCGCCGGGCGCGCATTCCGGCGTTCTCCCGATGCTGCAGACTCTTTCGCCGCACGATGCGCCGATGCAGGCGTGTAATCGCGCTGCAGGCGGCTTTCTTTTGCTGAAACGGCACGTTCCCGTTCTGTGCGTCGGCTTTCTGCCACTGCCTGGCGTTCCCGCTCTGCGCGGCTTCCGTCTGCCGAAGTTCTGCGCGGACGCTCTGAATGGCTTTCCTCTGCCGCATCTCTGCGGGTGCGCTGCAGACGTTCTTCTTCTGATGCCTCTCTGCGGACACAAGCCGGACTGCTTTCTTCTGGCATTTCTCTACGAACGCGTTCGGAACGATTTTCGCTTCCTGCTTCCCGGCGGCGTCTTTCCTCCGGCATCCGTTTTGCGCGGTCTGCCGATGCTGCCTCCATACTCCGCTCTCGGCGAACAGGCTGGGACGCGCGCTCATCTTCCCTTGTCCGGCGGACCGGCTGCATCTCGCGCTCCTCTTCCCGCTCCCGGCGAACCGGTCTTGTCTCCAGCGTCTCTTGGGTTCGGCGCGCACTCCGACGCCCTTCCTCCATCCGCTCTGCGGACGGGCGGCGTCTGTCATCCGCTGCCATGCGCTCCTTCTCACTCCGCGCTGCCGGTCTTGCCGGCATCATTTCCCCATCTTCTCTCTTGTCGCGCCCAGTGCCTCGTTTCACCCGTGCGTCTGCCGCCGGTCGTGCATTCGGCGATGACGGACGACGCTTGGACCTCTGTCTGCCTCCGGCTGCCTGCGCTTCCTCTCTCCACTCTTTCCGCTTGAGCAGAAGATTGATCACGATAAAGAACAAGATTACACACGCTACGCCCAGAACCGCAAGCATGACAAAGCGGATATTATAATCCCTGCAAAGTGCGTTGTACTTATCTACAATCTCTTCCACTTGTGCATCATCGTATTTAGTTGCCAGAGACGGGTCTTCAAAATACCGCTGGAAGGTCTTTTCTGCAATATCATACCGATACAGCGACTTCTCGCCGCTCTCATTCATACCATATACGACACAATACTTCTGCTGTTCATCGCTCTTCCACACCCAGCCCTGCACTTTATACGTGCCGTTTAACTGAATGGTCGTCTCCATAAATCCATCCGGAATCTGAACCGACTCATCCGGTGGAAGCACCAGAATCGACTTTGCTGTCACATCGATCGTCACATACGGCGATAACACACCGGATTCCGGTATATAAATATAAAATGCACCATTTCCATCGGCACCCTGCAAATACAAAAGCGTCAGGTCATTGCCATTTCCACACTGGACCTCTGAACCGCCATAAGTACAGGTAGACTGCGTATATCCTTCCGGAAGCAGGGAGGCATCAAATTCCGTCGCCACCGTATAGGAAACGCCGTCTATTTCCACATCCAGCCCGTTTTTCACAACCGGCGTTGTCCCAACTGCCTCTGTTTCAGCCCCTGTCTCCGCCTCTGACGGCACATCGACCGTATCGAGCTTATTGACTGTGATCGTGTAGCTCTTAGTTGTCTGTCCATCCTCCGCCGTCACCTTGCAGACAACGGTATTAGCACCTACCTTTAAGCCGGAATCACCGCTGACAAGGACTTTCGCCTTGCTGTCCTTCGCACTCGCGCTGACCGCCAGCTTATCGACGCTGGCTCCTACCTGCGCCGTATAGGAAGTCACATTTGGCGAAAATGCAGGGGAAAGTGTTCCTGGAGAAATCTTCAAGGACGAAAGCGCCGCTTCCGCCGAGGAGGTTGCCGGTGCTTTTACTTTGACGCTCGCCGTCCCCGTTTTAGAAACTGTGACTGCCTGTGCATCTGAGTCATAGACTTCATAACTTCCCACAGAGATCGAAGTATTTCCCGCCTGCACTGCCTTGAATTTCAGCGTATAGGAAAATGCCTTCGTCGAATTGGAATCCATCGTTCCAACTAGGCGGACGGAACCTGCACCGCCGCTTGCGTTATTTCCGCTCACAAACTCAATGACCGACGGATCATAGGAAAGTACCACGTCGGATGCCCCTAGATTTCCATCCTGAGAGGAGATCTTCACATTGACGCTGAACTCCTGACCCACCGTCGCACTCGGATCGGAAAATGAAATTTTTGCGCTGGATGCATAGACGCTGATCCCGCCAACCGGCGCCGCCACCGTCAGCATACCTGCCGCAAGTATACCTAATATGATATTTTTAAACCTTTTCATTCAACTGCCCTGTCCTATATTCTTTATTGGTAACGGTCCCATATCTGCACCGTTCCCTTTCTTTACAAATTTTCACGTACCCGCTGCCATCTCTCAAGACCAGCCGCAGGTACGTGAAATATCCCTACAGTCCCAGAATCTTCTTCTGCATCAGAAGAATATCCAAAATATCTACTTTTCCATTTCCATTTAGGTCGGCGCGCGCGATTTCCTCCGCTCTTAACTTTCCAAGTCCCAGTATCGACCGCTGTGCCAGCAGGATATCCATGATGTTCAGCTTACCGTCGCCGTTGACATCCCCGCGCACCGACGATGCCGCATGCGTTCCCGATGTGGACTGGGATGGTGCCGCCGCGCTGGTCGGCGACTGGCTCCCCTGCGGACTGCCGGCGCTCCCGACAGACTCCCCATTTGGCGCAATCAGGGTTCCGGAACTGCCGCTCCCAAATCCATTCACATTCGATCCCGGTGCAGACTGCCCGGAAGGAGAGCTTCCTGAACTGCTTCCCGAAGAGGTCGGACCGACAATCTGCACATCCGAACCGCCGGAGGAAGAATTTCCTGAACTGCTTCCTGAAGACATGCCCGGTCCCGTCGCCGGACCGCTAGAGCTGCTTCCAGAGGAAACGCCGCTTCCAATCGAGCTTGAGTAGGTCGGACCGCCTGACTGGCGCACTACGTGAAGGACGTAATTTCGCAGATTTCCATTTGCCGCTTTGACCGTCACGGTGATCTCATTGACACCGCTCTGCAGATCGACCGTTCCCGTTCCGGCAATCGTTGCCTTGGAATCAATCGCGCTCGCTGCTACCGTCACGCTTGCCACCGACGGATCCACGATCAGATCGTAGGACTCTGTATCTCGGTTAAAGGTCGGTGTCAGTGCAAATCCATCGACACCCAGCGCCGACAGCTTGTTGTTCGGGCTGCCGTCCAGCGTCGGTTTGACGCAGGCGCCCGCCGGCATATTTTTATACACCGGAATCGAGAACTCAAGTGTTGTATTTGCCAATGCCGTGATCTTCGAAAGCGTCAGTCCTTCGGCAGCTGCCGCCTGCACATTCGTCATGTACTGGTGTTTATAAAGGTTGCTGCCCTGCACATTAAATTTCTTTAAGTACAGCGTATCCTGTCCTTTTTTTACATAATTCTCGCCGTAATAAACCGAACCGCCACGGATCGATTTCTCGATGCTGTTCCACGGGCGCAGATAGGTTCCCGACTGGGATGCCCACCAGAGTCCGCGTTCTACCGCACTCATCGAGCCGGACTGATATGCCTCTATATTAAAGAAGTTATAATAACCCTGATAGCCGGACACCGTTCCGGAAATACTGCGTCCGGTTCCCTGGCTGCCCTGTTCCTGCAGAATCATCGATGCCAGAATATATGGATTGACTCCCGATTCGGATGCCGCATTCATGATGATATCTACATAGGAAGTGCCGATTGCAGACTGCTGCGCCACTCCCGTGGAAGTTCCCGAACTGCTGGAAGTGCCACTTCCCGGTGCACTTGTTCTTCCGCTGCTGGTTGAACCAGAAGTTGTTCCAGTTGTGCTGCTTCCCGGTGCGCTTGTACTGCCACTGGTGGTTCCAGCCGTGCTGCTGGTTGTCCCCGATGACTTATTCGATGTGCCGCTGCTGACCGGCGCCGTCTCCCCGTCTGCATTGTTGGAAGAAAATCCATCTCCCGCCATGCCCGGTCCATTGGTCGCTGCCACCCGCTCCGTCTTATGATCGCTGATCGAAGCAATCGGAGACGACAGACCGGCGCTGCTTCCGCTCGAACCTGACGAACTTCCCGGTCCCGTCGCTGAACCGGAAGAAGAGCTTCCTGAACTACTTCCCGTACCGGCCGATACCGACGAGCCGCCCGACACCGTGCCGGAAAGGAAGGTTCCGCTCACCATGTTCTGCAGCCCCGTCTTCGTGTGAAGCGAACTGTCATACGACTGTTTCATGAACTGGTAAATATATTTATCATTTAAGAAATTCCGCGGATCCATATAATAGGCGATAATATCCGAAGACGCCTGTACCCAGGAGCTTCCGTCAAAACCCGGCCAGGTTCCGGTTCCCCAGTCATACGCACCTGTCTCGGTCGATTTCCAGGACGAAATGCTGCTGCTCGCAACCAGGTTCCGCCCGATCACGCTTTCATTTTTCAACGCTGTGTTCCAATCCAGATTTGTCTGGAACGCCGTGAACGTCCAATTCGGATATTGTGCATGCAATTCCCGGAGCCCCTGTTTATAGCTCTCCGAAAATCCCTGCTTTGTCAGATAGCTTTCAAAATCCGAATCCGATTTGATCGCAGTCGGAAACTTTATGTATTTGCTCGAAACATAACCCGTCTGCTCACCGCCGCTTCCGCTATATCGTATCTGATACCATACGACGCCATCCGTTCCCGTCTGCTCACCAAGTACTGTAACTGGTGCGCCCTTGGACAGCTTCGCTAGTGCCTGATACGAAGTGCCCGGACCACTCCGGACATTCAGGTTTGTCGCATTGACCGACGCGGTTCTCTCTTCCGCATAGCTGACGATCCCCAGCAAAGACTCTGCTGCAGTACCTGCCAGCCCTGGGTTGACCGCCATCACAGCACCCAGCAGAAACGCCGCCGCCCGTTTCCCCAATAACTTCCATTTTTTCATCCGTCTATCTCCTCATTCTGCTGCGTTTTCTGCAATTCATCCCCCGCAACGGAATTCTTATTCTGTCTGCCGCCGTATTTCCAGACAGCCGCTCGACTGTTTTCCATCTTTTTCACGTTTTTACAATCGTATCTATTATAATGAAAAAAGACCATATGTGTCAACCTTACCGAAAAAACTTCGCAAAATTTGGGGCCTTTGCGCGAAATTGTAAGATTTCCTTAATTTTTAGAAGCAGTATAAGTTGGCTTTGAAATGTTTTCCGGATATATGATTTTTGAATGCATAGTAGCATAAAAAGGAGTGCCAACCCGGTACACTCTACCGATTCTGGCACTCCTTTTGGCTCAAAATCCTTAAATTCTTTTTAGCTTAGATCTGGTAAGACTCGCTTTTTCTTCCAGCCCAGGTATTGATGCCGTTTCCATCCATCTCCTCAGTGGACACCGGTGCTTTCTTTACTTCCGGTGCAGCCGCTTTCAGGATCTCACGTTTCTCAACCGGCGGTTTCTTTGCCGGACGGGACTCGAAGAACTCTTTTGCCACCTGTGGGAACAGTGCATAAGTCAGGACATCCTCATCCTGCTGCTTCCACTGCTTCATCTCCGCCTCAATCTTCTCAAGCTGCGGCTCGATCAGATCTGCCGGACGACAGGTAATCGGTTTTGCATCGCCGATTGCTTTCTTCTGAACTTCTTTGTCGAACGGCTTTACAGTCTGTCCGAACTCGCCCATCAGAAGTTTCTTGGATTCCTTTGTGAACATCTTGTAGCGCTCGCCCATCAGGACATTTAATACAGCCTGCGTACCAACGATCTGGGAAGACGGAGTAACTAACGGCGGCTCACCGAAGTCTTTGCGGACTCTCGGGATCTCTTTCAGAACATCGTAGTATTTATCCTCTGCGCGCGCTTCTTTCAGCTGGGAAACCAGGTTGGAAAGCATACCGCCCGGGACCTGATAACGCAGGGTATTGATGTCAACGCCCAGAACCTTGGTATTCATCAGACCACTCTTTAACGCTTCCTCACGCATCGGGCGGAAGTAATCTGCGATCTCCGCCAGTTTTTCCTGATCCAGTCCGGTATCATACGGAGTACCTTTGAAGGTCTCAACCATAACCTCGGTCGCCGGCTGGCTCGTTCCCATCGAGAACGGAGACATCGCGGTATCGATCATGTCAGCGCCCGCTTCCACTGCCTTTAGGTACGTCATGGATGCAACGCCGGAGGTGTAATGCGTATGGATATCAATCGGAAGATCAACTGCTTCTTTCAGTGCTTTCACAAGGATCTCTGCATTGTACGGGGTCAGAAGACCTGCCATATCCTTGATACACAGAGAATCAGCGCCCATATCCTCGATTCTCTTTGCAATGTCTTTCCAATAATCCAGTGTATATGCATCACCCAGTGTATAGCTCAGCGCTATCTGTGCGTGTGCTTTTTCTTTGTTGGCTGCCTTTACCGCTGTCTCCAGGTTGCGGATATCATTTAAACAGTCAAAAATACGGATAATATCAATACCATTGGCAACTGATTTCTGTACGAAATATTCTACCACATCATCTGCATAGTGGTTATAACCCAGAATATTCTGTCCGCGAAACAGCATCTGAAGTTTTGTCTTCTTAAAACCATCTCTCAGCTTTCTAAGGCGCTCCCACGGATCTTCCTTCAGGAAACGAAGGCTGGCATCGAATGTCGCACCGCCCCAGCATTCTACTGCATGATATCCAACCTCATCCATCTTTCCGATGATCGGAAGCATCTGCTCCGTTGTCATTCTGGTTGCAATCAGAGACTGGTGCGCGTCACGAAGGACAGTTTCCACGATCTTAACCGGCTTTTTCTTTTCATTTGCCATTCTAAAGATACCTCCCAATACACTTTTATTATGAGTCAACTATCTGCGACCTGGCTGATTAAATAATTCACAGCCATATTTTTATCTATTATACCACAAGTTTCTCGGTTTCTGGATAGTTTTTTTAATATAATTTCATAAGTAAATTCTATATCGTGGAAATGTGGGTTGTGATTTTTACTGATGTCAGAGAGCTTTCCTCTGCGCCGCGTGGGGGCGGCGCAGAGGAAAAAAGTTTCTTGGTCACCTCTTTCTAGTCCGCAGTGCGGCAGCTCGAAAAAACTTCGTTTTTCCTCGCTGTCGGGCATTCGCCCTATGAAAAAAAGAAGCCACACACAGCTGCTTTTGTGTAAACACGACGCTTCTATGGATCACTTCTTTCTAGTCCGCAGTGCGGCAGCTCGAAAAAACTTCGTTTTTCCTCGCTGTCGGGCATTCGCCCTATGAAAAAAAGAAGCCACACACAGCTGCTTTTGTGTAAACACAACGCTTCTATGGATCACTTCTTTCTAGTCCGCAGTGCGGCAGCTCGAAAAACTTCGTTTTTCCTCGCTGTCGGGCATTCGCCCTATGAAAAAAAGAAGCCACACACAGCCGCTTTTGTGTAAACACAACGCTTCTGTGTGTGGCTTCTTTTTTTCGCACTGCTCTTTGCTTACGCAAGTTTGGACTTAGCCAGCTCTGCCAGTTTTGCGAAACCTTCTGCATCGTTGATAGCCATGTCAGAAAGGATCTTGCGGTTCATCTCAACACCAGCCTGCTTTAAGCCGTACATGAACTTGCTGTAGGACAGACCATTGATACGTGCTGCTGCGTTGATACGAGCGATCCACAGCTGTCTGAACTGTCTCTTTCTCTCTTTACGACCAGCGTAGGAGCTTGTAAGAGCTCTCATTACGGACTGCTTAGCTACACGGTACTGTTTGGAACGTGCGCCTCTGTAACCCTTTGCCAGCTTTAATACTCTATTGTGTTTCTTTTTAGCGTTTAATCCGCCTTTTACTCTTGCCATCGGTTATTTCCTCCTTCTTAATCCTCGAATCTTATAAGTACGGTAAAATCTTCTTCATTACCTTGCTGTTTGTAGCATCAGTAACGATGTCTTTTCTAAGATTTCTTTTTCTCTTTGTAGATTTCTTAGTTAAGATGTGGGATTTGTAAGCTTTATTTCTTACTAACTTTCCGGTTCCGGTTGTTTTAAAACGTTTAGCAGCTGCTCTGCTTGTTTTCATTTTAGGCATGGTGTAGTCCTCCTTAATAATAGTTATGTCCTTATATCTAGCGTTTCGCAGAAAGGAACAGTACAATACTTCTTCCTTCTACTTTTGCCGGTTTATCAACGGCTGCGATATCGGCAAGCTTCTCTGCAAAATCGTCAAGGATATACTTTGTCTTTGACATATGTGCCATCTCACGACCTCTGAAACGAAGTGTAACCTTTACTTTATTGCCTTTTTCCAGGAATTTTCTCGCATTGTTCATCTTGGTATTCAGGTCATTTTCATCGATATTCGGGGAAAGACGAACTTCCTTGATCTCGATTACCTTCTGTTTCTTCTTAGCTTCTTTTTCTTTTCTTGCAAGCTCGTATCTGTATTTACCGTAATCGATAATCTTGCAGACCGGCGGCTTCGCAGTCGGAGCAATCTTTACTAAATCCAGTTCCGCTTCTTTCGCTAACTTGTAAGCATCCTTTGCGGACATGATTCCAAGCTGCTCTCCATTTTCGCCAATCAAACGAACCTCTCTGTCTCTAATCTGTTCGTTAATCATTAACTCGCTAATAGTCGTGCACCCCCATGATATGTGATGATTTTGGTTGATTCAGTGTCAAAAAAAATAAGTGAACAGTACAGACCATCCACTTACTCATAATAGGAAATCCAA
Organism: Clostridium sp. AF27-5AA; assembly: GCF_003478415.1. Lineage (NCBI taxonomy): Bacteria > Bacillati > Bacillota > Clostridia > Eubacteriales > Clostridiaceae > Clostridium > Clostridium sp. AF27-5AA. Next base: position 87,964 of record NZ_QUFH01000009.1, read on the forward strand.
TATAGGAAATTTCTCAAATTTATGAACCCACAGTCACTTGCTCGTGCTGAGGTGAGGTAGATAACCTGCTTTCCTGTCTTCGTAAAGTTGTTTCCTCACAACTTTTGTTAGTATACTATGGTTTCTTTGGAATGTCAACCGGTTTTTTCGAGATTTTTGAGAAGATTTACAAATGATTTTTAAATATGGTTCACGTGTTGCGCAAATGACGGCAACGTACGCAAATACATTTACGGACATACTAAAAACTACCGCCGGATATCATTACCTCTGCCCGGTTTTGCTTCCTTCCTGACAGAATTTTCCATATCCGGCGGCATTTTTTATTTCGAATATTTATGCAATCTTTCTTCTATTAAAAAAGAAAACCGCATCAGTCACCGTTTCTGGAAACTCGAACATTCCGTCTGCATAGAAACTGTCGCATTGCCTCCGGTGATTCCGATGTGTTCCGCGCTGCACCGGCGGTCTGTATTATAAACACAGTTCGTTGCCTCGCACTCTACTTCGAGACGGCTCTCCGGTGTTTTAAAAAGGTTGCGGAATGTGCCGCCTTTCTTCTCGTCGAAGCTGCCACAGCAGGTATCGCATTTATCCTGCGCCGTCTTTCCTTCTACCAGAATGGTATTTTTACAGCAGCAGTTTTCCGCATTGTGCATACATCCGGTTACACTACAATCCAGTTTTGTCATGATTTTTCCTCCTGTTTTCTGACATGCATCACCGAAAGTCTCCTCCGGCATCCAGCCGTCAAACTTTTCAGCGATACACTTTTCAATGTGTCATGGTTTTCGTTGCTGTTCACACATGTATGACCAGTAACGGGATTTTGCCGATACTTCGCATTCCAAATCGGCAAAATCTGCAACCAGAACTGTATCGTACGGAACTTTCAGTTCAGAAAATTCCTGCCTGTGAACAGTTACTGGTTTTTAGATTCAGGAGTAGTATCTGCTTCTTTTTTGGATTTATTCGTGCAAACTAAAACAAACGCATCCATGATTTTATCTCACAGATGCGTCTGCCTGATTTTTTAATTTTTCAAAATTATTTAGCTTCGTCTGCTTTCACAGTCTCACGCAGGTTTTTCTCTTCGATCTCCTTCTGGATAGACTCGATGAAGCTCTCTACACTGCTTGCGCCCTCGTCACCCGCAAAACGGCTGCGGACGGAAACGGTCTTCTCTTCTTCCTCTTTCTGTCCAACAACCAGCATGTACGGGATCTTCTGGGTCTGTGCCTCGCGGATCTTGTAGCCGATCTTCTCGGAACGTGTATCCATCTCTGCACGGATGCCAGCCTCGGTCAGCTTGTCCAGAACTTCCTTGCTGTAATCTGCGTATTTGTCAGAGATCGGAAGAATCTTTACCTGTACCGGTGCCAGCCAGGTTGGGAATGCACCCGCGAAGTGCTCGATCAAGATACCGATGAAACGCTCGATGGAACCAAATACAACACGGTGAATCATGATCGGACGATGTTTCTCGCCGTCTGCTCCGGTGTACTCTAATTCAAATCGCTGTGGAAGCTGGAAGTCAAGCTGGATGGTACCACACTGCCAGGTTCTTCCGATAGAATCTTCCAGATGGAAGTCGATCTTCGGTCCATAGAATGCGCCATCGCCCTCGTTTACCACATACGGCAGTCCCAGCTCTTCCAGAGCGGAACGCAAGCCTTCGGTTGCCATCTCCCAATCTTCATCACTTCCCATGCTGTCTTCCGGACGGGTGGACAGCTCTACGTGATATTTGAACCCAAACAGGGAATATACCTGGTTGATCAGGTGTACAACGCCCTTGATCTCGTCCTTGATCTGCTCCGGTGTCATGAAGATATGTGCATCATCCTGTGTGAAACAGCGTACACGCATCAGACCATGAAGCTGACCAGATTTCTCATGACGATGAACGATACCAAGCTCACCCATACGCAGCGGCAGATCACGGTAGGAACGTGGCTCAGAAGCGTATACTAAAACGCCGCCCGGACAGTTCATTGGTTTAATTGCGTAATCCTCTTCATCGATCACAGTTGTATACATGTTGTTTTTGTAATGATCCCAGTGTCCGGAAGTCTCCCAGAGCTTGCGATTCAGGATGATCGGAGTGGAAATCTCTACATAACCAGCTTTTTTATGGATTTCTCTCCAGTAATCAAGCAGGGTATTTTTCAGTACCATGCCCTTCGGCAGGAAGAACGGGAAACCCGGACCTGCATCGTGCATCATGAACAGGCCAAGTTCTTTGCCCAGTTTACGATGGTCACGTTTCTTTGCCTCTTCCATCATTGTGATGTATGCTTCCAGATCCTCTTTGGTTGCAAATGCGGTCGCATAGATACGGGTCAGCATTTTGTTCTTCTCGCTGCCTCTCCAGTATGCGCCTGCCAGATTCATCAGCTTAAATGCCTTACCAACACCCTTGGTGTTCATCATGTGAGGTCCTGCACATAAGTCAGTAAAATCACCCTGACGGTAGAAGCTAATCTCTGCATCCTCCGGCAGATCCTCGATTAATTCTACCTTGTACGGCTCCTCTTTCTCCTTCATGAACTCGATCGCTTCATTTCTCGGCAGAGTAAAGCGCTCCAGTGGAAGTGCTTCTTTGATGATTTTCTTCATCTCTGCCTCGATCTTTGGCAGATCCTCTGCAGTCAGAGGGGTAGCCGGATCGACATCATAGTAGAAACCGTCTGCGATGGACGGTCCAATCGCAAGTTTTGTCTCCGGGTAAAGGCGTTTTACAGCCTGTGCCATTACATGGCTGGCGGTATGGCGCAGAGCTGCCAGACCTTTCTCATCCTTTGCAGTCAGGATATTTAACTGACAGTCATGGTCGATCACGGTACGGAGATCTTCTTCCTCACCGTCAACCTCACCCAGACATGCCACTCTCGCCAGGCCTTCGCTGATGTCTTTTGCAATGTCGATGATGGACATCGGGCTCGCATATTCTTTGACAGAGCCATCTTTTAATGTGATCTTCATCTTTTTTCTCCTTTTCGTTCTGAAATAATAAAAGCTTCCTGACCAGAAGAACCACGAAAGAATGTGTCTTGGCACATTCTCGCGCCGAGCACGGTCGCTTGCGACATGTTGCTTCTTCGCGCGAGTGCGCATCCCGCGGAGCGTTTTTTGTTTCATAGGACGCAATTTCCTATGAAACAAAAAATCCCTTAGCCAGATGTTTCTGACTAAGGGACGATTAATCGCGGTTCCACCCTTATTGAATCGATCGTTCGGATCGATTCCACTTCATTCTGATGATAACGGAATCACCGTTCCCGATTAAGGGACATTCAAAGCTGGTATTCAGATTTGCTTTCCTGTCCGACGCTTCCACCCACAGCCACCTGCCTCTGTTATTTCAGGCTTTTCCTGCGACGCCGTTCTCTGTCCAGTTCCACAATCCTACTGGTCTTCTCAACACTTTCTTTCTATATAGATAAACCCGTTTCTGGTTCATCATTACAGTCTCGATTATATCAGCTGTTTCTATTTTGTCAAGATATTTTTCTCTTGAGTTTTCACTGCATTGACAGACCGCCTCTTTCATGGTATGATAATAAGGCTATAAATATAAGGGCCAGTACCGGTTTCGACAGGGATCATGAAGCTGGTGAAGCTATCCGCATGCGATGCGTTAAATGGCAAACTTAAAATTAAACGCTAACAACAAATTAGCATACGCTGCCTAATTTGGCAGTTGTCAGCCTTAGAGCACTCACACTTTAAGAATCTGGCATCGAATATGTGAGAAACGATGACAGGCGGGTTCCGGACTGTCAGGCGTATCAGGAACTACTGAAGTTCTGAGGATGTTCGTTTCCGCAGGATAGAGGGAATGTCAAAGAACGGACTATGATAGTAGAAGAACAGGGAATTGGTTTTTGGACACGGGTTCAACTCCCGTCTGGTCCACTAAAAAGAACTGCCGCCCAGCAAATCATTTGCTGATGCGGCAGTTCTTTTTCTTATCTATTTTTATTCTGCATCTTTTACCGATTCTGGAATATCTCAATAATCGCCTTCACGATCGCCACCAGCACATTCCACATCCGTTTTAACGGACCTTCTTCACTGCTGCCGTCTGCCTCCTGATCGGAGATATCGGTTGATTCATCATCATCGCTGATCTCATCGGTCCGCAGGACGATCTGCACGCTGTTCGGGGACGGATTTTTCGAGGAGGTAAAGGAAATCTTCTCCGCCTCCGGATCTATGTTCAGGAAGTTGTTCTCATCCTCAAACTTATCGATCTGCTCATCGAGCGTACTCTTCATGTCTTCCCCCGCTTCCCGAACCGCCGCAAGCTGATCGATCAGGGTCAGGTTCTTATCAAGAATCTTCTCCATGCCCTGCAGCGTTGCCTTGGTTCCGGCATCCAGCGAATCACCTGCCGAAATCAGCGTGTCATTCAAAAGACTGAGCATATCATGTGTGGTATAAAGTGCCCTGGTCAGCCGGTTCATCAGTTCTTCAGAATCAGACAGGGAATCCAGCATCGTCGGCACATATTTATCCGTTGTGTCAATCAGGACCCGCATATCATCCAGCAAATTAATCAGTTCATCGGTCGAACTTCTGAGCGCCGATAAAGTCGAACCCGTCTTGCCAGTAATATCTCCCGCCGTCTTGAACGCACCATTCACTTTATTCACAATCGTTTTCGCAGTTTTCTGCGCCTGCTCCACTTTCTGGAAAATGCCCTTCGTCTCTTCCACCAGACTTGCAGCATCCGCAGAATAAGTAGTCGCTGACAGAGACTCCAGCGCCTCCTCTACATCATCTTCTGCATTGCCAATCTCATCTTCCCAGCTCGCATCATTGACACCGCCGCTTCCCGGCTCGCCGGACGGTCCGGCTGTCAGGGCTCCCGCAGAAACCTCGGTTCCAAATGCATTCACCTCTGCATCCTGACCCGAGGAGTTGTCTTCCGAAGCGGAACCCGAATTCTTAGCAGAATCCGTCTCTGCCTTGTCTGCCGTCGAAGCAGGATTCTTCTCTTCCGTCTTTGTCGCTGATTCAGCCGCTTTTTCCGCCTGGTTACCAGCTGCACCAGACGCTATGCCTGCGCCCGCTGCTTCCTGTTCAGCCGAATCTTTACTTTCTGTTCCTGCTGAGCCAGAGGCCGAAGTGCCTGCTGCCATTTCCGCGTCATCCGTGGTATTTGCAGAACCCGTAGTTTTTGCATGATCGGCGGCACCTGCAGAATCCGTGATATCTGCGCTGCCAGCCGCCCCCGCTGTCTGACCATTTCCGTTTCCAGATGCCGCCTCCGACGATACAGATGTCTCTTCCTTCTCCGCACTCTTCATCTTGCGGATCCGTTTCAGCTTCATGCCGTCTAACGTGGCTAAACTCTGATTCAGGCTTCCAATCCCCTGTTCTGTCACCGCCAGGGAGGTATTTCCCTGTCCCAGAAGTTTATCGAGTTCTTCCAAAATTTTCTGGACTTCCGCCGTCCGCTGGACAATATCTTTCTCGATCGCATCCTGCGTCTGCTGACTGACAAGACCCTTATTTAATTCATCCGAAGCCGACCGGAGCGATTTGCTCAGACTTCCCAGGCGGTCATACAGGCGATCCAGTTCATCCTGCATATCTTCCATCGTATTGGAAAGCGCCTGTGTGTTGCTGTTAATATCCGTCACCGCATCGCGCGCCGTCTGTAAATACGGAATCATGACCGTCGTCTGATCCGTGACTGCCTGCAGATCGGCAAGCGCCTGTGTCGAGAGCGCCTCGATCTGTTTCCGGTTAGCACTGACGGTTCCACGCGCCCGATCGAGATTTGCCAGACCGCCTTTCACGCCGGAAACATCCGACTTCATGGATTCCATCGTCTTTAACAGCGCATTCATGCTGTCATACATCTTGTTTCCATCCTCGCGCCAGGTATCTTTCGCCTCTTTCAGATCCTTGATGCGGTTCAGCTCATCCAGGGTCCCCGGAACCATCATCATAATGACTCCGATATTCTCATAATTATCCGTGCCGACCCGGACTGTAAAATCGCCGTCCTCGCCCGGAAGCGCCGCAAACATTGCCGCCTGATAGCTTCCAACCGACTGCACCTGCGCGCCCGACGCATCGACACTATAGCATTTCTCCATATCCACCGGCACCAACACGGTCAACACCATATTATTTTTATAATACGCCTTCGCCTTCTCATTCGGGGTCGCCTTTACATTGACCTCAACCAGACCAGACGCCCCCGCCAGTTTGGATGCATCCGCTTCCACTCCATTAAGTTTATAGGAAACGTCAAACGTCCACGGCAGATCGACGCTGTTTTTCGGCATCGTACACTGATAATAAAAACGCGAATTCTTCTCCGGCAGTTTCCATGTGACGGTTCCATCGCCAATTTCCGGCGCCGTGTCGTCCGTCATGTTGACCACCTTGTCATAGGTACCATAATCGGTATATTCGGTCAATCCATTCGTGGTACAGCCTTTGACCACATTGATCTGCGTTGCCGTTCCATAATAGTCCAGATTGACATACATCGTTTCATCTACCTGAACTCTTGGTGCAGCCGCCCGGACAGGAACTGCCGCACTCGTTACCAGCGTAACCGCTGCCAGCGTCGCCGCCGCTCCTCTTCTAATGATCTTCTTCATGGCTTCCAGCCTCCCTTTTTTCTGTCATCTTCCGTTTCCGGTCTTTTCTTCGTTCTCTCACTTTTCCAAGTAGCCGGAGCTTTCTTCTGTGTTTCTCCCGCGCCTCCGCATCGGAATCTGTTTTCTCTTGAGGACCGCCCGTCTCTGTTATTTCTGTATCTTCCAGCGCTTTCGTTTCAGCTTCGAATTGTTTTCTTTTCGACGTAACTGAATCCACCAGCGGCTTTTTCCCTTTCCACACGGCACCAGCCACGCGTCTTGCCGCCCGTTTCATACGGGCATGGCGGCGTTCGCGCCGTTTTTTGAAAAACAGATGAATCCTCTCAAATTCGTTCTGCATCAGGATATGATCAAACAATACCAGAAATGCCGGCATCAGGGAGCAGACAAAAAGCATACTAATCAGAGCCCCCCGTCCAATCAAATGTCCCAGATCGCCGATCGCCGCGACACTCGATACCTTGTATACAATATATCCGGCACAGGTCAGGATCGAACCGGATGTCAGAATCGCCGGAATACCAAGATTCAGCGCCCCGATCGCCGCTTCCTTCTTATCCATCGTCTTGCGGCATTCCAGATAATTGTTCGTCGTCAGAATCGCATAATCGACGGTCGCGCCCAGCTGGATACAGCTTACGATAATGTAACCAATGAAAATCATCGTGTCTCCGACGATGTACGGTACCGCCATATTGACGAAAATCGCGACCTCAATCGGAATCATGATAAGGAGCGGAATAATCAGTGATTTAAAACTCCACATGACAACCACAAATACGCCGATCAGCGACATCACATTGACACGGCTGTAATCCTTCGTGATCGTCGTCTGGATGTCCTGTGTGGACGGTGTTGTGCCGACCAGATACGAATTTTCCGGATAATATTTCTTCATGATCGCCTGGATCTCATCCGAGCACTGGTACGCCAGCTTGCTCTCGCCCTTACTCTTAACGTAAATAAGGATTCTCGCATAATCTTTTTTATGTAACTGGCTTGTGATGCTGTACGGAAGGAAATCTTCCGGTACGCCCTCCGGGAGCTGCCCGGACAAGGACGTTACACTCTTCATGTACGGCAGGTCTTCCAGCTCATCCGTGAACTGTTTTTCCTTGATAAAAGAAGTATCCGGCACGATTGCCATCATCATATTGCTTCGTCCGAATTTCGCTGTGATCAGCTCATCATCCTCATATACCGTCGTTCCCTCGCTGGCGCCGACCGCGTCATTTCCGTAGAGGAAATCGTTCATGCTCTGCGCCGTGTATGCCGGGATCGCCAGCACCGCAATCAGAATCAGCACGATGCGGCGGCTGTTGTAGATACCGTGGCTGAGCTTATCAAACGACGGCAGGAACGAACGATGGGATGTTTTCTCAATCATCGGCGTCATACGCAGAATCATCGCCGGCATAAAAAACACCACTGTCAGAAGACTCAGGACAATACCTTTTGCCAGCACGAGTCCCATATCAAATCCGATATTAAACTTCATAAAACACAGAACGATAAATCCGACGATCGTCGTCAGGCTGCTGGCGAAAATGGAGTTTAATGCCTCATTGATCGCGTTGCTTAACGCGGTCATCTGATCCAGTCCCTTTGCCTTTTCCCTCGCAAACGCGTGGCTTAAGAAAATCGAATAATCCATCGAGCAGGCGAGCTGCAGGACCGCCGACACACTGTTCGTCAAAAAGGATATCCGCCCGATAAACAGGTTCGTTCCTTTGTTCAGGACGATCGCCACGCCCATGACCGTCAGATACAGCACCGGTTCAAACCAGGAGTTCGTCGTCACGGTCAGAATCAGGAAAATAACCACGACCGCCAGCGTCATAATCAGCTTCATCTCGCTCGAAACATTTTCCTGCAGCGATTTGTTCTGAACCGCCATGCCGACGTAATGTCCCTTGTCTCCGAGAATGTCCTTGATCTCATCGATCGTCTGGGACGTCCTCTTATCCGTGTCGCCGTTTACAAAAACAATATCCATAACCGCCGTATTATCCTTGTAATACTCATCAACACTATTAAAGTTGATAAATGCGTCCGCCGCGTATACGCTGGTCGATGTATCGAGCCACATGACCTGATCGACTCCGTCCAACGCCTCTATTTTATCCTTGTAGGCTTTCGCCTCATAAAGCGAAACATCATCAATCATGATGCGCCCCGTGCCGGGGTAGCCGAATTTCTCTTCCATCAGGTCCAGTCCCTGTTTGGACTGGACGGTCGACGGCAGGTATTCCGTCAGATCATAGTTGATCTCGACAAACGGCGCCATGAGCGCTGATATCAGCACCAGAACCAGAAAGACAATCTCGATCGCCCTGCTCCGCTCAATGATGAATTTCGGCAGGGAGAAGGCTTCTTTTTCCGTCTGTTTTTCTTCTTTGCGTTTATGTAAAAATTTCAGTTTCATGCCTGCTTGCTCCTGTCATACAATGATTGCGATCCTTACCGCATCAAAATAATCATATAATAATGCTTATCGCCGACCTGCTGATGTGCAACACCCATTTCCTTATAATAAATCACCCGGTCCACGCGCTTTTTCTCGTCGCTGTCGTGATTACGCAGAAGCTTTTCTTCTGCCTGCGTCACATCATCACAGTTGATGAGGTAAATCTCCGTATGACGTCTCGCAGTGCTTTCCCCGATGGATTTGAGGTAATCATCAAGTGTGCCTTCATCCGGGATCCGGCTGCTTCCATAACCCTTACTGCGTGCCATCGCCAGGCGGTGTTCGGCGATCTGCTGTAATTTTCCATTTAAAATAAAGCTGGCATCTTTATCGTAATCTTTTTTGTCATCGTCATAGTAATCTTCTTCCTCATCCCCGTCAAACGCGTCCGCCTTCAGCTCATTTAAGCTGTCCGCCATCGCCTGGGTATCTGCATCCAGAAATGCCAGCGTGTACGCGCCGCCGCCCGTGTTTTTCTTCTTTTTGGCGTTCGCCAGGCTGCCGTCCGCGTTGATCGTATACTGCGTCTCATCCTTTGTGAAGGTCGTTCCCTCCATCGCGCCGCTGTCTTTCAGGAAATAGTATTTTCCGTCGATATTCTGCCAGCCGGTCGCCATCGCGCCGTCCCCTTGCAGATAATACCAGGTTCCCTTTTCCTGCTCCCAGCCCGTTTTCATCAAACCGTCTGCTCCGAGCAGGTACCATTTTCCGCCCATCTGCTGCCAGCCCGTCAGGTAAGAACCGTCCATTCCCACCAGATAATAACCATTCTCCACCGGCTGCCAGACACCCGCATCATCCGCAAGCACTGTCTGGGCGGCAGACGCTGAGAAAAGGAGACTTACTCCTGCGATTCCTGCCAGCCGTACTATCTTATGTCCCAGAACCGCTTTCAGCGCCCTTTTTAACCCCGGCGCCGTCCGCTTTTCTTCCTTCTTCATCCACAAATTTCTGTCCTTCATACGCTGTCCTCACTCTTCTTTATGCTTATTGATCGGATCCATCTGTTTCCAGTTCCACCCCCCGTGCCGTTAAAAGTGCCCGGAGCATCGCCGCCAGCTCCTTTTCCGAGATCCGGCTGCTGTCAATCAACATATCATAACTTGCTTTATCCGCCCATGTCTTTTTTGCATAAAAATTATAATAATTTTTCCGTATTTTATCCGCTTGTTTGATCAGGTATTCAGCTTCTTTTTCATCTGTCTCGTAACGCCGCATAATCTCCTTCACGCGCGCCTCCATCGGGGCATATATAAATAGAGAAATAAGCCCTTCTGTCTCCTCCAGGATCTTGTCAGCGCAGCGTCCCACGATAATGCATGGACCTTTCTTCGCATACTCCCGGATCAACTGGGACTGCACGACAAACAAGGTATCATTCATCGGCTTTCCATAACCGGTAAACGGATTGCACTTGGCCGGAACCTTAAAAAGAAAACGGTTCGCCTTCATCTCGTCCGCCTCTTCCAGTTCCTCCATCTTAAATCCGCCGCACACCGCTGCTTCCTCTATCAGATGGCGGTCATAACAGGGAATTCCCAGTTCCTTTGCCAGAGACTTCCCCAGATTATGGCCGCCGCTTCCAAACTCTCTTCCGATTGTAATGACAAAATTTTTCATACCAGATTCCACCTTCGTATCTATTTCCTTTTGCTTTCGCATATGCTGCAGGTTCTCATAGCCGTTCCTTTCACGATTGTCAGCCACTCCTGCCGTCTGTGAAACGTTCCATACAAAAGACTTCTTCGCAGTGAACAGTTACATCTAAAATAGAGCATATACAACTCATGTCTGTTTAATTGACATTTGTTCATTTTTGAACTATAATGCATTATACTAAGTTGTTCGAATGAATACAATAATCATTTTTACGTCAGTTGTATTTTAATCAACATTTCATCACATTATGTTTGTTTTTTGTATCTGGTGTGCCCATTTTTACTTATTTTTAACACTCCCTTCATCCACAGCCTCCGATACACAGTCATACGGCGTTTCCCCGTCTGGAAACGTTCAGAAAGGAAGTCACTATGAAAGAAGAAATACTCGACCGGCGTGTACGAAAGACGAGACGCCAGTTAAAAGAATGCTTAACCCGCCTCCTCAAAGAAAAAAAAATTCAGGATATCACGGTGCGCGAACTCGCCGAGATGGCTGACATCAACCGCGGCACCTTTTATCTTCATTATAAAGATGTCTTTGACCTGATGGATCAGATCAAAAATGAACTGATCGAGGAGGTTGAGTCTGTCCTGACGCACCATCCCGTTCCCGAACTGGTAGCGCGCCCTTCCCTCGCACTCTCAGAACTATTTCCTCTTGTACAGGAAAATGCAGAGATTGTTTCTATCTTAATAGGAGAAAACGGTGATCTGAATTTTGTCAACCGCCTGAAACGCATTGTCAGCGATAAATGTTTAAAAGGCTGGCTGGATCTCAAATGTTCCAGCGATCCGGATACGCTCGCGGCATTTTCCGCCTTTATCGTTTCCGGCTGTGTCGGTACCGTTCAGTACTGGATCGAAAGCGGCATGAAGGAATCCACAGAACAGATGGCAATCTTGACAGAGGACTTTATCTTAAAAGGCATCCGAGTGCTGGAAAATCCGGCTTGACTTTCACGAAATTCCGTGCTTTAATAAAACTGCAATTTTTAAAAATTCAGAAAGGAGAACCACATGGACAGTTGTGACAGCAACGGGCGAAGTCGTCGCGATGGGCAAAATCAAACTATGAATTCCAACCATGCGTACCAGACTGTTGGTCTGCCGCAGGGTCTTTTTGAGTGTGAATCGGGCTGTCTGGCAGCACATTTCCGCCTGCTTTAACAGGCTGGTGATTCAGTGCTGAACGTTTCCCGGCACGATTGGTTTTCATATATATTTGTCCATCGCCCTGGCGCGGGTTTGAAACTGCCATCTGCGGCATTTCATCCTGTTCCCGACTGGCGGTGGATTTTTTTATCCCCGCACTGCTCGCCCTGTACGTCCCAAACGGCATTAAATAGAACGACAGAAAGCGAGGGAACCAAATATGAATCAGACTCCAGAAATGGACGAAAAGAAAACAAGCTCCCCGGAAACGGCTCCGATCGCCGCAACCGCAGAGCATAATGCTAATTTTGAAGAAAATATCCGCGCGATCATCCGCAGCGGAAAACCGGCAAGCGTGATCCGGGATGACCTCGACAATTACCATGCAAACGATATTGCCGAGGTTCTGGAAACACTGGACACTGCGACCCGGAAACGCCTCTACAATATTCTCTCTCTGGAAATGACGGCAGAGATTTTCACCTATCTCGATGAACCGGCGCCTTATCTGCATGAGCTGGGACTTGACCGGGCGGCAGCCGTTCTGGCAGAGATGGATGCCGATGAGGCGGTCGATATCCTCGAAAATTTAGATCCGGAGGAAAAAGAAGCCCTGATCGCGCGCATGGATCAGGAATCTAAGGATGATATCCACCTGATCTTTTCCTACGATGAGGAACAGATCGGTAGCCGGATGACGACCAACTACATCGTCATTCCCAATAACTGTACGATCAAGCAGGCAATGCGCCATCTGATCTCCCAGGCGGAGGACAACGACAACATCGACACCATCTACGTCGAAGACGAAAATGGGCGCTATTTCGGTGCGATCGAGCTGAAGGATTTAATCACTGCCCGTGAGTACATGAAGCTGGAGGACATTATCAGTACCTCCTATCCGTATGTGTACGCGGATGAAAAATCTTCGGACTGTATGGAAGAGCTGATCGATTACAGCGAGGATTCTATCCCTGTACTCGATCGGAACCATAAGATCATCGGTGCCATCACTTACGAGGACATCGCCGAGGCGATCGACGACGAGATGGGTGATGACTACGCAAAGCTGGCAGGTCTTACTTCGGAAGAGGATCTGCACGAACCACTGTTGCAGAGTTTGAAAAAACGTCTCCCGTGGCTGGTGCTGCTACTCTTCCTCGGCATGGGGGTTTCCTCAGTAGTCGGCATTTTCGAGCCGATCGTTGACCGTATCGCACTTCTTATCTGCTTCCAGTCGATGATCCTCGACATGGCAGGCAATGTCGGCACCCAGTCGCTGGCTGTCACCATCCGTGTCCTGATGGATGAGGATATCTCCGCGATGCAGAAGCTGGGATTTGTATTCAAGGAAATGCGAATCGGATTTTTAAATGGACTGCTGCTGGGCTCGGCTTCGTTCGTCGTAATCGGCATTTTCATCCATATTATGAAGCAGAAGAGTCTTTTCTTCTCGTTTGCACTTTCCGGCTGTGTCGGCATCTCTCTTCTGACCGCAATGGTAATCTCCAGCCTGGTCGGCGTACTGGTGCCGATGCTGTTTCACAAGCTGAAGGTTGACCCGGCAGTTGCGTCTGGTCCGCTTATCACGACGGTGAATGATCTGGTAGCGGTTGTGACTTATTATGGACTGGCAGAGATTTTGCTGGTGGATGTGTTTCATTTAGTATAAAAACCGTTCAATATAGAGATTTGTCAACGCACTTCTTTTTTAGCAATTTCTCCCTGCTTCTTATAAATGGAGTTTGCATCTACCCCGCCGCGCACGCTGGAAAGCGGATAGATATTGGTGCCGCGTCCGATGATGCTGCCTGGATTTAGGATGGAGCCGCAGCCTACTTCTACGTTATCACCGAGCATGGCGCCGATTTTTTTGCGTCCGGTTTTGATCTTGCCGTCTTCGGCGTGGATTTCCACCAGAAGTTTATCGGATTTTACGTTGGAGGTGATGGAACCGGCACCCATGTGGGATTTATAGCCTAAGATGGAGTCTCCAACGTAATTATAATGCGGTACCTGTACTTTATCGAACAGGATGACGTTTTTAAGCTCAGTGGAGTTTCCGACTACTGCACCTTCTCCGATCAGAGCGCTGCCGCGGATGAATGCACAGTGGCGCACCTCAGCGTCTTTGCCGACGATGACCGGTCCGTGCAGATAGGCGCTGTCAAATACCTTCGCTGTCTTGTGAACCCAGATGTTTTCACCACTTTTCTCATATTCTGCCGGATCCAGGCTCTTTCCCAATTCGATGATAAAATCACTGAGACCTGCCAGCGCCTCCCACGGGTAGGTAAACTGTTTCAGATAATCTGAAGCCAGCGTATGGGTTAAATCATATAATTCTGTGATTTTCATTTCTTCTTTTTTCATGATCATTGCCTTTCCTAAAATTCAATTGATTCTATTATTATAAATAAGCTATTTGGTTCCAGCTTTTGTCGCTCTTGCAGCTTTCATATTTCCCGCGCTCTTCGCACTTCTCGAACTCTTCTTCTCTTTCTCTGCATTCTGGTAGAACACAGCAACCGCATCAAACGCCGGCCGCAGCCCATACGCATTTCCCATATGAACCGCATTGTAAGTGCGTCCGATAACGAAGCGCTCTAATTTCTGCATATATTCATCCGGTGTGATGCTGCCCTCTGCCACATAGGTCAGACCTTTTTCCCAGCTTGCCGTCAGCTCCGGGTTGAGAAGCTGCTTCATGGATGTGTGTACGACCTCATAAATCAGTTCTCCCAGATAGGTCGGCGTGATGACCTGCGTTTTTTCGTTGAGCGCCATGTATTTGATGTTGAACAACTTTTTCAGGATCTCCGCGCGGGTTGCACTCGTTCCGATGCCGCTGCCCTTGATCTGGGCGCGCAGCTCTTCGTCTTCGATAAGCTGACCGGCATTTTCCATCGCCAGAATCATCGAACCGGAGGAATAACGCTTCGGCGGAGATGTCTCGCCCTCTTTGATCTGCAAATCATCCAGTGACACTTTCATCCCCTTTTTGAGCTGTTCCAGCATCTGGATAAACTCTGGGTGGGACGCGTCAATTACCTTTGGCTGGCTGCTGTCTGTTCCATCTGCTTCTCTTGCCGGATTTTCCGCATCATTTCCATCTATACCTGGTTCAAGGCGGTTCGTTCTGCCGACACTTTCCCCGGCGGTGTCCTTTTTCTTTTTCGGAATTTCCGTCACCTTGAGATATCCCGCTTCTTTCAATACCTTGAAACCGGCAAAGAAATGTTCACTTTTTACCTCAATCTCAACCGCATATTTCTGGTAAACCGCCGCCGGATAAAAGATGCTTAAGAAACGGCGCACAATCACCTGGTAAATCTTGCGGTTCAACTCCGGGAGACTTCTCAGCGCGCCGAGTCCCTGTCCGGTCGGTATGATTGCGTAGTGATCGGTAATCTGCTTATCATTGACATAACGCGTTTTTGCTATGTTCTTCCACAGCCCTGCCTGCATCGCCTCCGATGCAAATGCCGCCAGCGGCTCATAATGCGTCAGACCGCCGATATTTTTGCTGATCTCCTTCGCCACCGCCGTTGAAAGCACACGCGCGTCCGTTCGCGGATAGGTAACCAGCTTTCGCTCGTACAGCTCCTGCACCACTTTCAGGGTCTGATCCGGGCTGATTTTAAACATTTTAGAACAATCATTCTGGAGCTCCGCCAGGTTATAGAGAAGAGGTGGATTTTTGGTTTCCTTTTTCTTTTCCACTTTTAAAATGGTTCCCTGCGAAGTATTATATACGCCCATTAAACCCGCGTCCGCTTTTTCTGCGTCGCTGATCTCTGACTGCATGACTCCCGAATTTTCGCTTCCATTCTCGCGTTCCCACAGCCATGCAATCAGCGCCTCCGCGTCCTTTCGCTCCTTAAAACCATTTTCCTTATACAGACACGGCGTTCCATAGTAACGGCTTCCTTCCACCGCCCGCCATTCGCCGTCAATCGAGATGCCTGCCGGTCCAAATGTACCGATCACGCGGTAAAATGGCGTTTTGACAAATTCCCGGATCTCCCTCTCCCGGCGGACTACCATACCGAGGACACAGGTCATGACGCGTCCGACTGAGATCACGGTCCGGTCAGAACTTCGCATATAGTTAGAAACAGATGGTCCATATTTCAACGTCAGTGCGCGGGAAAAGTTAATTCCCATCAGATAATCTTCTTTTGCCCGCAGATATGCCGAATCCGCCAGATGATCGTATTCGGACAGATCCTTCGCTTCGCGGATGCCGCGCAGAATCTCTTCCTCCGTCTGTGAATCGATCCAGACGCGCTTCTGTCTCTTGCCCTGCACGCCAGCCATCTGCGCGACGAGGCGGTAGATATATTCTCCCTCCCGTCCCGAGTCGGTACAGACGTAGATTGTATCTACATCCGACCGGTTTAAGAGACCGCTCACGATTCCAAACTGTTTCTTCACGCTGTCGATAACCTGATATTTCCATTCTTTCGGGAGAAATGGAAGTGTCTCCAGACTCCAGCGCTTATATTTCATATCATATACTTCTGGATAGCTCATCGTGACCAGATGTCCAACACACCAGGTCACAACCGCATTTTCCGACTCAATATAGCCATCCACCGATCGTCCATTTACCTTGAGTGCATTTGCGAACTCACGCGCCACGCTCGGTTTCTCGGCTATAAATAACGATTTTGCCACGTTGTTCTGCTCCTATCTTACTAATTTCGTAACTGTTCAGTACCTTCACAGTCACGCGCAAAAATCCATTAAAAATTGCCTACGGCAATGGGATTTTTGTCTGCTGGCCCATGTTTTCGTACGGTCAGCGCAGTAAATGCGCAGACCTGCTGAACAGTTACCTAATTTCCTCTAATTACTTTTCCGCTTCGGCGTCCACTCCGCCAGAATCGCCGCCGCAAACATCAGCGCACAGCCAATTAGCATCCGCAACGTCAGCTCCTCATGCAGCAGCCAGACAGAGAACAGGAGCCCAAACACCGATTCAAACGACAGTAGAATCGAGGATGTGCTGGCGCTCAGATATTTCTGCCCCACTGTCTGAAGCAGAAAACAGAGCATGCTGGATGCGAGTCCCAGATACAACATCGAAACTGCTACTCCCGGCAGTGTAAATACTTCCGGATGGAACGCTCCTTCCGTGAGAAGCCCCAGCACCCACGAACACGCCGCCGCTGTTCCCATCTGCATGACCGTCAGGCGGATCGGAGTGCAGTATGCCGTGAAGCGATCCAGAAAAATCATATGAACCGCAAAGCAGATGCCGCACACCAGCGTCAGGAAATCACCAAAATTGACCGACAGATCGCCTTTCAGCGATAAAAGCGCCAATCCCACAACAGCAAATCCCGCTGCGATCAGGTTATTTGCCTTCGGGCGCACATGATTAACCGCCCATGCCAGAAACGGCACGATCACCACATACAACGTCGTAATAAACGCATTTTTACTCGCGGTCGTGTATTTCAGCCCATACGTCTGAAAATAATAACTGATAAATAGAAACAATCCCGCCAGTGCGCCGCATTTAAACTCCTGCATCGACATTCCCCGGATCTGTTTCCAGAAAAGAGCCGCCATCCCAAGCGCCGCGATCGTAAACCGGTACGCCAAAAGGTATGTAGGTGTGATCGCGTCCATCGAATTTTTCATCACAACGAACGCGCTGCCCCAGATAATTGTTACAAATAAAAGGCTGGCAGATGCCAGCACTTTTACTCCCTTGTTGTTTGTCTCACTCATGCCAATCTCTATCCTATGTCAAAATGATCACAAATCAAATACAAATTTAAACCGTCATAAATTTGTAACTGGTCGTTGTATCGTATTTCTCGCCTTTTTTCACGATCGGGGATGCAAATCCCGGCATGTTGACTGCATTCGGGTAATACTGCGTCTCAAAGCAGTATCCCTGGCGTCTCACATACTTCATGCCGCCCTTACCCGGAACCTGTCCGTCCAGGAAATTGCCCGTGTAGAACTGAACTCCCGGCAGATCGGTGTATACCTCCATCTTGCGCCCGCTCTCCTCGTCGATCGCAGCCGCCGCCAGACTGAATACGCCTGACTCATGGTTGAGAATCCAGTTATGATCGTAGCCGCCGCCCAGTTTTAACTGATCGTAATCCGCTTCAATATCACGTCCGATCGGCTTGAAATCTGAGAAATCCATCGGAGTCCCCATTACCTTGCGGATCTCACCGGTCGGGATCAGCACCTTGTCTACCGCCGTGATCGCATCACTGTCAATGTAAACCATCTGCGAAAGCGCCGGACCACTCTCATGGCCTGCCAGATTGAAATACGCGTGGTTTGTCATATTAAAAATGGTATCCTGATCGCAGGTTCCCTCGTAATGAATCTTTACTTCATTTTCATCTGTCAGCGTGTAGGTCACACGGATCGAGGCATTTCCCGGATATCCCTGATCGCCGTCCGGGCTTTCCAGTGTAAACGAAACCTGATTAACGCCCGTCTCATATTCTGCCGCCCAGATACGGTTCCGGTAAAAATCCATGCCGCTGTGCAGGTTGTTCGGACCATCATTCGCCGTCAATTCGTATTTTTTATCATTTAACGTAAACGCCGCGCCGCCAATCCGGTTTGCATTTCGTCCAACAGCCTCGCCCAGATGCCCATCGCTTACCTGGCAGTCTGCTACTGTTTCATGTCCCAGCAGGACATCCGCCATCTCTCCGTTCCGATCCGGCACCAGCATCGTGGACCAGATTGCACCCAGATCTAAAAAGGATGCAGAAACTCCATTCTGATTCGTCAATGTATAACGGCTGACCTCTCTGCCATCTTCCATTGTTCCAAAGATTGTCTTCTCAACCATGCCAAATCCCCCTTAATTTTTAGAATCCGAAAATATTCTCGCATTTTTATGCTTACTTTTGTCAGAATAAATCTGTCTAACTTATAAATAGCTGATTTATAATGCGCAGACCTACTGAACAGTTACAAGTATACAATACTTTTCCCCTCATGCACACCCATTTTTCCAAATCTGATTATAAAAATTTCAAGAGTCGTCACTGTTCACACATGTTTCCTATGACACAAATAAAAACTGCCTTCCAGAGCAGAGTCAGCCATCGTTTTTCAAACAGCTTCTCCGCCACTGGGCGGCAGTTCTTACTTTTATCAGTTTTAATTTTCTATTTCACAGATTCTCTGCACACACTTCTTTATTTCGCCTGGATATATCCCTGTGCGGTCAGAAGCTCTGCACACAGTACCGCACCGCCGGCTGCGCCGCGCAGTGTGTTATGGGAGAGACCTACAAACTTCCAATCGTATACTTTGTCTTCTCTCAGACGACCAACCGATACGCCCATGCCCTTCTCATAGTTGACATCCAGCTGTACCTGCGGACGATTATCCTCTTCCAGATACTGGATGAACTGCTTCGGCGCGCTCGGAAGCTCCAGTTCCTGCGGAAGTCCCTTGAAATTAACCAGCTTCTCGATCAGCTGCTCTTTGGTTGGTTTCTTTCTGAACTTTACAAATACGGCTGCTGTATGTCCGTCCAGAACCGGTACACGAATGCACTGGCAGGTAATCACCGGCTCGGATGCCTTCACGATCTCGCCGTCCTTGATCTCGCCCCAGAGACGAAGCGGCTCCTGCTCGCTCTTCTCCTCCTCACCGCCGATGTACGGGATGATGTTGCCTTCCATCTCCGGCCAGTCTTTGAACGTCTTGCCAGCTCCGGAAATTGCCTGATACGTAGTAGCTACTACCTCATATGGCTCAAATTCCTTCCATGCAGTCAGAACCGGTGCATAGCTCTGAATGGAGCAGTTCGGTTTTACCGCTACGAAGCCTCTCTTGGTTCCCAGACGTTTTTTCTGGAACTCAATTACCTTAAAGTGCTCCGGATTGATCTCCGGCACTACCATCGGAACATCCGGTGTCCAGCGGTGTGCGCTGTTGTTGGAAACAACCGGTGTTTCTGTCTTTGCATACGCATCTTCAATCGCACGGATCTCTTCTTTTGTCATATCTACGGCGCTGAACACAAAATCAACTTCGGATGCCACCTTCTCGATCTCGTTTACGTTCATAACGACCATCTTCTTCACACACTCCGGCATCGGGGTCTGCATTTTCCATCGTCCGCCGACTGCCTCCTCATATGTTTTTCCTGCAGAACGCGGGCTTGCTGCCAGCGCAGCAATCTCATACCACGGATGATTTGCCAGAAGCGTGATGAAACGCTGACCTACCATACCCGTTGCTCCCAGAACGCCTACACGTAATTTCTTTTCCATGTTCATCGTTTTTCTCCTCTTCTGACAGCGGCTTTTTCAGCTTCTCATGGCAGGATGGAGTTTGGATAGGAAGCTCCTGCTCTGCAACACGTTTTCACTCTGCCGCTGTAATTCTTGTCTATCCTATAACAAAACAAACAAAAAATCAACATTTTTCCGCAAGAAAAATACATTTGTACGTCACTCACGGACATTTGATAAATTTATAACGTCTGTCACGGATTTAACGATGTTTTAACTCAAAATAGGTTCTTCTAAGCCAAGTATTCCGCTGCAGCCTTCTCAATCCCATCCGGGTACTGCGTCCGGTAGCTCTCAAAATCAAGCCCCCTTGCCGCAATCTCTTTTCCAAGTTTGACTAAGAACGACGAAATCTCGCTCTCAAACATCGTGCCAAGCTCACGTCCCATCGTCTCTTTTCCCTGTACCTCATTTCCGCCCAGATAAAATACAAATGCCGGCTGAGCCTTGCCATCTGCCATCCGCACGCCTCCGCGGAATCCCATCGGTCCAGTCTGGTGGGTACCGCAAGAAGACGGACATCCGGAAATATGAATCTGCGGAAGTGCGCCGTCCGGGATCTGTGCCTCCCCGACCGCCTTTACACACGCCTGTAACAGAGCTTGCGAATCGCGTGCACCAACCTGACAGATCGACGCACCGATACAGCTTACCGATGTCTCAAACTTTGTCTGAGCCGTCTCCTTCGTCGCCTCCAGAATCTTCTCTGCTTCTGCTCCGGTCAAATTAATGATGTACGCAGTTTCATCCGGTGCCAGGCGAAGCTCTGTGCCGTCAATCGTCTGCATCAGTTCTCCCAGGGCTGCCAGCGTCTCCGGGCGCGGCTGTCCGCCAATCGGATGCCAGATAACCGTATAAAGTCCCGGCTGTTTCTGCTCCAGCACACGTTCTCCCGACGCGCTGCTTCCATCGCCTGTTTTGCTCTGCTTTTCTTTTATTCCTGCCGCTGCCATCACTTCCTCGCGGGAAAGATCCAGCTGCTCCCCGGATGCCAGTACCTCCTGAAGCTTCTCCTGATACGCCTTCCGGTAATTTTCCGCTCCGCCGAGTGCTTCCTGCATATACCGGGTACGCGCTTTTCCGCGGTTTTCGTAATTGCCATATGCCCGGAATGTCAGCCACATCGCCTTAATGTAATAAAGAATCTTCTCCGGCGCAACGCCCTCGGCAACTTTAACGCCAAACTGCGGATTGTTTCCCAGACCGCCTGCACTGTACACCTCAAACGTTCCGTCCGGGCAAGCCGCAAATCCCAGATCTCGGTAGGTCGCGTGCGTCACATTCGCCGGTGAATTAGAGAAACAGACCTTGAGCTTGCGCGGCATCTTTTCCGCATTGATGAAGGTCATCAGGTATTCTCCCGCCGCCTTCGCCCACGGCATAACGTCGAAATATTCGCCCACTTCCACACCGGAAAGCGGAGAACACATCACATTTCGCGGAAAATCCCCGCCGCCGCCCATCGTCACGATCCCGGCATCGAGTGCCTGCTCCATCAATTCACAGACTGATTTCTCATCCAGATTGTGAAACTGCACGCTCTCACAAGTCGTAAAATGTACCATATTTACCTGATATGCACGGATTGCCTTTGCGATAAATGCAAGCTTCTCCTTCGACACACATCCTGCCGTCATACGCAGACGCAGCATGCTCGCCGCGCCGCCTTTCTGTGCATAACTGCCGTAACGTCCTGAAAAGCCCTTATATGAGCCCTTATCCATCTTTCCTGCATAAAAATCCCTCGTTTTTTCACAAAACTCCGGAAGATCTGTTTTCCACTCCTGTGGAGCAATTCCTATCATTGTTCTCTCCTGTTTTCTCTTCCTGCTGCCACCACGTTTTCTTACGGCACTTTCGGTTCCAAAAGTGCCTACCCATAAACAGTAACCTTCAAATTCTACTTTTATTTTACCAGCTTAGCACTTACACCAGAGCCAGCGCCACTTCCATCATATTGGTAAACGTCTTCTCGCGTTCTTCTGCCGTCGTTGCCTCTCCGGTCACTGCCGAATCCGATACGGTCAGGATACAGATCGCATTTGCGCCCGCATAGGCAGCGTTGCTGTAAAGTGCCGCCGACTCCATCTCCACCGCCAGCACGCCCATCTGCGCCCAGGTAGTTCCGGTCGGCTCAAGCGGTGGGTTGTAGAACATATCGGAACACAAAATATTACCGACATGATATTTTAAATTTCTCTTTTTCGCAGACTCAACCGCCTTTTCCAGCAGCTCATAGCTGCACACGCAGGAATAATCCCCCGGCAGGCGGAACTGTTTTACATAGTTGGATGTCGTACAGGAGCCCATCGCAAAAATAAGCTCGCGCACCTTTACCTCCGGACGCAGCGCACCGGCAGTTCCGATCCGAATCAGATTCCTGCATCCATAAAAATGAATCAGCTCATACGAATAAATTCCCATCGACGGACAGCCCATGCCGGTTCCCATGACAGACACGCGTTTGCCCTGATAATAGCCGGTATAACCGTACATATTTCTCGTTGTATTGAACTGTTTTGCATCCGTCAGAAAATGTTCTGCGATATACTTTGCCCGCAGCGGATCGCCCGGAAGCAGAATCGTCTCCGCAATCTCGCCCTGCTTTGCCCCGATATGAGGGGTCGGTGTGTTCTGAAGTTCAGCCATATGAAATACCTCCTTTTTTCGTAAATGTACTCTCGGAATCTTTCTGTTTGATTCTAGCTTCTCGCCCGGCTTCCCTTGCCATCGCGGTGCCCTATTTTCAAACGGCTCAAATGAACCGGTTTTTCTTTATACATAACGATCGGATCGTCCTCAGTGCCGTCCAGCAGATGGATTGTCTCCAGCGACTCGGTACGCCCCAGCTTGATACCGCGCACACCTTTCGCATTCTTCTTCATCTCCGATATCTCCTCGATCGGGAATCGCAGGAAGATACCGCTGGTCGTCTGGATGACCGCCTCTTTCATGCCGTCCGCCGGCTGTACCGAGAGAAGCATATCATTCTCCTGCAGCTTGGTCGCCGCCACTGTTCGGTTATTTGTCTCAAATTCCCCGCCGGGCACGATCTTAATCATCGCATCCTTCGTTGCAAATAATAGCTTCTGTCCCTTTAACTGCGCCGCATTCACCACACAGACCGGACGTTCTTTGGTGGCATCAAATTTACTCAGGTTATCGATCGGCACCCCCTTATCGCGCAGCTTTCCAAAGGGAATCTCGGTCACCTTCACCTGATGGAATGCACCCAGATCCGTAAATAATCCGATCTTATCCGTCGTATGGCACGGCAGTACATACACATTCTCCGTGTCCACTGTCTCCCGGTTCCGCTCGTAGATCGACGGTTCAAGAATCTTACAGTATCCAAACTTGTCCAGCACGAACACACCCGGTCTGGCGCTCTCCGCCGCCTCGTCATACACCGCCTCGCGTCCATCCTCGATCTTCGTACGGCGTTCCACCGCAAACTCTTCCTTGATTGACTGCAGATCTTCTTTAATCACCTCGTCCATCGCCTCACGGCTGCCGAGAATCTTCTGATATTCTTTGATCTTTCGGAGTGTCTCTTTGTACTCTTTCTGGAGTGCTAAGATCTCCAGGCCGATCAGCTTGTAAAGACGCATTTCCAGAATCGCAGATGCCTGTTTTTCTGTAAAATGAAGCTTCTTGGCATCTTCCTCAAAGCCCGGTGTGCGGAACTGGATTTTGGAAATATCGCCCTCCATCAGGCAGGCTTTTGCATCCTTCAGGTTCTTCGAACCGCGCAGGATCGCGATAATCAGATCGATGCAGTCGCAGGCTGTGATCAGACCTTCCTTGATCTCCTTCTTCTCCTGCTCCTTTTCCAGAAGCACCTGATACTTGCGGGTATTATTTTCATACTGGAAATCCAGGTAATTCTTTAAGATTCCCTTTAAATTCAGCGTCTCCGGACGTCCATTCGCGATCGCCAGCATATTGACACCGAACGTATCCTCCAGTTTTGTCTTTTTATACAAAATATTCTGGATTTTCTCAATATCCGCGTCTTTCTTGAGTTCCAGAACAATCCGGATTCCTTCTTTATTCGATTGGTTGGAAATATCCACCACATCGGCAAGTTTCTTGGACTCAACCAGATCTGCGATATCCGACAGACATTTATTGATGCCAGCGCCGATCATCGTGTACGGAATCTCCGTGATCACCAGCTTGTCCCGGTCAGAACGGCGTTTTCCAAGCTCCACCTCCATCCGGGCACGCAGCTTAATGCGCCCCGTTCCTGTCTCATAGATCGCCGGAAGTTCACTCTTATTCGCAATGATGCCGCCGGTCGGGAAATCCGGTCCCTTTAAGACGCTCAGAAGCGCTTCCGTCTCCATCTCCGGCTGATCGATATACGCCATCACCGTATCGATGACCTCGCCCAGATTGTGCGGCGGAATGCTGGTGCTCATGCCCACCGCAATTCCCTCGGCACCGTTGATCAGCAGATTCGGCACGCGGACCGGCAGAACCTCCGGCTCTTTCTCCGTCTCATCGTAGTTCGGCACAAACCGGACGGTCTTGTCCAGATCCTTTAAATACACTTCCTCCGCAAACTTCTGGAGACGCGCCTCCGTGTAACGCATTGCCGCCGCCCCGTCGCCCTCGATGGAACCAAAGTTTCCATGTCCGTCTACCAGCGGCATTCCCTTCTTAAAGCTCTGGGAAAGCACGACCAGCGTCTCATAGATCGAGCTGTCGCCGTGCGGGTGGTATTTACCCATCGTATCACCGACGATACGCGCCGATTTCCGATGCGGCTTGTCATGCCCCAGATGCAGCTCCCCCATATCGTAAAGAACGCGGCGCTGTACCGGTTTCAAACCATCCCTTGCATCCGGGATGGCGCGGGCCGTGATGACACTCATCGAGTAGTTCATATAGCTGCGCTGCATTTCCTCTGAATATTCTGTCGTAATGATCGTTTCAGCCATTCTATTTTCTATCTCCTAAATTCCTGTCATATACTTTCATAATCGTAACTGTTCAGTGCCTTCACAGTCACTCATAATCTTTCTATTAAGCATCTATCTCCGCCTCATCCGCGTGATCGTAGATAAACTGCCGTCTCGGCGGCACGTCGCTTCCCATCAGCATCTCCGTGATCTCCGACGCCATCCGGGCATCCTCGATCTCCACACGCTTGAGCACACGGTTCTCCGGGTTTAACGTCGTCTCCCAGAGCTGTTCCGCATCCATCTCGCCCAGACCTTTGTAGCGCTGCAGAGTAAATTCCCCTGTGTGGGTTCTGCGGTAGCGCTCCAATGCTTTCTCATCGTATAGATACTCTTCTTTTCCCTTTTTCGGAATCACCTTAAATAACGGCGGCATCGCAATATATACGTGCCCGTTCTGAATCAATTCCGGCATAAAACGGTATAAGAAAGTCAGAAGCAGCGTATCAATATGGCTTCCGTCCACATCGGCATCCGTCATCAGGACGATCTTGTGGTAACGCAGCTTCGCAATATCGAAATCATTGCCATATCCTTCCGAAAAGCCGCAGCCGAACGCATTGATCATCGTCTTGATCTCAGCATTCGCCAACACCTTGTCCATCGAAGCTTTCTCCACATTTAAAATCTTGCCCCGGATCGGCAGGATCGCCTGATAGCGGCGGTTTCGTCCCATCTTAGCTGAACCGCCCGCGGAATCTCCCTCGACAATGAAAATCTCACATTTCTCCGCTTCGCGGCTCTCACAGTTTGCCAGCTTTCCGTTGCTGTCAAAGGAAAAACGGGATTTCGTCAGCATATTGGTCTTGGCACGTTCCTCTGCCTTCCGGATCTTTGCAGATTTCTCCGCACAGGCGATGATCGCCTTCAATACCTCTAAATTCCGGTCAAAATAAAGCTGCAGCTCGTCCCCTGTCACGCTGAACACCGCTTTTGTCGCATCGGCACTCGCCAGCTTTGTCTTCGTCTGCCCCTCAAAGATCGGATCCGGATGCTTGACCGCCACAACCGCCGTCATGCCGTTTCTCGTATCCGGTCCTGTAAATTTTGTATCTTTTTCCTTCAGGATTCCCAGCTCTTTCGCATAGCTGTTGATCATCTGGGTAAAACGCGTCTTAAAGCCCGCCAGATGCGTGCCGCCCTCCTGTGTAAAAATATTGTTGCAGAAGCCGAGTACATTTTCCTCAAATGCATCAACAAACTGGAACGCCACTTCAACCTCGATCTGGTCGCTGACGCCCTTAAAATAAATCGGATCATGAATCGGCGTCTTCGTGCTGTTCAGCTCGCGCACATACGCCACGATGCCGTCCGGCTCCGAATAAGTCACCTTTTCAGCCTCGCCTGCCCGCTTATTCTCATAAAGAATCGTCAGCTTCGGGTTCAGATATGCCGTCTCATGCAGGCGGCTCTTGAGCCAGTCCGCCTTGAACCGCGTTTTCTCAAAAATCTCCGGATCCGGCAGGAAATTGATCTCCGTTCCGGTCTCTCTTGTCTTTCCAACCACCGGCAGAAGACCATCGATCAGCTCAACCGTCGGGATGCCGCGCTCATATGCATCGTGATGGATCTGTCCATTCTTATATACATTGACCTCCAGATGCGCTGAGAGGGCATTGACAACCGACGAACCGACGCCGTGCAGACCACCGCTCGTCTTGTACGCATTGTTGTCAAACTTGCCGCCCGCGTGCAGGGTCGAGAGTACGATTCGCTCCGCCGCCACACCCTTTTTATGCATCTCCACCGGAATACCGCGTCCATTGTCCCGGACGGTGCAGGAGCCGTCCGCCTCCAGCGTCACGCGGATCTGGGAACAGGCGCCCGCCAGGTGCTCATCGACCGAGTTGTCCACAATCTCATAGATCAGGTGATTCAGTCCCTTCGTTCCCACACTTCCTATATACATACCAGGACGCTTACGGACAGCCTCCAGCCCCTCCAGAACTGTTATGCTGTCCGCATCATACTGTGTTTTACCCATAGATTCATTCCTCCTGTGCCCGACCTGGGAATCATATTTGCTGCCATTTACACGTATGATGCAAACGGCAGCTTTTATTTCACTAGCCAAGCTGATTTCTTCCACTTATAATACGTATTTATTTTATGACTTTGAAATCATGCAAATAGAACATTCTAACTCTCTGGCATCACACCCGCCAGCCATTGTTTTATAGACTTTTCATTACCGAAAAAGTAGTAAACCGTTCTCATTTACTATAAAATATTAGTAACTGTTCAGTACCTTCACCGTCACGCGCAAAAATCCATTAAAAATTGCCTGCGGCAATGGGATTTTTGCCTGCTAGACCATGTTTTCGTACGGTCAGCGCAGTAAATGCGCGGACCTACTGAACAGCTACAAATATTATTACATAAATTCAAAAATTTTGCAACGCATTTTTTAGAACAAATGTTCGCTTTTTAGGCAGCCGGATTCCATGCCAGCACTGCCAGCTTTCTTTTATCCCAGCGCCACATCCAGAATCATCATCAGCACAAATCCAACCGCAAATCCGATCGTTCCCATATCGGAATGACTGCCCTGCGCCGACTCCGGAATCAGCTCCTCCACAACCACGTAAATCATCGCCCCTGCTGCAAGCGCCAGGAGAACCGGCAGAACCGGTTCCAGATAGCGGTACGCGGCGATCGTCGCAAGCGCCCCGATCGGCTCGACGATACCAGAGAGTGTTCCCATCGCAAATGCCTTTTTCCGGCTCATCCCTGACTCACTCCGAAGTGGCAGGGAAATGATCGCTCCCTCCGGGAAGTTCTGAATCGCGATTCCAAGCGAAAGCGCCAGAGCCGCTGCAAGCGTGATACCGCTCTTTTCTGCTAAGAATCCGGCAAATACCACTCCGACTGCCATGCCCTCCGGGATATTGTGAAGTGTGACCGCCAGAACCAGCATCGTCGTCTTCTTGAGCCCGCACACATGCCCCTCCGGCTCATCACTTCCCAGATGCAGATGCGGGATCACACGATCCAGCAAAAGCAGCATCAGAATACCCACCATAAAACCAATGGATGCCGGCAGAAATGCCAGATGCCCCATCGCTTCGCACATATTCATCGACGGAATTAAAAGTGACCAGACCGACGCCGCCACCATCACCCCCGATGCGAATCCCAGAAGCGTTTTCTGGATGATCGGCTTTAACTCATTTTTCAAAAAAAAGACGCAGGCTGCTCCCGCCGTCGTACCGACAAACGGAATCAAAACCCCAAGAAGCGTATTTTGATCCATATTCATTCCTTTCTTTTTCTTTTTAAATATCTGAACGGTTCTTTTCCCGGAACCTCGTTTTTTTTCTTCTATTTCTCTTTGATGTACCGGGTCGTTCAAAGAAGTCATCTCAAGTTCCTCTGATTGAATATTCCTATTGTAGCATATGCGCCTTTCTTTTGCACGGTTCCTTTTTATCATTAAGCCAGTTTCATCCACCAATCCCGGCTCAAATCCGATTCAAACAACCCTCTGTTTATACATCGGCATTCTTTCATATGTTTCTCGTTTGCAAACGTCTTTCCGCAAACAAAAAAAGAGAACCAAAAATCAGGATGTCCCTAATTTCCAGTTCTCTTTTCATTCTTTGAATACAATGATTTATCACTCTTTAATTTATTTCTGCTCAGAATTCTGTTTAATAAACTCATGAACATCGTTTACGCTTAAATTGCTCTCTTCGATCGCATCCAGTAATTCGCTTAATTCAGCTTTACGAATCTCAGCCGCTAATTCCTTTTTCTCTGCTTTCAGAGCTTTAACGGTTTCTTCTAATTTAGCCAGCTTCTCTTCTACCGCTGCCAGCTTCTCTTTGTTTACTTCTAATGCAGAACGTTTCGGTCCTCTCGGCATAATACATACCCCTTTCGTTTTCTTTGAGAATAGCACAAATCTCTTATTTGTGCAATATCGATTCGTTTAAAAACCAAGTTTTTCATCAATCAGAGTAATCTCCATTTCAATAAAACGCATTTTTTGATAATATACTTCCTTTTTGAATCTCTTTTGAATGACTTTCTCTCTGGACAAATTTCTTTTTCCTTATTATAATATCAGATTGTATCCAAACGCAAGAAAAAAGGAGTTTGTATGAGTGCTTCCAATACACAGAACGATTTTTCCAAAGGAAGTATCGTTAAAAATATCATGAATCTCGCGATCCCGATGACGTTGGCGCAGCTTATCAATGTCCTGTACAACATCGTTGACCGCATCTACATCGGACGCATACCCGATCATGCCACCCTATCTTTGACCGGCATCGGGCTTTCGCTGCCGATCATCACGCTCGTCATCGCATTTGCCAACCTGTTTGGCATGGGCGGCGCGCCGCTCTGCTCAATTGAGCGCGGACGCGGGGATATCAAAGAAGCCGAGGCAATCATGGGAAATTCCTTCTCCATGATGGTTATTTCCGGTGTGCTTCTGACCGTACTCTGCCTGATATTCCGCAAACCAATGCTGTATCTGTTCGGAGCCAGCGACGCTACTTATCCATATGCGGACGCCTACATTACAATCTATCTGCTCGGCAGCCTGTTCGTGATGGTCGGACTCGGCATGAACTCGTTCATCAATTCACAGGGATTCGGGCGCATCGGCATGATGACCGTCCTTTTGGGCGCTGCCGCCAATATCCTGCTCGACCCGATTTTTATCTTTATGCTTCACATGGGAATCCGCGGCGCGGCGCTCGCCACCATCCTGTCGCAGCTTCTCTCTGCCATCTGGATTCTGCGGTTTTTAACCAGTGACAAAACAATCCTGAAACTGAGACGTTCTTCGATGCACCTTTCCGCACGGAGGATCCGGAAAATCGTCGGACTCGGTCTGTCCGGTTTCACGATGGCGATCACCAACTGCACCGTCCAGATCATGTGCAACGCAACCTTACAGGTATACGGCGGCGATCTCTACGTCGGTGTTATGACCGTTATCAACTCCATCCGTGAAATTGCAACTCTTCCGGTAACCGGCGTTACCCACAGCGCCCAGCCGGTGCTCGGTTTCAATTATGGGGCGAAAGAATACGGCCGCGTTAAAAAGGCAATCGTCTTTACCTCTTTTATTGCAATTTTATATACGACCGGTATCTGGCTGATCGTCGATGGTTTCCCAGCATTCTTTATCCGCATTTTTAATCAGGATGCAGAACTCATTGCAGCAGGTATTCCGGCGATCCGCTTATACTTTTTCGGATTCTTTATGATGTCGCTCCAATTCTCCGGACAGTCGATTTTCGTCGGTCTGGGCGAATCCAAAAAAGCGATCTTTTTCTCTATTTTCCGAAAAGTAATCATCGTCGTTCCGCTGACAATCCTGCTGCCAGGTATGTTCGGAATGGGCACCAACGGCGTATTCGCCGCCGAACCAATTTCCAACTTTATCGGCGGAATTGCCTGCTTTGGAACGATGCTTTTTACCATCTGGCGGAAATTGACGAAACTGCAGAAACAGGAAGCAGTTTAAAATATATCGCACAAGCCTGTAAATAAAAAGCAGCTGTAAAACAGATATTTCTTTGAATTTCTTTATCTGTTTTATAGCTGCCTTTTTATTTATACTTTTTTGCGGCGGTTCTGCGTCCTTATTATAATATCACGACTTCTTTTTATCTATTTCCTTTTTCATCGAATATCCGCTTAATTATTCCGTTGTCTCATACGCATACAGAATCGTCCGAGCATTGTCAAATTCATAGCTGCACGTTACAAAAGAATAGAGACGTACAATTGTCCCCTCGATCGGGGCTTTTGCACTCGCGCCCAATATCATCTGTGCAGATCCTCCTCCGGTGTGCTGATCGGTGCAATGTTATAATTTTCCACCAGATACTGCAGCACATTCGGAGAGATAAATGCCGGAAGGGACGGTCCGAGGAGAATATTTTTGATCCCCAGATGAAGCAGTGTCAGCAGGATACACACTGCTTTCTGCTCATACCAGGAGAGCACCATGGAAAGCGGCAGATCGTTGACACCGCAGTCAAATGCTTCTGCCAGTGCCACCGCAACCTTGATGGCGCTGTAAGCGTCGTTGCACTGTCCCATATCCATTATTCTCGGAAGACCGCCAATCGTACCCAGATCCAGATCATTGAACCGGTATTTGCCGCAGGCAAGGGTCAGAACAATGCTGTCTGCCGGTGTCTGCTTTACAAATTCGGTATAATAATTGCGTCCCGGCTTGGCACCGTCACATCCGCCGACCAGAAAGAAATGTTTGATGGCTCCCGATTTAACGGCATCGATGACCGTATCCGCCACTGAAAGAACCGCATGGTGGGAAAATCCAGTCATGACTGTTTTGCCGCCGTTTATGCCTGTAAAATGCATATCCTCAGGATAACCGCCCAGTGAAAGTGCCTTTTCAATAACCGGCGTAAAATCTCTCTCTTTGCCGATGTGTACCATTTCCGGATAAGATACGACTTCCGTCGTAAACACCCGGTCGGCATAGCTCTTTTTCGGAGGCATCAGGCAGTTCGTCGTAAAGAGAGCCGGAGCCGGAATATCTGCAAATTCCTTCTGCTGGTTCTGCCATGCCGTGCCGAAATTGCCCTTCAGGTGAGGATACTTTTTCAGTTCCGGATAAGCGTGCGCCGGAAGCATTTCTCCGTGAGTGTAGATGTTGATGCCCTTATCTTTCGTCTGCTCAAGGAGCTGTTTTAAATCGTATAAATCATGGCCGCTGATAACGATAAACGGGCCTTTCTCCACGGTCAGAGACACCTGCGTCGGAACAGGATTTCCATAAGTTTCGGTGTTGGCTCGATCCAGAAGCGCCATGCACTTGAGGTTGATTTCACCCACTTCCAGGACAATCGGAAGCAGCTCGTCCATGCCCCAGTCATCCATGCCGATCGCAAAGAGCGCCTTAAAAAAGAAGCGATTGATCGTGTCATCGGTATATCCCAGAACGGCCGCGTGGTAAGCATACGCCGCAACGCCGCGGATTCCGAACAAAATCAGCGATTTCAGAGAACGGACATCCTCGTCTGCCTCCCAGAGATTATTCATATCATAATTGTTATTTTTGCCGCAGGAGACCGTGCACACGAAACAATCAGGCACCAGGCGTTCTCTCTCTTTTTCAACCCGCCGGATCAATTCAGTGATGGTGTCATTGTTAAAATTCACATTTGTTACCGTGGTAAACAATCCTTCCAATACAAGCCTGCTGGTATCCCCGCTAATCAGGTATTCATTGCCTTCCGTCGCTCTTGCAAGACCAATCAGCGCACCCGTCAGCTTATCCTGCAGCCTGGCGGTGTCCGCTCTCTTGCCGCACACACCGGCACTGCCGGTACAGACCGTACAGCCTGCCGTCTGCTCACACTGGTAACAAAACATTTTCCGCTCCATACTTTATAACTCCTTTTCGTTGTTCTGCAATCAACTGCCATTATTTCTAACCTGCGGCACCCTCACGTTCAAGAACACATTCGCGCACTTCCAGGCTGCCGGCTTTTTGTCTTTCTTAGCTTTACAAGCGTATTATAAAAAAATACCGGCAGAAATTCAGTTGTTTTTACAACGAAACAGAAATTTAAGTTCAAAAGAATATTTAGCCGTAAAAATACCGACCTCCAATCGTTAGATTTTTAGGTCTAACATTTGGAAGTCGGTACATAGATGGGATCTTTTCTTTTATTTCTGTCTCGCCTTAAACGCACGGTCAATCTCCCGCTTCGCGTCCTTTTTCGCCAGATCGTCTCTCTTATCATACAGCTTCTTACCGCGTGCCAGACCAATCTCTACTTTTACGAGACTTCCCTTAAAATACACCTGCAGCGGCACCAGCGTATATCCTTTTTCTTTGATCTTTGACATCAGGCGGCGGATCTCCAGTTTGTGGAGAAGGAGTTTCCGCACACGCAGCGGATCTTTGTTAAAGATATTTCCCTTCTCATATGGGCTGATATGCATGCCGAATACATACACCTGACCGTCGCTCTCGATCTTGATAAATGCTTCCTTGATGCTGCATTTACCCATGCGGATCGATTTAACCTCGGTACCGAATAACTCGATCCCGGCTTCGAATTTATCATCGATAAAATAATCATGGTAGGCTTTCTTATTGTTCGCCACCATCTTGATTCCAGCTCCCATTTTAATTCCTCTTTCCCTCTCTACTTTTTACATCTTATTTTACAATCTTCTACTTCCAGTACACCGCCGGCATAAAATCAATCGTCCTCGCATACCGGTCGCACGCAGTCACGCGAACGCGGATAGTCTGACCGAGCTTGTACGGCTTTCTCGTCATCTCTCCGACCAGCTCATAGTGTGCTTCGTCAAATACGAAATAGTCGCCGCGCAGTTCATTGACATGAACTAATCCTTCAACTGTGTTCGGCAGCTCGACATAGAAACCCCAGTTGGTGACACCGGAAATGACTCCCTCGAATTCTTCTCCGATGTAATGTTCCATGTACTGGACTTTCTTCATCTTATCGGTTTCGCGCTCGGCTTCGTCAGCGCGGCGCTCCAGGGCCGAGGTCTGGACTGCCACTTCCGGCAGGATTTTCTCAAAATGGGCGGTTTTTCGCGCATCCATATTGCCGTGGAGGCATTCTTTGATGATCCGGTGGATCTGCAGATCCGGATAACGGCGGATCGGGGAGGTGAAATGAGTATAATATTTCGCCGCCAATCCGAAATGACCGGAGTTCAAGGTCGAATATTTCGCCTGTTTCATGGAGCGCAGCGTCAAACGGCTGAGCAATGCCTCCTCCGGCGTGCCCTCTATCTTTTCAAGCAGCTTTTGCAGCTCTTTCGGGTGGATTTCGCCGCCCGGCATCCGCAATGTATATCCGAAATTGTTGATGAACGTGCCGAGTTTCGCCATCTTCTCCTCATCCGGTTTCTCATGGATTCGGTAGAGGAACGGAATTTCCTGCCAATAATAGTCCTCGGCTACCGTCTCATTTGCCATCAGCATGAAATCCTCGATAAGCTTCGTCGCCGCGTTGCGCTCATACGGCTTGATCTCGATCGGGCGTCCTTTGGCGTCGAGTAAAATCTTGCTCTCTGGAAAGTCGAAGTCGATCGCACCGCGCTCCTGGCGTCTCTTTCGGAGAAGCTGCGAAAGTTCTTTCATTTGCAGGAATAAATCCACAAATTCCTTATATTTCTCCTTTGTCTCTGCATCATCATCCGTGATGATCGCATTGACCGCCGTATACGTCATCCGGCGATCGACGCGGATCAATGTCTCTGCAATCTCATGTCCGATCACGACGCCTTTGTCATTGATTTCCATGATACAGCTCAGCGCCAGGCGATCCTCGCCCTGATTCAGGGAACAGATACCGTTTGAAAGTTTATGCGGCAGCATCGGAATGACGCGATCGGTCAGATACACGCTCGTTCCGCGCTTTAATGCCTCGCGGTCAAGCGGGCTGCCCTCGCGGACATAATGGGTCACATCCGCAATGTGTACACCGAGCCGGTAGCCCTGCTCCGTCTTTTCCAGCGTGATCGCATCATCGAGATCCTTCGCTTCCTCACCATCGATCGTGACTGTCGGCAGCTCACGCAGATCCTTGCGTCCCGCCTTGTCCTCCTCGCGGACGGCATCCGGGATCTCTTCAAGCTGTGCCATGACCTCCGGAGAAAATTCTTCCGGCAGACCGTATGCTTTCACGATGGATAAAATATCGACTCCCGGATCGTTCATATGTCCGAGAATGCTGGTGATCACGCCCTCCGGCTTCTTATCCGGGCTGTTTCCGTAATCCTTGATCTTCACGATGACCTTATGACCGGTCACTGCGCCCGCGTCACACCCCTGCGGGATGAAAATGTCGCGTGAAATCCGTGGATTGTCCGGGATCACAAAGCCGAAACCGCCGTTTTTCTCATACAGACCGACCAGCTCCTGATTAGCGTGCTCCAGGATCCGCACGATACTTCCCTCAGCTCTGCGTCCGCCGTCGCTCTCCTGCTCAATCACAACCAGCACCTTATCGCCGTGCATCGCGCCCTTTGTTTTTTCACGCGGAACGAACACATCCTGCTCACGTCCCTCGATTGTCACGAAACCGAAGCCCTTCGGGTGTCCCGAATAAATACCTGCCTCTGAAAATGTCTCCGGGCGCCCCAGCTTGCCCTTGCGGGACATGCTAATTTTTCCCTCTTCCAGCAGATGATCGATAACCCGCTGCAGCTCCCGGCGCTGTTCCTTCGGAATATTTAAAAGAAGTGCCAGCTCCTTCAGCTTCATCGGCACGTATGCCGGTTCATTCATGACATCCTGAATCATCTTGCAGCGGCGGGTAAACTCCTCCTCGGAAGCGCCAGCATCCTCACGCTCCTTCTTGCCGCGCTTTTCGCGCTTCTTATCCATCTCACGCTCAAGCTTTCGATCACGGTCTTTCTTTCCCGCTTTATCCTTTTTCTGGCGCACCGATTTTTCTTTCGGACCTTTCGCACGCTCCGGTTTTTTCTTCTTTTTTCCGTACCTCTCTTCCCACTCGCCAATCAGCCCATCCCCGTCAATCTGGCGCTGTACGCTGCTCTCCCGGCTTTCTCCGAGCATTTTCTCTTCCCGCGCTTCTTCTTTGCGCATCGCAAACTTCTGTTCTGCATTTTTCCGGATCGTTTCCAGCATCTCATCCGAGAGCTTCATCTCCGTCTGCTGACGTTTTTCAAACGCCTCTCTTTCTCTCCTGGGATTTTCCGGCATTTTCTGTCCTTCCTCTTTCTGTGAAGCTGCCGCACTCTGCATCTGCGCCTGGCGCTTCTGCTGTTTTGCGTATTTCTGAGCCTCGCTTCTCTTTATTTTTCCCATGATTTTATCAAATATGTTCAAATTTATCTCACTTCTCTTTCTTAATTCACATTCTCGCGCCATTTCCTATGAAAAAAAGCTGCCACGTCCAGCGCTCTCTGCCTCTCACCCCTGCATCTGCTCGGAAACCACCGGCAAATATCAGATTCAGGAAACAGATCCCGCTGCCACGCGACAGCCTCTTAAAGGTTCCTTACAGGAATTTCAAATTCAAAACTAATGCAAGGATCAGCCACAGAATTGCAGCATATTTGGTCAGCTTCTCCAGCTTTCCTTCCATAGAACGGCTTTTATTTCTGCCCCAGTAGCTGTCAGCCATACCGCCGATGGAACCGGACAGACCTGCCGATTTGCCCTCCTGCAGTAGGATTACCGCCGACAGGAATACACAGATAATAATAAATATGATCGTAAGGATCGTCTTGATCATCTTCGCACCTCCTGAATAAACATAGTAATCATAGCATATTTTCGGCGGAAGGACAACTGTTTTTTTCCCGACTTCAACCCGGGAATTTGCCGTATTTAAATGCGAAGCCACGGCAAATTCCGTTTCCGGGCTTGATTTTATCTCTCGTCGTGCGATACAATAGAGTTCTATCACATTTACAATCAGCGAAATCCTTTTTTTCATGGGAACAGCTATTTTTTATCATAAAACGAGTCAGGAGGGTTCTATTTTGAAAAAATTCACTTCGGCGTTTGGGCGTCTGTTTCTCTCTGCCGTCCTTATTTTTCTGGTGTTCTACACCATGATGCCAGCCATCAATCTGCACGATCAGGATTTCATCGTATTCCTGATTATCTGCATTCTGATTGTACTGGCAGTCAACTTTATGGAAAGCATTCTCATATTCCTAAAAACAGTGCAGCAAAACCGCGGCGTTGAGATCGTGCGCGATCCTGTGACCAGACGGATGGTTCTGCGGCGCAAGTACGCCGACGCCTCCGGCAGTCCGTTTGCCGGTTTTAAGGCGATGGGACGCCCGTGCAAATATGGCACAATCGCGATCGCTGTCCTGATCTTCTTTTCCCTGATCGCCTCAGCGGCGGGCGTCCAGCTTTTTAATGCGTCCCGCTACCGCGATCTGATCACCGTTACCGAGGGCGATTTTGCCTCAGATGTCGCAGAGCTTGGCATGTCGCAGATCCCGGTCGTTGATAAGGACACCGCCTCCCGGCTCGGAAGCAAAAAGCTCGGTGAGATGACCGACCTGGTCTCCCAGTTTGAGATTCAGGAAAATTACACACAGATCAACTACAAGGGGACACCGTACCGCGTGACGCCTTTGCGCTATGCCGACCCGATCAAATGGCTTTACAACCAGAAGAAGGGACTTCCGGCATACATTGCTGTCAATATGGTCGATCAGAATACCGATCTCGTCTGGCTGTCCTCCGGCATGAAGTATTCCACCAGTGAATATTTCTTCCGCAATATCAACCGCTACATCCGTTTCTGCTACCCGACACGGATGTTTGAGACGGTCTCCTTCGAGATCGACGACGATGGAAATCCATACTGGGTGGCGCCGACCATCGCCTACCGGATCGGCTGGTGGAACGGCAAGGACATCGACGGCGCGATCCTCGTCAATGCTGAGACCGGCGAATCTAAGTGGTACGCCAAAGCGGATGTACCGCAGTGGATCGATCAGCTCTATGATTCGAACCTCATCATGGAACAGCTCGACGACAACGGCAGATTCCAGAATGGTTATTTAAACTCCATCTTCGGTCAGCGCGGCGTGCGCCGGACGACCTACGGCTACAACTATCTCGCCATCGACGACGATGTGTGGCTGTACACCGGCATGAGCTCTGTAACCTCAGATGAGTCGAACATTGGCTTCGTCCTCGTCAACCTGCGGACGAAAGAAACGAAATTTTACACCGTTCCGGGTGCCACCGAGCTCGCCGCAATGGATTCCGCGCGCGGACAGGTGCAGCACTTAAATTACAGTGCGACCTTCCCGCTTCTCTTAAATATTTCCGGACGACCGGCATATTTCATTTCCCTGAAAGATGCTGCAGGGCTTGTGAAAATGTATGCATTCGTCGATGTCGCGCAGTACCAGATCGTCGGCACCGGACAGACGATCGATGAGGCGAAGCGCAATTACCGTGAGACGCTGGGACAGGAGGAAATCGAAGATCCGACTGCCAAGGAACCGGCGGCAAGCGAAACTGTCTCCGGCACGGTCGAGGCGATCGAGAATGTCGTCGTTTCCGGTAACACCTGCTACTATTTCACACTGACCGATGACCGCACCGACAGCATCTACACCGCTGCGATCACCGTTTCCGAGCGGCTTCCGTTCGTGCAGGCGGGCGACTCCGTTTCCTTTGAGTGCGTCGAGAATGGTTCTACAAAAGAAGTTATAACCTGGAGGTAAGATAACATTGAAAAGTGAAGATATGATTTTAAAGGCAGCCATCGTGCACATCCTTGATTCTTCGGTGGGAATCCCGGTTCTCTCCGACCAGAGCATGGAGGTCGGACCCGATTTTTCCGACTTTCTGAAAGCGCATATCGAGAAAATCACTGAGAGCGACGATGTCAAGCACTGTACATTTGCAGAAGGATCCGAGGTCAAAGAGCTGCTGCAAAACTGCAACCCGGACAATTTCGTCGAGACGAGCAAACAGCTCGCCGAGCGCCTCTACGACATCATGAATGCGAATATTGACATTCCGGCCGCCGATGTGGCGATGACCGTATTCGGCTGCAAGGGCAAGGATTATCTGGCATTCTTAAAAATGAACTACAAAACCTCTTACACGCATCAGACCAAAGAAACAGACGGAGGCAACAGCAACGAGATCATTTTACAGCGCGCACTGCTTCCGGGACAGGGACAGCGCCTCTCCGAGGCGTTTGTCCTCGATCTCTCCGACGGCTCCCTGATTCTGGCTGAGAAAAAATATGAGGTCAACGGCGAAAAATGCTTCTATTTCTCCGAGCTCTTCCTCGAATGCCGCGCCCCGCTCTCCCAGAAATCCAAGCTCGACATCGTCACCCGCGCCGTCGATCAGGTTGCCAAAAAATATTACGGCGACGAGGATGCACAGAAAAAGATGGAAATCAAAGACATTATCTGTAATGAATTAGAGGAACAGGGCGAAATCAAGGTGTCCGAACTGCGCGAAAAAGTATTTCCCGGCAGCCCGGAGATGCTCGAGGAGCTGGATGAAAAACTCGACCGCTACAACCTCTCCTACGAGACGGTCGCGCCGAAAAATGAGCAGACGATCAAGAAATTCCAGAAACAGAAGCTGTACACTGACACCGGCATCGAGATCACGATCCCGATGGAAGAATACAGAAATCCCGACCATGTGGAGTTTATTACCAACATGGACGGGACAATCTCGGTGTTGATTAAAAATATTGGGATGCTGAGCAGTAAATAGCCTCTCACACAAAATCTATTTATCGGCTGATTCAAACGATTGCGATACATAATAACAGAAACATCCATCAGTCATGCCGTTGATCAAACCGTGTATACACCTCACAGAACCGCGCCGCAAACGACGGCTCGCGTCCACCCGCATACAGATGAGAAACATCCCCAAAACGGCTCATGCGGAAGGATGCAACGCCGGAGCGGCGCTCTTCTGTATAGAGCACCGTCACCGACGACGGTGCCGCACAGGTTCCGTGCCAGAGCTGCATCGGAGAGATATTTAAGAGATGGGAAAGCAGGACGCACTCGACGCCAAAATGACAGAATAACACAATCGTGTCCTCATTCGGTGCCACGGCTCGGTAAAACAATCCGTTTCTCTCATATCCGTGCTGGCTGAGCAGCCGGTCAAGCTCTCCAGTCACCCAGTCGTACTCTTCCTTTACATGGGCGTTCCGAAAGACTTCTGTTTCATGCCAGTGATCCTTATCAAAATACTTCGGCTCCGCCATCCACGCATCCGGCAGCCAGTCCCAGACACAATGCCCGGAATCCTTTCCCGGATGTACCGCCTGCGGGGCAAATTCACGCAGCCAGCTGCAGGTTTCTGCCGTGCGGCAGGCTTTTTTTAAGGTCAGGGACGCCGTGTCCTTCGCACGCCCCAGCGGCGATACATAATAAGCCGCCACCGGAATCGGCGCCAGACGGTCTGCCAGAAGCTTTGCTTCCTCCCAGCCAGCCGGGGTCAGGGAATCAATTGAGTAATCAGGATCCGCATGGCGGACAATCAGAAGGCGCATAGGAAAACTCCTTTCGTAAAGAAATGTTACAAAACCAAAAAGCGCGGTGCTCATGACCAAAGGATGTATCTGGGCGCGGGCAAAATTAGAGCATCTTCCGATACTCCTGCTTCCACCCATTTAAAAGTTCTCCCGCACTCTCCATCCGCCGGACCGGATTGCGGTCAAACATCGTCTCGACCATGCGGACATTCCCGCACTTCTCCGCAGTCTGATTCGCCTCGTCGAGTTCCCGTTTCCAGATCTCCTTCTGTTCCGGCGTCATCGCAGCCGCATGCCGCTCCTTAAGCTCCAGCTTCGGGTCAATCAAGGCAAGCTGGTACAGATGCTTCAGCATCTCTGGGCTCTTGTCGAAATTGTACGCCATTTCATAAGCGGTAAACGCTTTCTCAAACCAGAAAATCCCGGCATACGCCGCCCCGATATTGTTCCAGATCTTCGCGGTAAATTCGTCCGTCAGCGATTTGACCCGCCAGTCCTCCAGAATCCGGTTGTAGTAATAGATCGCCGTCCCAAACTGCCGCAGGCGGAAATAGTAATCCGCCATCTCCTTCCGGAACTCCGCCGCATTCATTTTGCGAAATGCCGCCAATTTCTGGCGGTATGCCGCAATCTCCTTTGCCGTATAATAACAGCACTCCTGCAGAATCACGATCGGCAGCTCGTCCTGGCTCTCGCCGCTCCGCTGCCATGCCTCCAGTTTGCCTGCCAGAAACGAAAGTCCCAGCTCCGAACGGATAAACTCAATCAGGCGGTCATCCACAAATCCATCCAGCACCAGAAGCGGATTCTGATAAATGACATAACACAGCTCCTGCGACGATGCGATATGGACGCCCAGCCGTTCTATGTAAAAAGGATGTCGAACCGGCTCCTGCCGGCAAAGTATCAGACTCATAATGAAACCTCTTGTTTAATCATCCGGTTTGTCGCCGGAAACAATTCTCCAAATCCCAAATCACGTATCATGACGATCATCGTGTCTTCCCCGGTAAATCCAAATGCCATCTCGATCCGGGTCGTCCGGTCCGGGCGTTTCGGGAATCCCTCGAGCGGAATCTTCACCGTCTTCTTTTTGCGCGGTTCCAGCGGCTGGAGTGAAAATTCTACCTCCGGCGTGCCCGACACGATAAATTCCGCCGTCATTTTCGTCTCATACCAGCTGTCCCCGGCGGATGCCAGCACCAGCTGTCCCTCTTTTTCACGCTCCTGAATCTTTAGAGAAACCGTTGTTTTCAGCCGCCCCTCACAGATACAGGTAAAATGGTACGCACTCTGCGCTTCACAGAGATCTTCCGAGCGGATCAGCGCCCCTCGGGTAAATACATCCATCTCCGC
The DNA here is from genome assembly GCF_003478415.1 of Clostridium sp. AF27-5AA. Classification (NCBI taxonomy): domain Bacteria; kingdom Bacillati; phylum Bacillota; class Clostridia; order Eubacteriales; family Clostridiaceae; genus Clostridium; species Clostridium sp. AF27-5AA. The sequence goes on from NZ_QUFH01000009.1 coordinate 129,492, forward strand.
AAACACCCGGCGCCGTTTGCAGATCTGCTGCATAAAATCTGCCGCCCAGTCCGTCTGTGCAAATCCCCTGCCGGTCAGGATGATCGCTGAAAACAGGCGCTTCTGCAGCAGCCGTTCCGCACAGGAGGAAAGAATCCGGTCTGCCATCTGGATGCCCGCGTCGCTGTCCAGCACATTTAAGTGGAATGACTCCTCCAGTTCCTCCTGATCCGCGACCACCTGCATCTGGCGCAGCCCGCGCTGCACTCTCAATTCATAATAATGAAGACCATTCTCCGAAAGTTCAAACATTCCCACCTGGTTGCTCCAGACTTCCCGTTTCTGGCTCATCACGTAATATACAAAGCTCTCCGCGTGACTGATCACATGCACCCGGCTCCGGTCGATTTCCAGAAAATCGGCACAGTACATCAGGCAGTCCACCAGCTTTACCTCAAGCTTTGGCACCGTGATCACCAGGTTTTCTATCTCTTCTTTTCCGGACGCCTGTCTGGGAATCGCAAGCACCTGCTTCAGGAACATTTTCAGCAGATATAAGCCCTCGTAGCGAACACCATCGATCGTGGCGGTGCCGTCCTTCATCGCCAGGGAAAGCAGCTTATCTTCCACTACCATGCCCTCTAACGCGCCCCCGGCACTCTCCTCTGCCACCCGCCAGACGTCCGAATCCGGTTCTTTTCCGATCCGGGTCGGAACCGACCAGATCGTCTCCTGACCCTGACAGGATATATGTGTGCATGAATCACACAGATCCATGCCAATTATAAGTCCATTCATCTATCGTTTGTCCGTCTGTCCCTTTCCTCAGGCGATCGGGAAAAGTGCGCTTACCGCCGCATCTCTCTTCTGGTACTCCCGCATCTTTTCCCGAAGCGCCGTCTCGTTATTTACTTTTAAAGAAAGACTCATCTCATTGAGCGCCGCAAACCGGCTTTCCCGGCTGCGTCCCGGAATCTCCCTGCAGGAAATCTCTCCCTTTTCTTTCGTCTTCCGGACGCCGTCCTCTTCCTCTTCGATCTGATATTCCAGCGTCTCGCCCTCAAAAATCACCTTTTCACGAATGTAAATATCCCGGTAAACGAGACGCATTTCCTCATAGTGGAACTCTTCCTCCTGCGGCAGAATCCGCAGCCGCAGATACGGGCGCACCGCCCGGTTTCCGTGATACTCGATGATTTCTTTATCTAAAATATTGCCCGGGATATGGATAAACCGCGCCAGATCCTTAAAATAGGCAAAAATCATGCCCGCATCTAAAAGCACATCCACCACCGACTGGCACAGGCGCCGCTGTTCCTCCGAAAGCTCCGGCAGCGTCGCATAATACTTTGTCAGCGCCAGCAGATAAATATCCGGGATCCGCTCCCGATCAGAGCTTCCCTGCACAGCACCCTCCAAAAATGCGAACACCTTGTCGTCCGTCGGACGGTTTTCCAGAAAATATTCCACGCTCTTGACCGTGAAATACGCGCGCACGATATTTTCCCCTGTTTTCTTGCGTGACGCATAAAGCTCGAACACCCGGTCTAACTTTGCTGTATTGCCGGTAAAGAGCATCTGCGCCACCAGCCGTTCCTCCAGATCATACGTCTCCACCCGGAGCCGCAGCCCCTGCATCAGGACGCGGTACATCTGATCCACCGTACCGTTGAAATGTTCGCAGAGATAATCGAGAATCACACTGTCCGGCTTCTCGTGTTCAAAGACATACCAGGTCAGATAAAGCAGGTGGTCATCCCGGTCAAAGAGATTTTGAAGCAGCATTCTCCCGCAAAGCCGCAGCAGCAGATTGACCGGCAGACCTTCCAGACCATACCGGCACACCATCTCATACGCCTCGCTGAAATGCCCGCACCGGATCAGCGTCCCGCAGACGCCGTTTCTCTCATCCCGCGTCAGCTGGTCCTTGTCAAGACTCAGAAGGTATGAAACACTTCCATCCTTTTTCGCATCCTCAATCCCATCCGCCATCCTCTTATAATACCGCACGATCGCTGACAGCACCTTTGCCCTAAACAGCGGGTGCAGCTCCATCTTCTGATCCGCGTGCTCCAAAAGGATCGCATCGTCCCCGGTCAGCACCTCCTTGCGGCAGGCTTTTGCACACGCATTCATAAAAAGGAACGGATGCATCGGATTCATTTCAAAACAGGTCTGTAAAAGTTCCTCCATATCCGTAAATACAGGCTGGATGGCGCAATTTACCCGCGCATACCGCGTCTCATTTTCATCCTGGAATAGAACCAGATCGCGCTCCGAAAACAGCGGCACATACGCCGTGCCCTCGTTCAGCACATACGCGTCCTCCGTCATCTGCTCCTCATGGCGCACCACCACGTATTTCATCGCCGGTTCCCGGCATTCTACCCGGCAGGATTTCAAAATCCCCGGCAGGACACGCGCCATCTGCGTATCGATCAGTTCCGGATAGATCAATTTCCGGTACAGGACCGCCAGGGCACCGTCTATCCGTTCCTTGAAAAGCTGATCCACCGCAAACTCTTCCATCGCCCGCTCGTACATCCGGTAAATATCCGAATCCGGCGTTCCATATGTAAGAAGGTTCGCATAAAGCTTCGCCAGTGACCCCGCATCCAAATTTGCCGAATACGAAAAGTATAAAAATACCTCACGCGACATCAGGCGGTCATAATTCTCCGGCATCGCATATAAATAATATTCATACAGGCGCGTCAGACTCAAATCTGCCTCCAGCGCCCGGCTATACCATTCAAAACAGGCTGTCTCCCGGCAGTCTCCCCGGATCAGCATTGCACAGAGCGCCTCCAGAATCTCCGTCTCCGGATACAGCCCGTAAAGTTCCGTCAAAAGGCGTCTGTAAAACTCCCGGTACGAACGGGACGCACGCACCACCCGGACCGCCGCCAGTGCCAGCTCGCGGCTGATGATTTTCCGGCGTGCCCCATAGTACAGGGCATGAAGTTCAAAATTACCCGCATTGTCTAAAAGGATCGGATCACTCTCCAGAAGTTTCAGTCCCGCCGCATAGAGGAATGGGCTGTGACAGCCATCCTTAAACTCCTGCTCCATGCTGATCAGCACCGTAACCGGATTTTTCTGCAGTTCCTCATCCAGACGCAGAAGCATCAGATAATAAAACAGGCTGCAGCCCGTCTCCTCCGACGCATACTGCTGCAGCAGGCGGATCAAAGTGTCCTTCTGCTCGGCATTGCCGGTCAGCGTCACATACAGATAGCGGTACAGGCAGTTAAGCTTCCGGTCGCCCGATATTTTAAGCGCCGCTGAATCCTGCAGCTCCTTTAAAATCGTCTGCGCTTTCTCGCGCCGATCAGTCAAAAGGTATAATTCCGCCTGCAAAAGCCGCAGTCCCGCGTCATAGTGCGTCATTTTCATCAGATCCAGCTCCCGCTGCATCTGGTGAACCGCCTCCGTGCCGCCGATCCCATTTTCATACGCCAGACGGGCAGTCAGATAATTTCCAAGCTCTTTCTGGAATGACATATGTGCCCGGTCGCATCCGCCCGCATCGGCAGCCGATGCCTCGATCGGGATCCGCACGGTTTCTCTGGCAGTGTGAATCAGGACGGCACCGAAATTTTTTCCGGCATGCAGCCGTTCCGCCAGAATCCGTACCGGAATACGGAGCAGACCATCTTCAAAATCCGCCTGCGTCGCACTCTTCTTCGGCAGATGGAGGAACTCACCGTCTGCCGTCACCTCCAGGTACACACTGCCCCAGTTATCCATCCGGATCTCGATCGTATCCTCGGCATTCTCAGCCAGCTCGGCATATACGCGCGCCCTGCCCGGAATCGTCAGACCGACCGGCTTTTTCACGCCCAGTCCAACCAGAAATTCTTCCATAAAATTTGCCCGGCTGCCGTGCCCCTTCAGGCCGTCATAGAGTGCCCGCACATGCAGATCCTGCATAAACGGCACTTCCACAAAATCCGGGTACTCCAAAAGCCGGAGCGCCGTCTCCATATCATTTTCCGCGACGTGCAGAAAATCTTCCGCCGTTTTCAGATCACCTAAAGTCTTCCCGGCGTCTGCCACCTCGACATGAAACTCATACGGAATCTCCTCTTCCCCGCAGTTTGTCACCAGATAAAAAGAACCCGTGATCGTGTCGCCTGCCGTCAGGAACGAAGTGTCCACTTCATATACGATCCGGCACCGGAGTCCGCCAAACGAATTGTTATCCCCTGGAATCCGCACCCGCAGGTTCGAGGAATACACAAATCCCTTCACACTTAATCCATTTTCGCTCCCGATCCATAAATTTCTCTGCATCAGGGTATTCATCCGCAGCGTCTCGTCTATCTTTTCAGGCGACCAGGTCATCTTCGGCTGTTCCGAATCGATGATTCCCTTCGCCAGCCGGTTAATTCTCTCTTTCATTCCTATCACCTGCCGTTTCATTATCCTGTCCCGGTAACTGCTTTGTCTTCCCACAGTTCCGTCGGTTCGAAATCTCGTACCTTATATCATACCATATTTTGTCTGCATTTACATCAGGGAATTGGAGAATTTCGCTGATTGCCCATCCGGCATTTTTTTCAAGTCGAACGTCCGTGAGACTTGGCGCGTGATTCTGGTCAGCGAAGCTGACATATTCTTTACAGAATCACTGCGCATCCTCGCGGAGCGTTTATCTCAGTCGGAGACAAGGCTTCCACTGAGACAAATTTTCTATTACTCACCACCTGAAGAGGTGGGAGTCTTCTCGACTGAGATAAAAACAAGCGCTATCCTGCCTGCCGGACAAAAATTTGATGGTTCCGCCCGATATGTAGAATAGCGCCTGTTTCCAGTTTTAATCGTTTTCTATTTTTTATTCTTCCCAGTCGCCTACATACAGGCGTGTAGCGGTCTGCCCGGCTGCTGGTTCGTAGATCGTCCAAATTGGATATGGATATGCTTTTCCTTGCAGAGAATCATCTATTACAATCGTCTGATCAACGCCATTTGTGCCTGTTTTGGAGGACAGGTCAGCGGCACTCGTCCTAGTAATACTGGAATAGCTGTCCTTTACAGAGCTGCTGTCCACATAAGGTGCGCCGATGATTGCGTCGCTTAACTTTGGCAGATACCAGCATTCTTCCGGAACCGAAAGAATGCCAGCTTCCAGCTGGGCTCCTGGTCCCCACCACCAGGTATTGTTCAACTGACCAATATAGTATCCAAGGAACCTTGAGGTTCCAGCCGCTTTCACACTTCCTGTTGTATAGCAGTTCGAAAGAACCAGTTTTGCAGAATCATATTTTCCAAACAAACCGCCTGCGATGGCATCATATGTTTTTCCACACACATCCGCTGCACTGAAACTCCGTATTACCGAAATCGGACCATCCATCCATCCCACCAGACCTCCGGCACACCAGCCGCCTGACACATTTTTTCTATCTGACAGCATCTTCGCACCACTTTCCGTATAACCGTAAGGGCGGTTCCGTCCGCCGACATAACTGTTTTCAATGCTGAATTCTTTCCCGGCAGTTCCGCCATTCTGGTTGTTTTTCAGATATCCATACAAACCTCCAGCGGTTCCAATTGTATCCACATACCCAGAGAAGAAACTGTTTTGCAGCTTCATCTGACCAGAGCTCTCGGCAAAGCCGACCAGACCTCCGCTAGCATCGGTTCCCTGTATCCGTGCATTTTTTCCTGAAACATATACGTGATTCATCACTAAATCACTTACTTTTGCTTCCCCGATCAAGCCTCCGGTTTTTCCTCCGCTTATTTGCAGCGTCGGTGCATCTACAACTACATGTTCAAGTGTCAGACTGCCATTATTCGTGCTTCCAACCACCGCGCCTGTTGCCAGCGTTCCAGAAATCCGGGATTCTTCTCCATATATATGGATATTTTTAATCGTTAGATAGCTGTCCGCCGAAGTGCCTGCCTGCGCCACCAGCCCTGCTGTATTCTGCCCCTGACAGGAAATGTCCGGATCCTTCAGATTCAAGTTTGATATCGTCAGATGATCCGTCTTCTGAAATAAAGCCGCACCATTCCAGGCAACAGGAGTTATCTTTAAGCCTGCAATCGTATAACATTCACCCAGTTTTGCTTTTTCTTTCTCATCCACCTCCGCATCATAAGAGATAATATCCGGGTTGTTAATCGGCCAGAAACTTCCACCTTCATACTTGGAATTTCCCGGACTGTAGATCGTCATCTTTCCGTATGCATCTTTCACCTCTTTACAATACGCTTCCGTCTGTGAGGTAATCGAATCATCCTCCTGCCAGAGAATATTATCGGTCTGAATGACCCGTGTGATCTTTAAACCACCATAGCCTTCTCCGCAGAAATTCAGATTCTGCAGATGACGTCCATTGGCGACCTTAACCGTATAGGTATCCGTTCCATCACCATTTCGTTCAATTACATCGGCAAAGCAGCTGTTGAACTTGTATGAGAGCTTTGTATTTTCTGTCGGCGGATAGCCATCCTCGCTCAATTTTACGATAACATTTTCTCCATTTATGTAACCGCCCGGCTGATAACCTCCCCAGGTACCCAGACTACAGAAATTTCCACCCTCACGTGATAAATCATCCAGATAGAAACGCAATTTCAACTTTTTATCTTTCGTTTTGCCTATTTCAAAACGATTTACCCTGTTTTTTTCATCAAAGCCGTTCCAATTGCCATTTTCCTCATTTTCTGCACAGCTGGCAGCTTTCCTTTCCGTATCTACAAAGCAAAATTTCGATCCCTTTCTCAGAGTATCTTCCTGCAAATCACCAGTATTGACTTGGAGAACATACCACATCGTTTTATGGCTCAATTCGCCGGTAATCGAAAATATCAGATGTATTCTCTGATTTTCTTCAAGCGGAGACGGAGAGACATAATCGATATACAGCCTGTTTCCAGTATGCAGCGCCTCTTCGTTCTCTTCCTTGTCCCAGTCCCCGACATGGTTATTCAGAAACCAGGACAATCCCTTTGATACGTTCTGCGCAGCAAGTTTTTCCGCTACCTTCTGGATCGTCGGCATGGGATAAATCGGTATCTCTGCTTTCTTTAATTCTGGATCATAGGGATATGTATTCTTGCTGTCTGCACCCGTTCCCTCAGCACCAAACAGTTCTGAAAGTTCTTCTGCGTATGCGAGCACATACTTCTCATTCACCTTACTGCACGCATAACAGCCCGGATAAACTGATTTTTTGTTTGTTCCCGTACCGCTCGTCTCCGACGGCAGCATTCCATCCGTTCTATTTGCATAATCATAGAACGCAACAAACGCAGGTGCTTTCAGCGCCGGATTCTCTGTTTCATCCGCTGCCGTTCCGCTTCCATCCTCCGTTTCATCCGATTTTTCCTCAGCCGTCGGCGAATACACCGACGCCGACACATATGTATTCGCTATCTGACTGTCTGCCGGAAGCTGTGCGGCGAGACCTCCTGCGAATCCGCCGGTATATGCCGCTACATTATAACGTCCGGTAAGATTCTCAAAGGCTGCATTGGCATTTGCCCCATTCCCCGGTTTCTGGGATGTGTCAAACTTCTTGTTTGCTGTATGACCGCCGACATAACAGCTCTGAATCTGCACCGTGGGACCGCTTGCGGCGGCTGCAGTTGATGCTTTCTCAACAGTTCCGACCAGACCGCCGGCGTACATGCCTTCCACATAGAGTGCCGCTGCGCTGTCGGTCAGAGAAATTTCCCCCTTTGCCGTGCCGATCAGGCTGCCCGCCGTTCCCTTTAAAGCGCGGATCCGGTATTTGCTTTCTTCCTCCTGCTTCAGATCTGCCGCTTTTTCTGTGCTGCTTCCCAGCTTATCACGGAAATGGTTCTCCACCAGTGCATCCTGGACGGTCAGAGTGACGCCCTCAAATGTGCCCACCAACGCACCGGCAGAAGCGCCGGTCTGCTCTGCCTGTACCTGCGGATATTCAATCTGCACATTTTTAATTTTCACCGTTGCCAGATTCGTAGTTCCCCGGGAATCCGTTCCCGGCGTCACCGCACCAATCAAAGCGCCTGCACTCGCCTTCGTCCGGACCACCGGCTGGCAGATCAGCAGGTTTTTAACACTCATATCCTGTGTTACCGTTCCAAACAGTCCACCCGTCCCATCTACTGCTGTGATTGAACTTCCCGCCGTTTTTCCTACCTGCAGACCATCGATCCGGTATGTATTTCCCTGATAGTCCAGTGGATACGGCAGACTAAGCGGAAGATAGCTTCCCGCCTCCGTGGTATATGCCTGTGCCGTCGGGTTCGTCCGATCTGCATTCGTTTGATCCGTCACCCGGTAGGCAATCGAGATGGTTTCCGCATTCTGATTCAAAAAATTCGAGCCAAATGCCGTATGCAGCTTCGCCACATGTCCGCAGTAACCGCTCTCGTCCGCAATGTTTTCTCCCGCTTTCCAGGTCAGATCACTATTCTGCATCGCCGTAACCGTTTTGGATGTAGTCACCGCCCCAGTGTACAGCTGATCCGGATCCCAGCCTGAAACCCGCTCATCCAGATTTTCCAGATGGCGGAAGCTGCCAATCTCCGCGCTTCGGTCCGTACTGATCGATGCAAAGAGGCTGCTGCCGGATTCTATATTGCTCGTCTTAACCTGCGAAAGCGCTTCATTGTTGAAAACCTGCGCGTACACAAAGATATTTTCGCCCGGAATAAAGGAGGCAAAACCTCTTTCATCCTGCTGAAATGTCATATCCGTCTGTGCCGGCTGGTTGAAATCCATAAATTTGAATCCTGTACTTGTGCCCGTGCCGGCTGGCGTCGCTATATCATCCAGAATGACCTGATACGTTCCATCCGAATTGCCCGAAGCTCCGGACACCTTCGCCACACGCGCCGAAGGGCTGGTTCCCGGGGGATTGATCTCGATGTATCCGGTTGTACCGCTCTTTTCTCCCTTTACAAACAGACTCAGTGAATGTTCATTTTTATTCGGATCCTCAATTTCCGCATATAAAATATCATCATTCACCAGTTTCACTGTCGGCGCCTCGAATTCCTCCACCGGCAGTTCCGGGACTTCCAGATTTCCTGATGCGTAATATCCGATCGGCAGTTTCTGATCTTTATAATTGGAGTTAGCTCCCGTAAACCGCTCCCGTTTTCCGGCATCAGACGCCGCCGCCAGAAGTGCCTCGCTTCCGATATCCGTCTGCACAAACTGATAATGATCCGAATACCACACCTCGCGGACCAGTCCTGCCTCCGGATCATAGAAAATAAGATAGCTCCCGTCTCCACGGACGGTCTCATCAATCGATCCAAACGGAAGAAGGCGCTGCCGGATCTCCTCGGTCACATTCGCAGATGCCAGCGCCATCTCACCGCCAGACTCTTCTTGTTCCGATTCAGGCTGCCCTGCCTGTTTTTCCGGCACATAGAGAACCCCGTAGATATTTCCCTCTTTCTCCTCCGCCAGCACTGTATTATCTACCGAAATTCCCAGCTTTGCCTGCTTTTGATCGTCTGAAAATTCCCCCTGTGCCTCCATATGGAGCAGACGCGGAATCGTCCCACTGGAGACCTCCAGTGTCAGATGATTCTGCGCCGCCAGAAAGATCTCCTTCGCCGTCTGATCCATCTCCAGACGGCGGAGTTTTCTTTGGTAATGAATCACCGCAACAAAAGAAAGACTGGCAAGAATACCGACAATCGCAATCACCGTCAAAAATTCCGCCAGTGTAAACGCCGCCCTTCTCTTCTGTTTGTTCTGTCTCTTCTGCTCCATCTGTCCTCGTTCCTCTTTTTATTGTAACTGTTCAGTACCTTCACAGTCACGCGCAGACCTGCTGAACAGTTAGTTTTTATTTTATTTCTGATCCAGGTTGACTGCACGCACGGTCAGGTTAATCGGCTTTACCACCGCTTTCCGGGAAGTTCCCATCGTATCTTTTTTCCGGTAGATCGCCAGATTTTGAACCGTAAAGCATGCTGTCTCCTCCGAATAGGTATAGCCGTCAAATGCCGTATAGTATTCATCCGAAATCGCCGCCTGCGTCAGCAAGGATATCTTATTATACGCATCATCGTAAGTATAATCCCCATACCATTTTTCAATGCCCGTGCCAGACCAGTCTGTCGCACTGAAGTGCAGCCACAGGTGGCTGTTTCCACTCCGCAAAAGAGGTGTTACCAATTCTCCTGTTGCGGAAGTCCCGGCAGAATTTTTCACTTCCAGCGCATTCGCAAATTCATCGGTCATCAGCTGCGCCGTGAGCGACAGCGCCTGCTCTGCATCTGCCTGTTCCTGCGTCCTCTGGTAAACATTTTTTACCATCATCACGCCGCCTCCAAGCACCGTGCCGATCATACCGAGAATCACAATCGCCGCCAGAAGCTCCGTCAGCGTCATACCGTTCTGTGACCGGAGTTTTTTCTGACATACTGAAAAGAGCTTCCGGTGACCCTTGGATGCCGTCTGTTTCTGCTGCCTGCAATGCCTATTTCTGCATCTGCGGCATTCACATCTCTCCTGTCCCATCTCTGTCTCCTCTATCGGTATCTGTAAAGCAGCTCTTGTAAGTTTACCTCTTCCTCTTCTGCATCCGAATCAGCCTGGCTCACATACAGCACGATGGGATACTGTCCCGTCCGGTAATTCGTCTGTGTGCCTGTCTGGTAGGCATTTGACGCCAGGCTTTTCTTCATGCCGCCGGTTCCAGATGCCTCCAGCTCCAGAACATATCTGCCCGACGCCTGTTTCGCTGTCCGGTTGTTCTCCAGCTGATTGCGGCTGTCATAATAGCTCGCCATCTGCTCTTCGCCCTGCCGCAGCATCCTGCCGGACGCCAGAAATGCACTCAGAAACATCGTCATTCCCAGTGCAATCACAAGAACCGATATCAGTACCTCTGTCAGTGTCTCGCCCGTATTGGCACGCAGCTTTCTTCCAGCTGCCCATTTCATTCTACTTATCATTCTGCAGCAGCTCCTTCTCTATTGTTCCGTTCTGCCAGCGGATCGTCGTAATGATGGTCGTCGTCGTGATCGTGTAGGAATCGTCGTCGTCCGATTTGTCGTCATCCGATTCGTCGTCATCGCCCTGTACTGTGACCGTCTTATGCTCGGAGCTATGTGCTGCTTCCAGCTCCAGCCGTTTCTCGCACCGCTCTTCCTTCCTGTCATCCGCCGTTACTGTATCTGAGATAACCGCCTTGATTTTATAATCATCCGTCATCCACAGACGTACACTGGTCTTTAACGGATCAATCGTGTTCCCGCTCATTCCGTCTTTCTTCACTGACAGGGTAAAATCTTTGTACGCCATTTCTTCCTCCGACGCATCGTCCCCGTCTGCCAGCTTCCGATACTCATTATTTCTATAAATATCCACGATCAGTGAATCGAGAATCGCGCTATTCCCACTCTCCGGGCTTGACAAACCCGAATCCGTTCCATAGAACTTCTGCCACGACGCCTCATTATCCGTGTTTTTCCGGCTGCCGACGTAGTAGCAGTAGAAATCATCGTCTTCCTCGTCATCCCGGCTGTCATGCACGATCACTTCCTTGATCTTGACTATATTCTCCGTCTTCTGCAGTTCATCCCGCAGAAATATCGCCGCCGAGTCCACCGCATACCGCTTCTGATCTTCTCCCGGAAGATTCCGGATCTTACCAGCCGATGCAGAGGCGGACGCCAGAATGATCGACGCGCCTACCCCGCAAAACACAAAAAACAGGAGCGCCGCCATCAAGCTGGCGCCATCCTGATTTTTCATACAGCTGAAAACCCGCTTCCAGATTTCCGGGTGTTTTTCACTGTTCTCTGCTTTTTTCATGCTTTATTCTCCCAGCGCCGCCTCTGCCGCTGTCTCAATGTCCGAACGCTGCAGGTTCGACACATCCGCATTCGCCAGTCCCGACGGTGCCTGTGTCTCCTCCGGTTCCAGATCCAGACCTTCTTCTGATTCCGCATCGTATCGGGTCTCAAAATAGGTCAGCTGAAATGTTACGCTCACCGGATGATTCCGGATATCCATTTCCTCTGTCTCGTCCTCATCATCTTCGATGCTCAGATCTTCAATCAGGCAGCGGTACGGTCCCTCTAACACCTCATGGATCATCGAAACCGCCTTATCAAAGCTCTCTGCCGTGAAAGAAAGATTGATCGCACGCCGGATCTGCATCCCATCCACCTTCGGTTCCGAATACTGGAAGCTGAAATTATACGCATCTGCAAAAATGCGGTTCAGCTCTTCCGTCTCTTCCTTAAAATGATTGTAAGCCGGAACCATCGGCGCATTGGATGCCTTATTTTCCTCTATCTCCTTCTTCATCTGCTGGATCTGCTTCGACTTTACCTGCTCCATCTGGATCTGTGCCTCCAGATCCGTCGTATCCGCCGCCTGGATCCGCCTCTGCACCGGAAGATAGAATCCGGCATAGTAGCCCGCCGCGATCAATATGATTACAAACAGAAGCAGTACAATCTTCTGCGTTCTTGATAAGATATATTTCTTTAACGAATTCATTGTTTTTCTCCGTCCTCTTCTGGTACGTTAAAAAATACAGTCATCGACACGCCCACCGGTTTGGAAGCCGCAAGAACCCGCTCCTCCCCCTCTTTCTGAACCGTCTCTTCCAGAGACGCCGTCACATAGCGTGCATCCGGATCCGCCTCCGCATCGCGAACCAGCTCCGGAAAGGAGGAACCATTGGGAATTCTTCCCTCTAATGCCATCTGATCGGAGGTGATCGAAACCGTCGAAACGGCCGTCAGCGGGAAAATCTGTGATTTCAGCGAATCCAACATCTTTCTCCGGTCTGGAAGCTGTCTCTCTTCCTCATTCAGGTACCCATTTCCATAATGTGCGTATTCCGCCTGAACCTCACTGTACACCTCGTTGGACTTCTGAAGCGCCGAAAGCTGCTGCTCAGTCGCCGCATAGACTGCCTCCGCCTGGTCTGCCTTTCTCAGAAGACGCACCACGCCAAACTGCGAAAACCCATAAACCAGTCCCATAAATACGACAAACACACCCAATTCTGCCGCTATCTTTCCTTTTTTAACCTGCTTCTGATACAGATTGATGCGCCGTTTTTTCGGATACTTCGGACCGCCAATCTGCATATTCGCGATTGATTTTAAATCAGCCACCGCTCTTCCTCCTTATGCAAGTAATACACCGTATGCCTGTGGGCTGTCGATCCACTCGTCTTCCTCATCCAAAGAGACCTCCGGCAGAAGCTCCGCCACACTCCGCACCGGCAGATCCAGCGTTTCTTTCAGCGCATCAATCAATTCCCCGTATCGTGCGCCTCCGCCGCAATAATAGAGGCTGTCGATCGTATTATTCACATTGTTGAAGCTATAAAAGTTCAAAACTCGCATGACCTGGACGGCGCGGGTCCGGTACTGCTCCTCCAGCACAGCCGCCATCTTTTCTTTGTCGGTCTCCTCGCGGTTTTCTTCCTCCACCTCAATTCCCAGTTCCTGCATCTTGTTCTTATCTCCCAAACGGATCTGCTCGATCTCCTCACAGCCCGGCTCCATGGTACGGGTAATATCATAGATCCCATGGCGAAAGAAATGGATCCGCAATGCTTGGGTTCCCAGATCGAGAATCGCATAGTCTTTCACAGTTTCCGATTTTTCTGCCCCCTCTGCGTTCTCTTTTTCTTCCTTTTTATGAGGTTCTGCATTCAGCTTTGTCTCCAAAGCCTTCTTCTCATCCGCCATTCTCTCTTCTGCATATTCCAGAATCCATTCCAGTCCCAGCACGGCCGGAACCAGACCGACCAATTTCAAGTGTGCCATCTTGGCCAGTTTTTCAAATTGCTGCGACAGCTCTTTCGTACACGCCGCACCAATCAAATCCATTTTTTCCTGATCCGCATAGATCATCGCATAATCAAAGACGTACTTATCCATCTCGTTTCCGATATAATCATGGAACTCATATGGAAGATTCAGCCGGAGCTGTTCCTCCGTCATCAGCGGCAGCTCAAAGCGCCGCACATACACATCCTCCTGCCGGATGACAAACACGACGTTCCGGCAGCGGATCGCATACTCCTTCAGCAAATCCTTTATTAAATCCGCATATTGACGCATATCGTTCCGGTCGATCCCCTCGACCCGCTCGCTGATAAATTCGCGAAGCTCGCCTTTTTCCGCATATGCAATCTTGATACGGTAATGTCCAATCTCAATTCCTAAACAATTCTTCATCTCTGCACTCCCTTTAAAAGAGCCCTGTATACCATTGTGTCCATATATCTCCATACAGCAGCATACAAAAACATGCCGCCGCAATCGCCGGTCCGAACGGAATTTTTTCCCTCCGACTGATGACAGAACCTGCAATTCCCAGCACACAGCTGAGAATCAGGAAAAATAATACCTCCCAGGCGGAACGCATATACAGTCCCGTCACAAAAAAAAGTTTTACATCGCCGCCCCCCAGGCTTTCTTTTCCGGTCAGGCGGTCAAACAGCAGGGAAAGTGCCAGCATACTGACAGACAGTCCGGCACCGGTCAGAACTCCCCGCATCATCTGTCTTCCCGGTTCCGGTAAGCTCAGCGCCGTGCCGAAAAAGATCAGGATTCCGGCTATCTGAAGCCGGTCCGGTATGATCCACGCGTGCAGATCTGTGAGTGTCAGACATAAAAGCACCATCCATAGCAGAATTCCCCGCAGTGCCAGCACCGAGACATCGTACCGGTACATAATCAGGCAGCATGCAATTCCTGAGACAAGTTCCGTCCAGAATGCCTCCGCCGGGATCTTCGCTCCGCAATAACGGCACCTGCCCCGCAGGCACAGCCGTGAAAAAAGCGGTACCAAATCCAGTACTCCCAGCACATGACCGCAGGCATCACAGTGGGATCTCCCTTTCAAAACGGACGTTCCGTTTAACATCCGCCCTGCCAGACAGTCTGTAAAACTTCCGAGCGCACAGCCCAGAATAAAAGTAATCATCAAAATGTAAATTGTTAAAAATGTGGTTTGATGCAGCATCAATGGAATATCTCCTGTCCGTACCCATGTTCTGTCTGTTTGTAAATCCCCAATATTTTATATCTTCCAAGATATGTAAAACGCTATCTTTATCTTAAAACGCCCAATTTCATTTCTTTTATTTGGCGCCAAATCCCGGCTTTGGACCAAATGGATTCTGGCTGGTTCCCCCAACTTCATTTCCCTCATAGAAAGGAGCGGTCTGAAGCGGAGACGTATTCGCATATGGATTAGCCGCCGGATTTCCGATGTAAACCAGAATATCTGTACACGGTGTCTTGGCTTCCATCGCCGTCTTCCGGTATTCCTGCCCCAGGTCATTTACCTTCTTTGTTCCACTTCCCTGTGCGTACTCAATGTGCGCGTTCTCTCCCTCTGCCTGACAGACAATCTTTCCCTCTTTTACATTGTATCGGTAATAGCGGTATTGCTTCTGCGGCTGGTTCTCGTAGCGTTCCAGGCTTTCCTTGCTTCCATACAGCATTGCCACGGCCGCCGCCTTCGCCGCACGGACATTCGCCTGATTGGCTGCGATGACCGCTTTTTTCCGCTGTGCCGTAAAAATCGGAATACTGATCGCCGCCAGGATCCCTACGATCGCTATCACCACCAGCAGCTCTGCCAGTGTAAAACCGTGTTGGTTCTTTTTCATTTGCTTACCCACTTTTTATCAAAATGACCTGCTGACTTTGTTTTGATTCGTGCGTTGCAGGTCACGCTTATGTATCTGACAATGAATGGATTTTTCAATCCTGAAAAATTTATGATGTGAACATCACTTTCATTCTAAACGTTACTGTTCACACACGTGTGCCCAGCAACGGGATTTTGCCGATGCTGCGCATTCCAAATCGGCAAAATCTGCTGCCAGAACTGTATCGTACGGAATTTTCAGTTCAGAAAATTCCTACCTGTGAACAGTTACTTCTAAACCTTCATGCGCCTGGCAGTCAGGTGTACCACCACAAATGAAAGCTCTGGCAGGCGCATTTAGCAAAAATGGATGGGAAACCCCATCCATTTTTCGTTACTGTTCTCGCATACATGCTCAGCAACCTTTTTCCACGTATGTGGTTTTATTTTGCATATATTGTAATTTTTGCACCATTAATAACGTCAGTGTCTTTCGTCTTCGTCGGTTCGATTTTTACATTAATCTGTTTATACTGCTTGCTACCCTTTTCTTCTTCAATATCACCCTGTTTATTCGCATCAGCTACTATAGACGCATCATCCTTGATTGAGGTAGCTGTACCAGTTTTTAAGTCATAATCATAAATCATTGCGGCGTCACTATTCTTATCTATCTCATCCGTCATATACTGAGCTACCGCTGCTGCTTTCGCCGCTCTCATATTGGCCTGATTCGTAGCGATTCTAGCCTTGGTCAGCTGTGCCGTAAATACCGGAATCGAGATTGCAACCAGGATGCCCACGATTGCAACAACCACCAACAGCTCAGCCAGTGTGAAACCTTTTTTGTTCTCACGAACTTTCTTGATTAAGCCTTTCATAAAATCAATCTCCTTATTGTATAGTATTATATTAATGAACAGAGAATTATCTCTGCGCAGACTGTAGACAAAGCCCTGCTTTTGCAGGGTTTTGCTATTGTTGGAACCGCTTTTCT